>NZ_MVFZ01000007.1:0-230042 GCF_002042945.1 Citrobacter sp. A316
CACGAGTCTGCGGCATCGGGCCGTCAGTCGCAGCAACAACCAGGATCGCGCCGTCCATCTGCGCAGCACCGGTGATCATGTTTTTAACATAGTCGGCGTGGCCCGGGCAGTCTACGTGTGCGTAGTGACGAGTCGGGGTGTCATATTCAACGTGAGAAGTGTTGATGGTGATACCACGAGCTTTTTCTTCCGGCGCGTTATCGATCTGGTCGAATGCACGAGCAGCACCGCCGTAGGTTTTAGCCAGTACGGTAGTGATTGCAGCGGTCAGGGTAGTTTTACCGTGGTCAACGTGGCCGATGGTGCCGACGTTAACGTGCGGTTTTGTACGTTCAAATTTTTCTTTAGACACGGCTATATTCCTTACTATAGTGCTCTCCCCTATGGAGAGAGCACGGGACTTAGGTTTTAATCCTGTGGATTATTTACCACGGGCTTCAATAACGGCCTGAGCAACGTTGTTCGGCGCATCGTCGTACTTCAGGAACTCCATGGAGTAAGAAGCACGGCCTTTGGTCAGAGAACGCAGCTGGGTTGCATATCCGAACATTTCAGACAGCGGAACTTCAGCATGGATAACAACGCCAGTGACGTTGGATTCCTGACCACGAAGCATACCACGACGGCGGCTCAAGTCACCGATTACGTCACCGGTGTTCTCTTCCGGAGTCTCTACTTCAACCTTCATGATAGGCTCAAGCAGAACTGGTTTCGCTTTCTTAAAGCCATCTTTGAAGGCGATAGAAGCGGCCAGTTTAAACGCCAGCTCAGAGGAGTCAACGTCATGGTAAGAACCGAAGTGCAGACGCACGCCCAGATCAACAACCGGGTAACCCGCCAGCGGGCCAGATTTCAGCTGTTCCTGGATGCCTTTATCAACGGCCGGGATGTATTCGCCAGGAATTACACCACCTTTGATGTCGTTGATGAATTCGTAGCCTTTCGGGTTTGAACCCGGCTCCAGCGGGTACATGTCGATAACAACATGACCGTACTGACCGCGACCACCAGACTGCTTAGCGTGTTTACCTTCGATATCGGTAACTTTCGCGCGAATCGCTTCGCGGTAAGCAACCTGAGGTTTACCGACGTTCGCTTCAACGTTGAATTCACGCTTCATACGGTCAACGATGATGTCGAGGTGCAGTTCACCCATACCAGCGATAATGGTCTGGTTAGATTCTTCGTCAGTCCATACGCGGAAAGACGGGTCTTCTTTAGCCAGACGGCCCAGAGCCAGACCCATTTTTTCCTGGTCAGCTTTGGTTTTCGGTTCTACCGCGATGGAAATTACCGGCTCAGGGAATTCCATACGTTCCAGAATGATCGGGTGATCCGGGTCACACAGGGTGTCACCAGTGGTCACGTCTTTCAGACCGATTGCAGCCGCGATATCGCCCGCGCGAACTTCTTTGATCTCTTCACGTTTGTTAGCGTGCATCTGTACGATACGGCCAAAACGTTCACGTGCAGTTTTCACTGAGTTCAGGATGGTGTCACCGGAGTTAACCACACCAGAGTACACACGGAAGAAGGTCAGGTTACCCACGAACGGGTCGGTAGCGATTTTGAATGCCAGAGCAGCAAACGGCTCGTCATCGCTAGCATGACGCTCAGCAGGAGTATCTTTACCGTCGTCCAGAATACCGTTGATCGCAGGTACGTCTACTGGGGATGGCAGGTAATCAATTACCGCATCCAGCATCGCCTGAACACCTTTGTTCTTGAACGCAGAACCACAGGTTACCAGGATGATTTCGTTGTTCAGAACGCGCTGACGCAGAGCTTTTTTGATCTCTTCTTCAGTCAGTTCTTCGCCACCCAGGTATTTCTCCATCAGCTCTTCTGAAGCTTCTGCAGCGGACTCGATCAGGTTCTGGTGCCATTCTTCAGCCAGTTCCTGCATGTCAGCCGGGATATCTTCATAAGTGAAGGTTACGCCTGCATCTTCTTCGTTCCAGTTGATGGCTTTCATTTTCACCAGGTCAACAACACCGGTGAACGCTTCTTCAGCGCCAATTGCCAGCTGCAGCGGAACAGGGTTCGCGCCCAGACGGGTTTTGATCTGACCAACAACTTTCAGGAAGTTCGCACCCATACGGTCCATTTTGTTAACGAACGCAATGCGCGGAACTTTATATTTGTTTGCCTGACGCCATACGGTTTCAGACTGAGGCTGAACACCACCAACTGCGCAGTAAACCATTACTGCACCATCAAGCACACGCATGGAACGTTCTACTTCGATAGTGAAGTCAACGTGCCCCGGGGTGTCGATGATGTTTACGCGATGCGGTTCATACTGCTTAGCCATACCAGACCAGAATGCAGTAGTCGCTGCGGAGGTGATAGTAATACCACGCTCCTGCTCCTGCTCCATCCAGTCCATGGTGGCTGCGCCGTCATGAACTTCACCGATTTTGTGGTTTACACCGGTGTAGAACAGAATACGTTCGGTAGTAGTGGTTTTACCGGCGTCGATGTGCGCACTGATACCGATGTTACGGTAGCGCGCGATGGGTGTTGTACGAGCCATTTGATTCCTCGTTTATCTTTTAGGCGTTCAATTTAAGTAGCCCAAAGCGGGCTGCTTACTAGAAGCGCCCGCCTGGTGACTAAAACTCCGAAGGGATTACCAACGGTAGTGTGCGAACGCCTTGTTGGCTTCTGCCATACGGTGAACGTCTTCACGTTTCTTAACTGCAGTACCTTTGTTTTCTGCAGCATCAGAAAGTTCGTTCGCCAGGCGCAGAGCCATGGATTTATCACCGCGTTTACGAGCAGCTTCAACGATCCAACGCATTGCCAGGGCATTACGACGAACCGGACGGACTTCAACTGGAACCTGATAAGTAGAACCACCAACGCGGCGAGACTTAACTTCGACAGTCGGACGCACGTTTTCAAGGGCTACTTCAAAAGCTTCCAGGCCATCTTTACCAGAACGCTGAGCCAGGGTCTCCAGCGCGCTGTATACGATGGTTTCTGCAGTAGATTTTTTACCATCTACCATCAGGATATTTACAAATTTAGCCAGCAGCTCTGATCCGAACTTAGGATCCGGCAGAATTTTACGCTGACCAATGACGCGACGACGTGGCATGGGAATACTCCGTTGTTAATTCAGGATTGTCCAAAACTCTACGAGTTTAGTTTGACATTAATATAAAACGTTTGGCCTTACTTAACGGAGAACCATTAAGCCTTAGGACGTTTCACGCCATACTTGGAGCGTGATTGCTTACGGTCTTTAACACCGGAGCAGTCAAGCGCACCGCGAACGGTGTGGTAACGAACACCCGGGAGGTCTTTTACACGACCGCCACGGATCAGGATCACGGAGTGCTCCTGCAGGTTGTGACCTTCACCACCGATGTAGGAAGTCACTTCAAAACCGTTAGTCAAACGCACACGGCATACTTTACGCAGTGCGGAGTTTGGTTTTTTAGGAGTGGTAGTATATACACGAGTACATACGCCACGTTTCTGCGGGCATGCTTCCAGTGCAGGCACGTTGCTCTTTGCAACTTTGCGTGCGCGTGGTTTGCGTACCAGCTGGTTAACTGTTGCCATTAAATAGCTCCTGGTTGTAGCTTTCGCTTCGTAAACACGTAATAAAACGACCTCATACAATATGAGGACGCAGAATTTTAGGTCGGTGTCGAAAAGGTGTCAAGAAATATACAACGATCCCTCAATTACCAGGACATCTGGCTGGGATGCTTCACCGTAAGTCTGACGAAGTCAGTATAGCTAACCCTGACGACACTGTCTGAAATTTGACCATCCAACCCGCGAGCCTTAATGTCTTCTTCCAGCACATAGACCTTAATGGAGGCATTTTGCAGACTTTCAAGGAAACGACTTCCTTCTATTGCCGCGGTCACGCCATCCTGGAGCAATAAAAGCTCATCGTCTTTATCTACCAGGCGAAGAAGAGAGGAGAAATCGGTAAGCCACGCGGAGCGATGTAGTGTGTGCAGCATGAGTATCTCAAAACCTTAAAATGACGTCATAGTTGCCTAGCTCACGGCGTAAATCTTCCGGTTCTAACGCTGTCGCATCGACCACAAAATTAACACCCTGCTGGAGACCCCGTTCACGTAATGAGGCGGCACAAAGCCAACATTGCTCGATATCGTACAACCCTAACAGCTTGAAGGTTGAGATGTAGTCTCGGGCCAACACAACATCCGGCTGTTGTCCCTGGAGGATTTGAAAAACACCATCGCCGATAAAAAATACGCCGAGGTCTTCCGTTAATGCCGATGTCGCCAGCAATGCATCTAACCCTTCACGACCAGATGCGCTGCCGTGCGGCACGGTAGAAAAGACAAAAGCAACACGTTTCATCAGAACTGCACCACGCGATCGCAGGTCAGGGATGCCTCAGCCAGCGATCCAAGCCCGCTGAGGTTAAAACCTGATTGTAAATTTGCCCCTGCCAGTCCCAGCCGCTTTGCCTCAGTTTCATCAACAACGCCGCGCCGCAACGCCGCCGCCACGCAGATATTCAGCGTCACACCATGCTGTTGATTCAGTTGTTGCCAGGCCCGCACCAGATCATATTCATCACTGGCGGGTGAAGTCAGGAAATTGGCGTTATATACACCTTCACGATAGAAAAAGACGCTGCATAACTCATGCCCTTCTTCGAGTAGCGCGTGAGCAAATTGCAACGCGCTGCTCGCCTGCTGCGTGCCATAAGCAGGCCCTGTCACCATGATGGCAAAACGCATTACTTGTCTTGCCCCTGGAAATCGCCGCTTTTGAACTGACGAATATAGAGGTAGACCGTATGTTTGGAGATGTTCAGCCGATCGGCGACCTGGTTGATGGCATCTTTAATATCGAAGATGCCTTTCTCATACAAATTCAGGACGATCTGGCGGTTCTTCGCGTTGTTGGAAACATTGCGATCGGCATTCACTTCTTCAATCGTGAATTCCAGCGTCTGGGTAACCAGATCTTCCACCGAAGAAGCGAAGTTGACGGCAGAGCCCACTTCCGGGGTTTCCGGTGGGATAAAGGTATTCATTATCTGCGAGAAAGGAACATCAAGGTTCATGTTGATGCACAGCAGACCAATCACGCGATGCTCACGGTTGCGAATGGCAATCGTCACCGACTTCATCAAGACACCGCTTTTCGCACGTGTGAAGTAACACTTCGACACGCTGCTATCCGCACCCGTCATATCATGCAGCATACGCAACGCAAGGTCGGTAATCGGTGAGCCAATTTTACGGCCCGTGTGTTCACCGTTAGCAATGCGGATAGCCGAGCATTTCAAATCCTGCAAAGAGTGCAATACGATTTCACAATGGGAACCAATGAGCATCGCCAACCCGTCCACTACCGCTTCATAGGATTTGAGGATATCGAAGTCGGTTTGATCGAAAGGACGTTGATCCAGCAAATCTAGCTCACTGGTTTCGTTGGTTAAAAGCGACCTGGACATGAAAAAAAGCACTCCTTTTCAGGAGCCTGTCGTTATGTTGTCAGGGCAGGCTCATCACTATTATAGGGGCATCTAAAGTAATACAGCGCACAAGGCGCTTTCCAGTATTAATTATATCCTGTAGATAATAAAAAACCGCCGCCCTGTGGGCGGCGGTTTCTGTTAGCTTATTTTTTGCTGCTGTCTGCAGCTTTATCTGCCGGTGCAGCATCTGGCTGCGCGTCGGCTTTCGGTGCCGGTTTGATGTCTAACAGTTCAACATCAAAGACCAGCGTAGAGTTGGCCGGAATGCCCGGAACGCCGGTTTTGCCGTAAGCCAGATCCGGTGGGATAACCAGCTGGATTTTGCCGCCTTTCTTGATGTTTTTCAGGCCTTCAGTCCAGCCAGGGATTACACCGTCAAGACGGAAAGAGAGCGGCTCACCACGGGTATAAGAGTTATCAAACTCTTTCCCATCGATCAGCGTACCTTTGTAGTTGACTACCACGGTATCGCTGTCTTTCGGTGCAGCGCCAGTCCCCTCTTTCTCTACTTTATAGACCAGGCCAGTAGAAGAGGTTTTAACGCCTTTCTCTTTAGCAAATTTCTCGCGGTAAACTTTACCTTTGGCTTCGTTATCAGCCGCGTCTTTTTCCATTTTCGCCTGAGCGGAGCTCTTCACGCGCGCTTCAAACGCCTGCAGAGTTTGTTCGATTTCCTGGTCAGACAGTTTGCTCTTGTCTGCAAACGCATCCTGAACACCAGCGATCAGCTGATCTTTATCCAGTTTGATGCCCAGTTTTTCCTGCTCTTTCAGAGAGTTTTCCATATAACGACCCAGGGACGCGCCCAGCGCGTAAGCGGCTTTTTGATCGTCATTCTTGAATGCTGCTTTGCTGTCAGCAGTAGCGGCTGGTTTCGCAGCATCAGCAGCGAAGGTGATCGGGGCATGCAGAGCAACAGCCATTGTGGTCGCCAGCAGCGTTACTTTAAACAGTGATTTCATCCATATCTCCAGGGCCGGGGCATCTCACCCCAGGGTTAACTAACATAAAAATGTACTATAAAGCGTTGCAGAACAAATCAACATACAGGCACGCCCTATTATCACCACTTTTCAGACTCTTTTTGTTTAAATTAGTTTCGTTACCGAAGATTGAGTGCTGTGCAAACAGGCAAAGTTAAGTAGAATTCGCCGCAGTCCGCGATCTGCCGGAGAAAAAAGAAAGAGGTGAATCATGCAGGATACAACAATGGAAACTCGCCTGGCTGAACTGGAAAGTCGCCTGGCATTTCAGGAGATAACCATTGAAGAGCTCAACGTGACGGTGACCGCGCATGAACTGGAAATGGCCAAACTGCGCGACCATCTGCGTCTGCTGACAGAAAAGCTCAAAGCAACGCAGCCGTCCCACATTGCGTCGCAGTCTGAAGAGACCCCGCCGCCACATTATTGAGACGTAAAAAAAGCGGGGATATCCCCGCTTTTTTGTGTCCGAAGGCGCTAACGCTTATCGGATCTACTCACATATACCCAAAGGATTTCAAATCACAGCAAGGCGGCAAGCTTGAGGAAGTCCTGGGAGCATAGATAACTATGTGACCGGGATTCGAAAGCGCAGCCAACACCGCTGTGGGTTGAAAGACGAAGGGTATTAGTGGCAACCGCAGCCGCCGCCGTTACCTTTACCGCCACCGCCGCAGCAGCCTTCGCCGCCGTGCTCGTGACCATGGTCGTGACCGTGGCCGTGACCACCGCAGCAACCATCATGACCGTGGTCATGATCGTGGTCGTGACCGTGAGCACCGTGAACATGGCCGTGAGCCAGTTCTTCTTCGGTCGCTTCGCGGATAGCAACAACTTCTACGTTGAATTTCAGATTCTGGCCAGCCAGCATGTGGTTACCGTCAACCACAACGTGGTCGTCTTCCACTTCGGTAATTTCTACCGGTACTGGACCCTGGTCAGTTTCAGCCAGGAAACGCATGCCAACCTGCAGTTCGTCAACGCCCATGAAGACGTCTTTAGGAACGCGCTGTACCAGGTTTTCGTCGTACTGACCGTATGCGTCGTTTGCGCCAACAGCAACATCGAATTTGTCGCCAACTTCATGACCGTCCAGCGCTGTTTCCAGGCCAGAAATCAGGGAACCGTGACCATGCAGGTAGTCCAGCGGTGCACTCACCGGAGACTCATCAACCAACACACCGTCTTCTGTACGTACCTGATAGGCCAGGCTGACCACCAGGTCCTTTGCTACTTTCATGATATCTCCTGAGCATGGAAAGAATAGTGGCGCAGATTGTAGCGGAATTCTGCACCCGTGTACCCTCTAGCTTAAAAAAAGCTGCGCCATATCGCTAGTCCGGATGAAAAATCCCGATCACTTGCTCTTCTTTGCGAACGTGCTCGCGCGCCTCTTTATCCGCTTCCCGCATCTGATGGCCGCACTTAACACACTCAACAATATCGATATTATTTTCGCGCCACATCGCCAGCGTATCCTGCGCCTGGCAGGACGGACATTTTGCACCTGCGATAAAACGTTTACGAATTGCCATGATTATCCTCTACTCAAATTCATCCCAGCCATCCAGCTGACGTCGCTCTTGCTGCATCTCTCGTTGGAAAATTTCCTCCAGCTCGCGCCGGGCTTCCCTGGCTCGAGAGATTTGTACCGTATCCGTGTGCATGGGGATCAGCTCCCGCAGCATGCGCATATCCAGCCGCCGAAAATGCAGCTGAGCGCGCTGAGCCTGGTGCGGATGCATACCCAGTGTAACCAGCGTTTTACGCCCCAGCTCCAGCGCACTGGAGAACGTTTCGCGGGAAAACTGCGTCACACCAGCCTGTAATAACTCATGCGCCTCTACACGTCCGCGCGCTCGCGCAAGAATATGCAAATGCGGAAAATACTGTTGGCACAGTTCCACCAGTTTCATGGTGTCTTCAGGCTCATTACAGGTAATAACAATAGATTGCGCCGCCTCAGCCCCTGCGGAGCGCAACAGTTCCACCTGCGTGGCGTCACCGTAATAAACCTTATAGCCATATTTACGCATCAGATTCACCGCACTGATATCCCGCTCCAGGACGGTAATGCGCATTTTATTGGCCATCAACAGGCGACCAATAACCTGACCAAAGCGCCCAAACCCCACCACAATCACCTGCGGTTTATCATCTTCCACCCAGGGTTTTTCGTCTTCCTCATCCGTACCGTTAAACTGGCGGGAGAGCCATTTATCAATCAGCTTCATCACCAGCGGTGTGGTCATCATCGACAGCGTGACGGTCACCAGCAGCAACGCCATTTGGTCGCCCTGAAACAGCCGTTGCGAGGATGCCGTTGAAAACAGCACGAAAGCGAATTCACCGCCCTGACTTAAAACCCCGGCAAATTGCATCCGTTCAGAGCTTCTCATGCCGTTAAGACGTGCCAGCACATACAGCACCAGCATTTTTACGACCACCAGCACTATCACGCTCGCTGCCACCCACAGAATATGGGTGTAGAGCACGCCAAGATTGAGCGACATGCCTACGGAGATAAAAAACAGCCCGAGCAACAGGCCTTTAAACGGATCGATTGCCGTTTCCAGCTCATGTCGGTATTCGCTTTCCGCCAGCAGCACGCCCGCGATAAACGTTCCCAGCGCCATTGACAGCCCCAGCGCATCCATAAATAAAGCAGAACCCAGCACCAACAGCAGCGTGGCGGCGGTGAATACTTCCCGCACGCCAGAATCCGCAATAAAGCGGAAAACCGGACGCAGCAAATAGCGACCGCCAATCAGCATGCCGGCAAAGGCCAGCACCTTCATTCCCACTTTAATCCAGTCAAAATGTTCGTCAGCAGAACCCGCCAGCAGCGGAACCAGCGCTAGCGCAGGGATCACCGCCAGATCCTGAAACAGCAGTACCGAAAAGCCCAGCTGTCCGGATTCACTGCGGTTCATGCCTTTTTCGCGCATCAACTGTAGCGCCATAGCGGTCGATGACATTGCCAGACCAATGCCGCCAACCACTGCCGCCTGCCAGGAGAACGCAGTGAGCATCAATAATCCGGCCAGCACCACCGCACTCAGCATCACCTGCGCGGCACCGACACCAAAAATTGAACGCCGCAGTTGCCACAGTTTGGCGGGATTAAGTTCCAGCCCAATGATGAACATCAGAAACACCACGCCCAGCTCGGAAAAGTGCAGAATTTCATCCACATCGCTGATGAATCCTAATCCCCACGGGCCGATAGCAATACCCGCCAGCAAGTAACCCAGCACAGGACCGATACCCAGCTTTGAGGCCAGGGGTACCGCAGCCACCGCCGCGAAGAGGAACAACACTCCCGCCGTCAATAAATCAGAACCTTCCATCAGCGGCCTCCCACAGGGATCGGATTCGCCAGCCAGTCACCATACGCTTTCGCATGGCTATCCAGCTCCTGCTTCGTTTGCCGTCTGGCCCAGTAAACGATAATAGGGCTCATCCAGTGCATACGGCACATACCGGCCGTTAGCTCGAAAGGGCGCAGCACATCGCTCATTGGATAACGATTTAGCGCGTCATAGCGGTAGGCGCTTTCCGGTTCTCCGGTAGTGATAACGCTACGCCAGTACTTTCCCGCCAGTTGATTCCCTCCGGGACCGCTGGCAAATCCGCGGCTCAGTACGCGGTCAAGCCACTCCTTTAGCAGCGCCGGACAGCTATAGGTATAGAGTGGGTGCTGAAAAACAATCACATCATGCTCACGCAGCAGCGCCTGTTCATGCGGAATATCGATAAAAAAATCAGGATAGTGCGCGTAAAGGTCGTGCACGGTAACATTGCTGAGCTGCATGGCCGGTTTAAGCAGAACACGGTTCGCGACCGAGTCCTGAGATTCCGGATGGGCATACAGCAGCAAGACTTTCGCTGGCTGGAACATCATCCCCCTCCCGGTTTTGTCTTTTGTCTATTTTCGACGTTTTGGGCTACCATTGCGCCTCGGTGCGGCAAACGGCCCACACATTACATTATCATAATGATAAATTAACATAGTCTGAACATACGGCGCCTTATGATTGTTTTCTCATCGTTACAAATTCGTCGCGGCGTGCGCGTCTTGCTGGACAATGCCACGGCCACCATTAATCCAGGGCAGAAGGTTGGCCTGGTGGGTAAAAATGGCTGCGGTAAATCTACCCTGCTGGCATTGCTGAAAAATGAACTCAGCGCCGACGCTGGAGGATTTACCTATCCGGGGAACTGGCAGCTCGCGTGGGTGAATCAGGAAACGCCTGCGTTGCCACAGCCCGCGCTGGAGTATGTGATTGACGGCGACCGCGAGTATCGTCAACTGGAAGCGCAGTTGAACGACGCCAACGAACGTAACGATGGACATGCCATTGCCACCGTCCATGGCAAGCTGGATGCTATCGACGCCTGGACCGTGCGTTCACGCGCCGCCAGCCTGCTACATGGCCTCGGTTTTTCCAACGAACAGCTTGAACGTCCGGTCAGCGACTTCTCCGGTGGCTGGCGTATGCGTCTCAACCTGGCCCAGGCGCTGATTTGCCGTTCAGACCTACTGCTGCTCGATGAACCCACCAACCACCTCGATCTCGACGCGGTGATCTGGCTGGAAAGATGGCTGAAAAGCTATCAGGGCACGCTGATCTTGATCTCCCACGACCGCGACTTCCTCGATCCGGTGGTAGATAAAATTATTCATATCGAACAGCAAACCATGTTCGAGTACACCGGCAACTACAGCGCGTTTGAAATCCAGCGTGCGACCCGCCTCGCACAGCAACAGGCAATGTACGAAAGCCAGCAGGAACGCGTGGCGCATCTGCAAAGCTATATCGATCGTTTCCGCGCTAAAGCAACGAAAGCAAAACAGGCGCAGAGCCGTATCAAAATGCTGGAACGCATGGAGCTGATTGCCCCAGCGCACGTGGACAACCCGTTCCACTTCAGCTTCCGTGAGCCGGAAAGCCTGCCAAACCCGCTGCTGAAGATGGAAAAGGTCAGCGCTGGCTACGGCGATCGCGTCATTCTCGATTCGATCAAACTGAATCTGGTGCCGGGTTCCCGCATCGGCCTGCTCGGTCGCAACGGCGCGGGCAAATCGACGCTGATTAAGCTGCTGGCAGGCGAACTGGCCCCCATCAGCGGCGAGATTGGCCTGGCGAAAGGCATCAAACTGGGCTACTTCGCACAGCACCAGCTGGAGTTTTTACGCGCCGATGAATCACCCATTCAGCATCTGGCACGCATGGCGCCGCAAGAGCTGGAGCAGAAACTGCGTGACTACCTGGGTGGATTCGGCTTCCAGGGCGATAAAGTCAGCGAAGAGACACGCCGCTTCTCCGGTGGCGAAAAAGCGCGTCTGGTGCTGGCGTTGATCGTCTGGCAGCGCCCGAATCTGCTGCTGCTCGATGAACCGACCAACCACCTGGACCTGGATATGCGTCAGGCGCTGACCGAAGCGCTGATCGATTTTGAAGGCGCGCTGGTTGTCGTCTCTCACGACCGTCACCTAATCCGCTCCACCACAGACGACCTCTATCTGGTACACGACAAGAAAGTCGAGCCGTTTGATGGCGATCTGGAGGATTATCAGCAGTGGCTGAGTGATGTCCAGAAACAGGAAAATCAGGGCGACGAACCAGCGAAAGAGAGCGTTAACAGTGCCCAGGCACGTAAAGACCAGAAGCGTCGTGAAGCGGAACTGCGCACCCTGACACAACCCTTGCGTAAAGAGATTACCCGTCTGGAAAAAGAGATGGAGAAACTGCACGCGCAGTTGGCGCAGGCGGAAGAGAAACTCGGCGACAGCGAACTGTACGACCAAAGCCGCAAAGCCGAACTCACCGCCTGTTTGCAACAGCAGGCCAGTGCGAAATCCGGGCTGGAAGAGTGTGAAATGGCCTGGCTGGAGGCTCAGGAGCAGCTTGAGCAGATGCTCGCCGAGTAGTCATGATTGCCGGAGAAGGCGAAGCTGCCATCCGGCGCCAGAGCCGAAAATGCCTGATGAGGACGCTCGCGCGTCTTATCAGGCCTACGTTTCGTTGACGTAGTTGTGACCCAATCTCGCGTAACCTGCTGACTGACTAGCGACAAAATCACATATTGGCTAACCCGCACGCGCTGTGCGCGGTATAGTTATTCTTTCCGATTATTAATTGCTCCGGTGTTATGGTTGAAATCACGTCCACAGAAATGACCCCACCTACCGACGATTCGCGAGAATTCCGCCCGATGCGCGGTATCAGTAACCGCCATCTGCAGACGATGCTGCCGCGTTTAATTCGCCGCAAGGTGAAGTTCGACGCCCACTGGCAGCGTCTGGAATTGCCCGACGGTGATTTCGTCGATCTGGCGTGGAGCGAAGATCCGCAACAGGCGAAACACAAACCGCGCCTGGTGGTTTTTCACGGTCTGGAAGGCAGTCTGAACAGCCCCTACGCACATGGCCTGATTGAAGCAGCACAAAAGCGCGGCTGGCTGGGCGTGGTAATGCATTTTCGCGGTTGCAGCGGCGAACCCAATCGTCTGAACCGTATTTATCACTCCGGTGAAACAGAAGATGGCACCTGGTTTTTACACTGGCTGGAACGTGAGTTCGGTCGCGTACCGACCGCAGCGGTAGGTTATTCACTCGGTGGAAACATGCTGGCTTGCCTGCTGGCCAAAGAAGGCAACGATATTCCGATAGATGCGGCGGTTATCGTCTCCGCGCCTTTCGTGCTGGAAGCCTGTAGCTACCATATGGACAAGGGCTTCTCCCGGGTCTATCAGCGCTACCTGCTCAATTTGTTGAAAGCCAATGCCTCACGTAAGCTTGAAGCCTATCCAGGTTCGTTGCCGGTGAGTCTGGCCCAGTTGAAATCTTTGCGCCGCATTCGCGATTTTGACGATCTAATCACCGCCAAAATCCACGGTTTCGCCGATGCTATAGACTATTACCGCCAGTGCAGCGCCATGCCGTTGCTTAATCGGATCGCCAAACCAACGCTGATTATCCATGCGAAAGACGATCCGTTTATGGATCATCATGTGATCCCAAAACCGGAAAATCTGCCCTCACAGGTGGAGTACCAGCTTACTGAACACGGCGGCCACGTCGGATTTATAGGTGGCACGGTGCGCCGTCCTGAGATGTGGCTGGAATCCCGAATCCCGGACTGGCTGACAACGTATCTGGAGGCGTCATCATGATTATCCCCTGGCAAGATATCTCCCCGGACGCGCTGGACAATCTGATTGAAAGCTTTGTCTTGCGCGAAGGCACCGATTATGGTGAACATGAACGCTCGCTCGAACAAAAAGTCGCCGACGTCAAACGCCAACTACAATCAGGTGAAGCCGTGCTGGTGTGGTCCGAACTGCATGAAACGGTCAACATTATGCCGAGGAAGCAGATTCACGAGTAATCCGTAGCCGCCGGCCGACTTTACTATAATTACAACCATTTCATGGAGTTGTTATGTCTGCCAAACATCCGGTGATTGCGGTAACAGGATCCAGCGGCGCGGGGACCACCACCACCAGCCTCGCGTTTCGTAAAATTTTCGCGCAGTTAAATCTGCGCGCCGCCGAGGTGGAAGGTGACAGTTTTCATCGCTATACCCGTCCGGAAATGGACATGGCGATTCGCAAAGCGCGCGATGCCGGGCGGCATATCAGCTATTTTGGCCCCGAGGCTAATGACTTCGGCTTGCTGGAACAAACCTTCATCGAATACGGTCAGACGGGCAAAGGCCAGTCGCGAAAATATCTGCATACTTACGATGAGGCCGTTCCATGGAATCAGGTTCCGGGGACATTCACGCCCTGGCAGCCGCTGCCTGAACCGACAGATGTCCTGTTTTATGAAGGACTGCACGGTGGCGTCGTCACCCCACAGCAAAACGTAGCCCGGCACGTCGATCTGCTGGTTGGCGTGGTGCCGATCGTAAACCTGGAATGGATCCAGAAGCTGACCCGCGATACCAGCGAGCGCGGACACTCGCGTGAAGCGGTGATGGACTCGGTGGTGCGCTCAATGGACGATTACATCAATTACATCACGCCGCAGTTTTCCCGGACGCATATTAACTTCCAGCGCGTACCGACCGTCGATACCTCCAACCCCTTTGCCGCCAAGAGCATTCCATCACTGGATGAAAGCTTTGTCGTGATTCATTTTCGTAATCTGGAAGGGATCGATTATCCCTGGCTACTGGCCATGCTGCAGGGCTCATTCATTTCCCATATCAATACGTTAGTCGTGCCGGGTGGCAAAATGGGTCTGGCGATGGAGTTGATTATGCTGCCGCTGGTCCAGCGACTGATGGAAGGTAAGAAGATAGAGTGAGGTGTGGAAAGTGCCCGATGACGCTTCGCTTATCGGGCCTACGAATCAACATCATCCTGTAGACCGGATAAGGCAATGCCACCATCCGGCATCAGATATTACGCAGCAACCACTTCATAGGAGTGGGTAATGTTCACCGCCTTTTCCAGCATCAACGCCACGGAGCAGTATTTTTCCGCGGAAAGATCGACAGCGCGGGAAACAGACGCATCTTTCAGATCGTTACCCGTTACGATGAAATGCAGGTTGATGTGGGTAAACAGGCGCGGAGCTTCATCGCGGCGCTCTGAAGTCAGCTTCACTTCGCAGTTGGTCACATCCTGACGACCCTTTTGCAGGATCGACACCACGTCAATTGCGCTACAACCGCCAGCAGCCATTAATACCATTTCCATCGGGCTCGGCGCTTTATCACCGGAGTTACCGTCCATCAAAATTTGGTGGCCAGAGGCGGACTCACCGAGGAAGGTTAACCCCTCAACCCACTTTACACGCGCTTGCATATTTCGTAACTCCAATGTTTCAATTTTCCTGACAGATTACGCGCACATAACAATTCTCGCAACGGAAGGCGACCTGCGTCATGCTGAAGCGAGACACCAGGAGACACACGGCGAAAGCTATGCTAAAACAGTCAGGATGCTACAGTAATACATTGACGTACTGCATGTATGCAGAGGACATCACATTACAGGCTGCAGTTTATTTTTGACAGCCCCTTTCCCAGGTAGCGGGAAGCATATTTTTGCAAACCCAGAGGCAGCGTCGTTTTCTGGCTCTGGAGACAGCTTATAACAGAGGATAACCGCGCATGGTGCTTGGCAAACCGCAAACAGACCCGACTCTCGAATGGTTCTTGTCTCATTGCCATATTCATAAGTACCCATCGAAGAGCACGCTGATTCACCAGGGTGAAAAAGCGGAAACGTTGTATTACATCGTTAAAGGCTCCGTGGCAGTGCTGATCAAAGATGAAGAAGGGAAAGAAATGATCCTTTCTTATCTGAATCAGGGCGATTTTATTGGTGAATTAGGCCTCTTCGAAGAAGGCCAGGAACGTAGCGCCTGGGTACGTGCCAAAACCGCATGTGAAGTCGCTGAAATTTCCTACAAAAAATTTCGTCAATTAATCCAGGTCAACCCGGATATTCTGATGCGTCTGTCTTCTCAGATGGCTCGTCGCCTGCAGGTCACGTCTGAAAAAGTCGGCAACCTTGCCTTCCTCGACGTTACCGGTCGTATCGCTCAGACGCTGCTGAATCTGGCGAAACAGCCTGACGCGATGACCCACCCGGACGGCATGCAGATTAAAATCACCCGTCAGGAAATCGGCCAGATCGTTGGCTGCTCCCGTGAGACCGTCGGTCGTATTCTGAAGATGCTGGAAGATCAGAACCTGATCTCCGCACACGGTAAGACCATCGTCGTCTACGGCACGCGTTAACCCCATCGAAGTGGCGCGTTACCCAGTAATGCGCCACTTTTGTTTGCACCGATGTGGCGAAGACTGATATACCACCCAGAGATCAACTACGCACTACGACAAACGCTGGTGCTATGTTTACCTGTGGCTGTTGGTCTGATCATCGGTCAGCTTCATTTGGGGCTTCTCTTTTCCCTCGTCCCTGCCTGCTGCAACATTGCCGGTCTTGATACCCCGCACAAGCGCTTTTTCAAACGCTTAGTCATTGGTGCATCGCTGTTTGCCGGGTGCAGTTTGATCATGCAGCTACTGCTTGCGCAAACTATACCGCTGCCATTGATCCTCACCGGCCTGACGCTGATTCTTGGCGTAACCGCTGAGCTAAGCCCTTTGCATGCGCGATTACTGCCAGCCTCGCTTATCGCGGCGATTTTCACGCTCAGCCTGGCCGGGAATATGCCCGTCTGGGAGCCGTTGCTGATCTACGCGCTGGGCACGTTATGGTATGGCCTGTTCAACTGGTTCTGGTTCTGGATGTGGCGCGAACAACCGCTCCGCGAATCGCTCAGCTTGCTGTACCGTGAATTAGCCGATTACTGTGAAGCCAAGTACAGCATGCTGACCCAGCATGCCGACCCAGAAAAAGCGCTACCTCCCCTGCTGGTTCGCCAACAAAAGGCAGTGGATCTGATTACCCAGTGCTATCAGCAAATGCATATGCTGTCGGCGCATCACAACAACGAATACAAACGCCTGCTGCGTGCCTTTCAGGAGGCGTTGGATTTACAGGAACATATTTCCGTTAGCCTCCACCAGCCAGAAGAAGTGCAAAAACTGGTTGAGCGTAGCCACGCCGAGCAGGTGATTCGCTGGAACGCGCGTACCGTCGCCGAACGCCTTCGGGTACTGGCCGATGATATTTTGTATCACCGCTTGCCAACCCGTTTCTCGATGGAAAAGCAGATTGGCACGCTGGAGAAAATCGCCAGGCAGCATCCGGACAATCCGGTGGGACAATTTTGCTACTGGCACTTCAGCCGTATTGCCCGCGTGCTACGCACCCAGCGCCCGCTGTATGCCCGTGACTTAATGGCTGACAAGCAGCGTCGGTTGCCGCTGATCCCTGCCCTGAAAAACTACCTGTCGTTGAAATCCCCGGCGCTGCGCAATGCCGGACGCATCAGCGTTATGTTGAGCATCGCCAGCCTGATGGGCAGCGCCTTACACCTGCCAAAGCCTTACTGGATTTTGATGACAATCCTGTTTGTTACGCAAAATGGCTACGGGGCGACCCGGGTGCGCATCTTACATCGTTCCGTAGGTACGCTCGTTGGACTGGTTATTGCCGGCGTCACGTTGCACTTTCATATTCCTGAAGGTTTCACGCTGGCGGCTATGCTGCTGATCACCCTGGTGAGCTATCTGATCATCCGCAAAAACTACGGCTGGGCTACCGTCGGCTTTACGGTAACGGCGGTATACACCCTGCAACTACTGACGCTGAACGGGGAACAGTTTATCGTGCCGCGGTTTGTTGACACGGTAATAGGCTGCTTAATCGCCTTTGGCGGTACGCTCTGGCTGTGGCCACAGTGGCAGAGCGGCCTGCTGCGTAAGAACGCCCACGATGCGTTAGAAGCCGACCAGGAGGCTATTCGCCTGATCCTCAGCAACGATCCGCAGGCTACACCGCTGGCGTATCAACGCATGCGGGTCAACCAGACGCAAAACACGCTGTTCAACTCGCTGAACCAGGCAATGCAGGAGCCAGGATTCAACTCGCACTATCTGGCAGATATGAAACTGTGGGTCACGCACAGCCAGTTTATCGTCGAACACATCAACGCGATGACCACGCTGGCAAGGGAACATACGATGCTGACGCCGGATTTGGCGCAGCGGTATCTGGAATCCTGCGAAATCGCGCTCCAGCGCTGTCAGCAGCGACTGGAATATGATGGGCCGGGAAGCTCGGGAGATGTGAATATTCTCGAGGCACCAGAGATGCTGTCCCACGGTCCGTTAAGCACCCTGGAGCAGCATCTACAAAGGGTATTGGGGCATCTGAACACCATGCACACCATTTCGTCGGTAGCATGGCGTCAGCGACCGCACCACGGGATCTGGCTGAGCCGTCGGTTACGGGATATGAAGGGCTAAGATCGACTGCCGGATGCGCTACGCTTATCCGGCCTACGAATCACAACTTACCCTGTAGGCCGGATAAGGCGCTCGCGCCGCCATCCGGCAATCAGCCCACCACCTTCGCTACCGCCTGCGCGAAGCGCTGCATCCCTTCATCGATATCCGCCTGCTCTACCACCAGTGACGGCGCGAAACGCATCACGTCCGGCCCGGCGTTCAGCACCATCACCCCTTCGTGCGCGGCGGCATAGAGGAAATCGCGCGCCCGGCCTTTAAACTGCGGCTTCAACTCGGCGCCAATCAGCAGCCCCATTCCGCGAATATCGCTGAAAATGTCGAACTGTTGATCAATCTTGTGCAAATGCTGGACAAACGTCTGACGTTTGGCCTGAATGCCTCCCAGCACTTCCGGCGTGTTGATGATATCAAACGCTGCCCCCGCTACCGCGCAGGCCAGCGGGTTGCCGCCGTAAGTGGATCCGTGTGAGCCCACATGGAATGCGGAGGCAATCTCCTGAGTGGTCAACACCGCGCTTACCGGGAAGCCGCCACCGAGCGCCTTCGCACTGGTGAGGATATCCGGCGTCACGCCGTAGTGCATATAGGCAAACAAATCGCCGGTACGCCCCATCCCGCACTGCACTTCATCAAATACCAACAGCGCCTGGTGCTGGTCACAAAGCTCACGTAAACCTTGCAGGAATTCCGGCGTTGCCGCAGTGACGCCACCTTCTCCCTGAATAGGCTCAACCACCACCGCGCAGGTGTGATCGTCCATCACCGCTTTGACCGCATGCAGATCGTTAAACGGGACATGGATGATATCCGCTGGCTTTGGTCCAAAGCCGTCGGAGTATTTCGGCTGACCGCCGACAGAAACGGTAAACAGCGAACGGCCGTGAAACGCATTATGGAAGGCAATGATTTTGGTTTTGAAGGGGCTATGACGCACGCAGGCATAGTGGCGCGCCAGCTTAAAGGCGGTTTCGTTGGCTTCGGTACCGGAGTTCATGAACAACACACGCTCGGCGAAGGTCGCATCAATGATTTTACGGCCTAAGCGCAACGCCGGTTCGTTGGTGAAAACGTTGCTGGTATGCCACAGAGTTTCGCCCTGGGTTTTTAACGCCTCAACCAGTGCCGGATGGCAATGCCCTAACGCGGTCACTGCAATGCCGCCCGCGAAATCAACATACTCTTTGCCTTGTTGATCCCACACTCGACTCCCTTTCCCTTTTACCGGGATAAACTCAGCCGGTGCATAAATCGGCAGAATCACTTCATCGAATGTCGCGCGCGTAATTGCAGTTTGTTCAATTGCCATGTCATTGCCACCCTGTTAAGCAGAAATGTTAGTGAAATTATAATCACAAAATATGAATAAAAAATCACTGAATAGCAACCACAAATCAGCGATTGAGAAAATTAGCCAGCAGCTGATGTCCCTGTTCGCTGAGAATACTCTCCGGGTGAAACTGCACCCCTTCCATATCCCACTCACGGTGACGAATGCCCATAATCTCCTGCGTTTCACTCCAGGCCGTCACCTCAAAGCACTCGGGAAGCGTCTCAGGAGCAACCACCAGAGAATGGTAACGCGTTACCGTTAATGGGTTGGCGAGTCCCTGAAAAACACCCTGTCCGTTATGAGTAATCGGCGAGGTTTTACCGTGCATCACTTTAGCCGCCCGAACCACGCTCGCGCCAAAGGCTTGAGCCATCGCCTGGTGGCCAAGACAAACACCCAGCAGCGGAATCTTACCCGCGAAATGACGAATAACTTCCAGCGAAATACCGGCGTCATCCGGCGTACAGGGTCCAGGGGAAATCACGATTTTTTGCGGGCTCAGCGCATCAATTTGCGCCAGCGTCAGCTCGTCGTTGCGCCGGACAAGGACATCAGCGCCCAATTCGCAGAAGTATTGGTACAGGTTCCAGGTAAAAGAATCATAGTTATCGATAAGCAGGATCATGGCGGCTCCGGTACATAAGAACCGCGCTATTCTACTCAGTTTCCGGGGCTTCGCTTACCACTTTACGAAATATCGCCCGCAGTGCAGACAGGTCACCCATCGCCCCGCTCTGATTAGCCTGATTCCACTCCTCAACCGGAATGCCATCCCAGCTCAGCATATACCCGGCATGAATCGCTAACTGTTCGAAGAAAATACGCTGCGCCAGGCCGCTGCCAATGCGAAACGGATGCAGCACATTGATTTCGCAATAATAATGCGCAAGACGATCGACAAACTTGTCTTCCGGAGATCCCACCAACCAGGACTCATCTTCCAGGTCCTGCATCAGCGCATTGCCCTCTTTCTCGATATAAGCGAAATGGCAAAAGCGAGTATCGCCCTGGTAGATATCGACTTCGCGCAGGTGTCCGGCCCAGTCAAAAATATCCCGATACAGCTGGCGATGAATGGCGCACAGGTGCGGTAAACCCCGTTTAAGCGGCCCCAATTCGATAGTCGCCGCACGCAGCGCCGTCAGTTCATAAGCCGCCTGAGCCAAACGCTGCGCCTGATGAATCCCCAGACGGTTACGCATGACATTCAGGCCCGGATATAAATACGGGTCGCGTCCATCACCGAATTTATCGCTCATAGTGCCTCCTCAGCTCCTCAAGACGCGCCAGGGCGTCTTCAGCACTCAGAGTAACCCGTGGAATATCTACGCCTTCCAGCCGTCGGCTGGCCTGGAAATTGGCGTTTCGCCGTTGTTCCCATAGCCTGGACTTTTGTTTATCGGTGAGTTTTTTCACGTGACCTCCCTGAATGAGCCGACACTTGCCACAAGTATAAGCAGCAATTTCGGGTTACGCAGAGAGAGGGGGGAACGCGGGCAAGAACTACCCGCGCAAAATACGATTACGGCAGGACTTTAGCAGAAAGGATAACAATCGGTTTTGACGGGACATTCTGGTATGGACCGACATCATGGGTCTGTACCTGAGAGATCTTATCCGCGACATCCATACCTTTCACAACTTTACCGAAAACAGCGTAGCCAAAGTCGCGTTGGCCGTGATCGAGGAAAGCGTTGTCTGCAATATTGATAAAGAACTGGCTGGTCGCGCTGTCTTTATCCGCTGTACGCGCCATAGCAATCGTGCCGCGGGTGTTACGCAGTCCGTTATCGGCTTCATTCTTGATTGGCGGGTTAGGTTTCTTCTGCTGCATCTGCTCGGTAAAACCGCCGCCCTGCACCATGAAGCCTGGGATCACACGGTGGAACGTGGTGTTGTTATAGAAACCACTGTTGACATAATCGACAAAGTTTTGCACTGAAACCGGGGCTTTCTGACTGTTCAGCTCCAGCTCAATGTTACCGGCAGAGGTTGTCAGCAGGACATGCGGGTCACCTTTTGCTGCCAGTGCTGCGGGAGAGAGAGCAGAAAGAGCGAGAACAGCTGCAACAGCCGCCAGAGTCGATTTGAGCATGAGAATTCCTTAACAAGAGCAGAAATGAAGCAAGTGAATTGATTCTAAAGAGCCTTCAAGGACAAGGCCATCCCTTTACTTAATTTTACGTACTTGAAACAAATGTAACCTTATCGCCTCACGATCCAATGCGATCCAGATCACATAAAAAAATGTAACGGAGCCATAAATTACCAATAAACATTTAAATGCGTCACTAAAGCGCCTAAAATCTGCCCGCTCACGGCGCAGTCAATGCGCCTTACACTTCTATACAGGCCAGTCATGACTAACAGCAATCGCATCAAGCTCACATGGATTAGCTTTCTCTCCTACGCCCTGACAGGTGCGTTGGTAATTGTCACCGGGATGGTAATGGGAAACATCGCAGATTACTTCCATTTGCCCGTTTCCAGCATGAGTAACACCTTCACCTTCCTGAATGCCGGCATTCTGATCTCTATCTTTCTGAATGCATGGTTAATGGAAATCGTGCCACTGAAAACCCAGTTGCGCTTCGGCTTTATCCTGATGGTACTGGCCGTTGCCGGACTGATGTTCAGCCATAGTCTGGCCTTGTTCTCAGCCGCCATGTTTGTATTGGGTCTGGTAAGCGGTATTACCATGTCGATTGGTACGTTCCTGGTAACTCAAATGTACGAAGGTCGCCAGCGCGGTTCACGCCTGCTGTTTACTGACTCCTTCTTCAGCATGGCTGGTATGATTTTCCCGATGGTTGCCGCGTTCCTGTTAGCGCGCAGCATCGAATGGTATTGGGTCTATGCCTGCATCGGCCTCGTATACGTCGCTATTTTCCTGCTGACCTTCGGTTGTGAATTCCCGGCACTGGGTAAACACGCTCAGCAGTCAGACGCGCCGGTAGTAAAAGAAAAATGGGGGATTGGCGTGCTGTTTCTGGCGATCGCCGCACTGTGCTACATCCTCGGTCAGTTGGGCTTTATCTCCTGGGTCCCGGAATACGCCAAAAGTCTGGGCATGAGCCTGAACGATGCGGGTAAACTGGTCAGCGACTTCTGGATGTCTTACATGGTTGGCATGTGGGCATTTAGCTTTATTCTGCGTTTCTTCGATTTGCAGCGCATCCTGACCGTACTGGCGGGTCTGGCTACCGTCCTGATGTATCTGTTTATCACCGGTACACCAGAGCATATGCCGTGGTTTATTATGACGCTGGGCTTCTTCTCCAGCGCGATTTATACCACCATCATTACCCTTGGCTCCCAGCAGACGAAGGTTGCCTCACCCAAACTGGTTAACTTCGTTCTGACCTGCGGCACCATTGGCACCATGCTCACTTTCGTCGTCACCGGCCCTATCGTGGCACACAGCGGCCCGCAGGCGGCATTGCAAACAGCTAACGGCTTGTATGCAGTTGTATTCGTGATGTGCTTTATTCTTGGGTTTGTCACGCGTCATCACCAGCATAACGCCCCAGCAACGCATTAATCTCACCGCCGGATGGTATCCACATCATCCGGCACATTCTCGCCCTCCTCTTATTTACTGGTCATGTAGGACAATTCTTACAAAAACCCTTTAATTTGTACGCTATTTATACAAACACGAAAACCCAAATAATTCCGTCACTTATAAAAATGCTGACAAATCAGTTATATACCTCTTAAGGAGTATATAAGGGCGAATTTGATTTGTATCAATAAGCGCGGTAGCTGAATCGTTAAGGTAGGCAGTAATAGAAAAGAAATCGAGGCAAAAATGAGCAAAGTCAGACTCGCTATTATCGGTAATGGTATGGTCGGCCATCGCTTTATTGAGGATCTTCTTGATAAATCCGACGCTGCCAATTTTGATATTACCGTCTTCTGTGAAGAACCCCGCAAAGCGTACGACCGTGTACACCTGTCTTCCTACTTCTCCCACCACACCGCCGAAGAGCTTTCCTTGGTGCGTGAAGGATTCTACGAGAAGCACGGCGTTAAGGTGTTAGTGGGCGAGCGCGCAATTACCATTAACCGCCAGGAGAAGGTGATCCACTCCAGCGCCGGTCGTACGGTTTACTACGATAAGCTGATCATGGCGACGGGCTCTTACCCGTGGATCCCGCCGATTAAAGGTTCGGAAACCCAGGACTGCTTCGTTTACCGTACTATCGAAGACCTCAACGCCATTGAGTCTTGCGCACGCCGCAGCAAACGCGGTGCTGTGGTCGGCGGTGGCCTGCTGGGCCTGGAAGCCGCCGGTGCGCTGAAAAGCCTCGGCGTTGAAACCCACGTGATTGAATTCGCCCCAATGCTGATGGCTGAACAGCTGGATCATATGGGTGGCGAGCAGTTACGTCGCAAAATTGAAAGCATGGGCGTGCGTGTGCACACCAGCAAAAACACCAAAGAGATCGTTCAGGAAGGCACCGAAGCGCGCAAAACCATGCGTTTTGCCGACGGTAGCGAACTGGAAGTCGATTTCATCGTCTTCTCTACCGGTATTCGTCCACGCGACAAACTGGCCACCCAGTGCGGCCTGGACGTCGCGCCACGCGGCGGTATCGTCATTAACGACACCTGCCAGACATCTGACCCGGACATCTATGCCATCGGCGAATGCGCCAGCTGGAACAACCGCGTGTATGGTCTGGTCGCTCCAGGCTACAAAATGGCGCAGGTTGCCGTTGACCATATTCTCGAAACCGAAAACGCCTTTGAAGGCGCAGATCTGAGCGCCAAGCTGAAGCTCCTCGGCGTTGACGTCGGCGGTATTGGCGACGCGCATGCGCGCACGCCGGGCGCACGTAGCTATGTCTATCTCGACGAAAGCAAAGAAGTCTACAAACGCCTGATCGTTAGCGAAGATAACAAAACCCTGCTCGGCGCGGTTCTGGTGGGCGACACCAGCGATTACGGCAATCTGCTGCAGCTGGTGCTGAACGCCATCGAACTGCCGGAAAATCCGGATTCATTGATTCTGCCAGCACACGCGGGCAGCGGTAAACCATCTATCGGTGTCGATAAACTGCCGGACAGCGCGCAGATTTGCTCCTGCTTTGATGTCACCAAAGGCATGCTGGTTGCCGCTATCAACAAGGGCTGCCATACCGTTGCGGCGCTGAAAGCGGAAACCAAAGCCGGTACCGGTTGCGGCGGGTGTATCCCACTGGTAACGCAGGTCCTGAACGCCGAACTGGCGAAACAGGGTATCGAAGTTAACAACAACCTGTGTGAACACTTCCCGTACTCACGTCAGGAACTGTTCCATCTCATCCGCGTAGAAGGCATCAAAACCTTCGAAGAGCTGCTGGCAAAACACGGGAAAGGCTACGGCTGCGAAGTGTGTAAACCGACCGTAGGTTCCCTGCTGGCTTCCTGCTGGAATGAGTACATCCTCAAACCGCAGCACACCCCGTTGCAGGACACCAACGACAACTTCCTGGCGAACATCCAGAAAGACGGTACTTACTCCGTGATCCCGCGCTCTGCGGGTGGCGAAATTACCCCTGAAGGCCTGGTAGCTGTGGGCCGTATCGCGCGTGAATTTAACCTGTACACCAAAATTACCGGTTCTCAGCGTATCGGTCTGTTCGGCGCGCAGAAAGATGACCTGCCGGAAATCTGGCGTCAGCTGATTGAAGCCGGTTTTGAAACCGGTCACGCGTATGCCAAAGCGCTGCGTATGGCGAAAACCTGCGTAGGCAGTACCTGGTGCCGTTACGGCGTCGGCGATAGCGTTGGCTTCGGCGTGGAGCTGGAAAATCGCTACAAAGGCATTCGTACCCCGCACAAAATGAAATTCGGCGTCTCCGGCTGCACCCGTGAATGTGCGGAAGCCCAGGGTAAAGACGTGGGTATCATCGCTACTGAGAAAGGCTGGAACCTGTACGTTTGCGGTAACGGCGGGATGAAACCTCGTCATGCAGACCTGCTGGCAGCGGATATCGATCGCGAAACGCTGCTCAAGTACCTTGACCGTTTCATGATGTTCTACATCCGTACCGCTGACAAACTGACCCGTACCGCACCGTGGTTAGACAATCTGGAAGGCGGTATCGAGTATCTGAAGTCCGTCATCATCGACGACAAGTTGGGTCTGAACCAGCATCTTGAAGAAGAGATGGCCCGTCTGCGTGAAGCAGTGGTCTGCGAGTGGACAGAAACCGTTAACACTCCATCCGCGCAGGTTCGCTTCAAACACTTTATCAACAGCGATAAACGCGATCCGAATGTCCAGGTTGTGCCTGAACGTGAACAACATCGTCCGGCCACGCCTTATGAGCGTATCCCGGTGACTCTGGTGGAGGAAAACGCATGAGCCAGTGGAAAAACATCTGCAAAATCGATGACATTCTGCCTGCAACAGGCGTCTGCGCCCTGTTAGGTAACGAGCAGGTTGCGATTTTCCGCCCGTATCACAGCGACCAGGTGTTTGCGATCAGCAACATCGACCCGTTCTTTGAGTCCAGCGTGCTTTCTCGTGGGCTGATTGCTGAACATCAGGGTGAATTGTGGGTTGCCAGCCCGCTGAAAAAACAGCGTTTTCGCTTAAGCGACGGTCTGTGCATGGAAGACGAACAGTTCTCCGTGAAACATTACGAAGCGCGAGTGAAAGACGGCATGGTGCAACTGCGCAGTTAATAAATTTTTGGGAGGCGCAACGCCTCACCTTTTTTGACGTATTTGTAGGTCTTTTATTTGTAGGCCTGATAAGCGTAGCGCCATCAGGCAATTGCACAAGCACATTGCCGGATGGCGGCATAAATGCCTTATCCGGCCTACGGTTACGATTTCTTTTTATTGTTTGTACTTCAAGGATAATCAACACATGTTCACAGACACTATCAATAAGTGTGCGGCTAACGCTGCGCGCATCGCACGCCTGTCGGCTAAAAACCCGCTCGGATTTTGGATCAGTTCGGCAATGGCAGGAGCCTATGTGGGTCTCGGCATCATTCTTATTTTCACCCTCGGTAATCTGCTCGACCCGTCCGTTCGTCCTCTGGTAATGGGTGCAACCTTTGGTATTGCCTTAACGCTGGTTATTATCGCCGGTTCTGAACTGTTCACCGGACACACGATGTTCCTGACGCTTGGCGTTAAAGCAGGCACCATCAGTCACGGTCAGATGTGGGCAATCCTGCCAAAAACCTGGCTGGGTAACCTGGTCGGTTCCGTGTTTGTCGCCCTGCTTTACAGCTGGGGTGGCGGTAGCCTGCTGCCGGTTGATACCAGCATCGTCCACTCGGTTGCTCTGGCGAAAACGACCGCGCCTGCGATGGTTTTGTTCTTTAAAGGTGCGCTATGTAACTGGTTGGTTTGTCTGGCTATCTGGATGGCAATCCGTACCGAAGGCGCGGCAAAATTCCTCGCTATCTGGTGGTGTCTGCTGGCGTTTATTGCTTCCGGCTACGAGCACTCCGTTGCCAACATGACGCTGTTTGCCCTCTCCTGGTTCGGCCATCACAGCGAAGCCTATACCCTGTCAGGAATTGGTCATAACCTGCTGTGGGTGACACTCGGTAATACTTTGTCCGGTGTCGTATTCATGGGATTGGGTTATTGGTATGCTACGCCAAAATCGGAGCGTCCTGTTCCGGCAAAAATCAACCAAGCTGAAAATCTGGCATAACAGCCAAATAATTAAGGGGTAATGTCGTGGATCATTTGCCTATATTTTGTCAACTACGTGACCGCGACTGCTTGATCGTCGGCGGTGGTGATGTCGCAGAACGCAAAGCGCGGTTACTGCTGGAAGCAGGCGCCCGTTTGACGGTTAATGCGCTGGCGTTTATTCCGCAGTTCAAAGTATGGGCAGATGAAAACATGCTGACGCTGGTTGAGGGGCCGTTCGATGAGTCCCTGCTCGACACCTGCTGGCTGGCTATTGCCGCCACCGATGACGATGCCGTCAACCAAAGCGTCAGCACCGCCGCAGAATCACGTCGTATTTTCTGCAACGTAGTCGATGCGCCAAAAGCAGCCAGTTTTATCATGCCCTCCATTATCGACCGCTCACCGCTGATGGTGGCGGTCTCCTCCGGCGGGACATCGCCGGTGCTTGCCCGTCTGCTGCGTGAAAGGCTTGAATCCGTACTGCCTCAGCATTTGGGCCAGGTCGCGCAGTATGCCGGCAAGTTGCGCTCCCGCGTGAAGCAGCAGTTTGCCAGCATGGGTGAACGTCGCCGCTTCTGGGAAAAATTATTCGTGAATGACCGCCTGGCGCAGTCGTTGGCGAACAATGACCTGAAAGCCGTCGAGGAAACCACCGAGCAAATGCTCAGCGAACCGCTGGATCACCGTGGTGAAGTGGTGCTGGTTGGCGCTGGTCCTGGCGATGCCGGCCTGCTGACACTGAAAGGGCTACAGCAGATCCAGCAAGCGGATGTCGTGGTCTATGACCGTCTGGTTTCCGACGACATCATGAACCTTGTACGCCGCGATGCAGACCGGGTGTTCGTCGGTAAACGCGCGGGCTATCACTGCGTACCGCAGGAAGAGATCAACCAAATCCTGCTGCGTGAAGCACAACAGGGCAAGCGCGTGGTACGACTGAAAGGTGGCGACCCGTTCATCTTTGGCCGCGGTGGCGAAGAGCTGGAAACGCTGTGCCACGCCGGCATTCCGTTCTCCGTTGTGCCGGGTATTACTGCAGCTTCCGGTTGTTCCGCCTATTCCGGCATTCCGCTGACCCATCGTGATTACGCCCAGAGCGTACGTCTGGTTACCGGACACCTGAAAACCGGTGGAGAACTGGACTGGGAAAACCTGGCGGCAGAAAAACAGACGCTGGTGTTCTACATGGGACTGAACCAGGCAGCCACCATCCAGGAAAAACTGATTGAATTTGGCATGCAGCCCAATATGCCCGTTGCGCTGGTAGAAAACGGGACTTCCGTGAAGCAACGCGTCGTCAACGGGGTACTGACCCAGTTGGGCGAGCTGGCACAACAGGTTGAAAGCCCGGCGCTAATTATTGTTGGTCGTGTGGTAGGCCTGCGCGATAAGTTGAACTGGTTCTCGAATCATTAATTGAATGCTAATAAATGCCCTGATATTCAGGGCATTTATTTATCATCCAGCAGAAATAAATAATAAACGAAAGTCGCTATATCCCCCCCAGCAATCCGACCATTAATCATTAATTAAAATATAACTAACCTGTAATCTAATTCATTAATTATATAAAGCTTGCCATGTCTTTATCCGGACTACTTAAAATTTATTTTAGTTGATATCTTAACCGCCGAGAAATGGACTTCATCCATTTTAAAATAGATATCTTACAAGGATTTTAACATGCTGAAATTTGCAAAAATCACCTTAATTGCTGGTGTTCTGGCTACGCTGACCGCGTGTACTGGTCATATCGAAAACACAAAAAATAACTGCAGCTACGATTACTTCCTGCATCCAGCAATTTCGATTTCTAAAATTATTGGTGGCTGTGGTCCGGCTGCAAATCAGTAATAAAAGCGATTGCGCAGATACAAAAAAACCGGGAATCTCCCGGTTTTTTGCATTTATAGATTCGATGCTCATTCACATGTTATCGCACTCACACTCTCGCGCAAAATACGCAGCACGGTCTGTTCTCCACTTCTGTTTGGGTTAATACGGATCGCATAATCTCCCAGCGACGGATTTGCTTCGCGAAACGTCCCCGAAAGACGATAGAACAGTGGAGGGATCTCATACTTTGACTCTGCTCCCACCGGGTATGGCAGCGCACCTCTCTCTTGCGCCGCCTTCAGCACGCGGGCAGCAATCGGCTGGTGAAACTCCACGATTAGCACCTTCGACTGGGCATTGGCGATGACGGCTTTTTTCACCTCGGGCAGCACTCCGCTATTGAACATCGCCAGCAACCGTTCGGAAACGCCAGCCTGTACCGCATGCATCACCGGAGCGAAAACCAGTCCACGAAGTACCTCCAGCGCCTGCCCTCCCTGAATCTGGCTACCGCCGGAATAAAGTGTCGCACGGATTTTAGCGATAACCTCCGCCTTGCCGACAACCGCCCCTACGCCTTCCGGGCCGAAGAGTTTAAAGCACGAAAAGGTAGACAGTGTAGCTCCACATTCACAGCCAATACCGTCAACTTTCATCACCGCGTAGTTATCGTCGGTTAACGTCGGTACGCCGCACTGCGCAATTTCCGCCAACACCTCGGCTAACACGTAACGATCCTGCGGTTGCTGACGCGTGTGCTGCACCAGCGCGGCATCAGGGCGATGCTCCGTAATGACCTGCTTTATGGCCTTAAGATCGTTGAAATCTGCCCTGATGAGGAGAATGCCCATCTGCTCGATGAGTACCTGTGTCGTAGGATACACTGGCGCGTCATGAACCAGCAGTCGCTGGCCGGGTTTGAGCAGCGCAGCCAGCCCGACGCGAATAGCCCCGGTGCCTGCCCCCTGAACCAGCGCTGCGGCCTCAGCATGAAACGCCTCGGCCAACACCTTTTCCACACGCTGCGTGACCCGAGGCTGATTCAGCCCCGGGGCCAGCCCCATATCACCCCCCGCCAGAAAATCAGCGCCAGGAAAGTGACGGCAGAGCGTATCCACCAGCGCAAACTGCTTTTGCTGTGCTTGTGCGAGCGTCAGGCTTTGCAGAGGGAACGTCTTCATGCTTTAGCCTCCTCAGGCCGGAACAAACAGACCAAACCAGTAGAGAATATTCAGCACAATACCGGTGATCATCACCGCTACGACCGGGGCCGCCATCTTCTGGACCGGACGCCCTATCGATTCGTTGAGGAAGTAAATCGCCACCGCAATCGAGAATCCGGTATAACCTGCCATCTTGATAGCAGCAAAGATCGAGCCGACCAGCAGCGCCATTTCCATCAGCATATTCATTGCATTACGAATATTGTCCGATGCGTTACGCACTGACGGATAACGGCCCAGCCATTTACCAATGGAACGCAGCAGCAGCACTTCCGCTGAAATCACGATCGCGCCAAAGATTGCCGCAATCCACGGGTTCGGCGCCAGATAGCCAACGGAGAAGACGAAGGTGAAACCCGCTACCGCATAAACCCCCGTCGCCAGCGCCGTTGTCGCAATCATCGGTACAAAACCCAGCCCGCGCATAAACTCCGCCAGGGCAGCCTGGTTCACCAGCGTCTGCGACTGCTCCGGCGTAATCCCTGCCGAATAAGCTTTTTCCAGCGTAAAAATTGAGACTTCGCTGCCAGCGAAAATCTTCATACTGGCGACGGCGGCAATCAGTGCGCCGACAATGGCGATGTACGGCAGGTTTTTAATAATCCGCGAGGTTCGTTCTTCAAAGACCGATAACCCGCTGGCATCCATCTCTTCATCGCCACGGTGGCGAATATCATGCGTAATGGCAATCGCCAGCAGCATCATCATCCCCACAAAAATCTCAATTGATTCCGGGTTCAAATGCGGGAAGTAACGCACCACCACCACGCGGGTCATCAGTACCACCACCGCCGCGATAATGCTGTGCTTCCAGCCGAACTGGTAGAAAATCGCCACCAGCGGGAAAAGTGCGAATGCGGAAACCACCGGAGAACTCAGCTCACCGAGGCTACACAGTACATCTACCGGCAGCGCCGTGAGCAGATGGTTCACCGGCAACAGGCAGGTCAGAATCAATATGCCCCAGATAGCGCCCAGACCGAACGCCAACAGGCTGTTCATCGCCAGCACGCCGAGAATATCCGTCGGCAGGAACAGCAACCAGGCGTTGAGCAAGCCGGTTTTCAGGGTAAAGGAGATCCCAACCGACGCCACAAAGCCAATACTCAGACCAAACGCGATACTTCCCGCCTCACGGCGGTTCATGTACCCCTCGATTAGCTGCGGCAGAATCGGACGGATACCGTCATGAAAGACGGCCGCCGAACGATGTGCCAGAAGTGACGTCATGCCGGTCAGGCAGGCCACCACCACAATCTGAATATACAGATCCATAGTCATGCCTTTTATTTCAGATGGTTAACCAGCATCGGGATCGCATGTTCAACATGTTCGACGGAGAGACCAAAAGCCACTTTCCCTTCCGCAACCATTTTTGCGATATGTTCGTCTTTCGCCTTAATACCCGGCTTGGCAATAGTGCAGCTTTTGTTGTAGCCAATCACCGCGATGGCAATCGACAGCGCTGCGCCCGCGCCGGTGTTACAAGCGCCAATGTAGTAATCCAGCTGTCCGGATTTCACCTTCATCGCCGCTTCCATATCGTTATGAATGGAGACTTCAAAGCAGCCCGGAGCTGTGGTTTCGATGGTCTTTTTAATCTGCTCACGCTGTAAGCCAGCAACGCCAATCTTCTTCATGATTCTGTCCTTATTGGAAAAATTGTGAGGGGTTATCACGTAACATCGTGTCCACATCGGCCTGGCTGAATCCTGACTGGCGCAACTGTGGGATAAAAGTGGTTAACAGGTAGTCGTAGCCATTGCCGCCATTGGCTTTTAAATGCGAGCGGCGGGTAATGTCCATGGAGAGCATCACGCGATTAAGCAGCCCGCGATTACGTAGCGCGTGCAACATGCCAATACGTTTCTCGTCCGGGTAATAGCTGTTTTTACCGATGGTATCGAACTGCACATACGCGCCGAGATCGATCATGCGTAAGATATTGTCGAGATTATCTTTCAGGTCACAGTGACCAACGGTTACGCGAGAAAGGTCGACGCCGTGCGCTTGCAGCAGCAGCAGCTGTTCCAGGCCCATCGTGCTAAAAGAGGTGTGGGTCGAGATGGGACGTCCGGTTTCGATATGCGCCCGCGCCGCGGCGATAAATACCTTCTCTTCAAGCGGCGTAATCACCCCTTCGCTGGAACCAATTTCGGCGATAATTCCGGCCTTCAATTCAGTGCCATCAATACCGATGACAATCTCATCGACCATCTCCTGCGCGAGCTGTTCCACGCTGCGGGCCGCGACATGTTCAGGAAAGAACGCATCCTGGTAATAGCCTGTGCACGCCATCACATTGATTCCGGTATCGCGCATCAGGTCGAGCATGAATTGCGGATTACGCCCCATATAGCGGTTGGTCATCTCAATAATGTTGCTGACGCCTAACGCCCGGAGATCCTTCATTTCCTGACAAATGAGATCGTACTGATCTAACCGGCAGTCGAGATTATTCTTGAACCCGGAGAGATCTATATGCAGATGTTCGTGGACCCAGGTGTAGCCCGTCGGATCAAAATTCATAAGGTGTCTCCTGTAAGGCGTAATGCCGAAAGAAAAGAGCTGCCGTTTTGTGGTGCCGCCGCGCCGAAAAATTCACATACCGTAGCGCCAACATCCGATAACGTCGCCCGGACGCCTAATTGCGCAGGCTCCAGCCCCTGCCGATACACCAGAACCGGTACAACTTCCCGGGTATGGTGGCTGTGACCGATGGTCGGATCGTTGCCGTGATCGGCCATAACCACCAGACAGTCATTTGGATCCATAGCGGCCAGAAGGCGTGAAAGATTAAGATCAACAAGCTGCAGCCGTTCGGCATAACGTGCTACGTCTTCAGCGTGCCCGGCGAGATCGGTTTCCTGAATGTTGGTACAGATAAATACCGTCGACTCAGCGTTAAATTCGTTAAGCGTGATATCCATGATCTGCTGACTATCCACCAGGTTTTGCCAACTGCGCCCGTGCGGATTGCCAACGATGTCCGCCACTTTCCCGACCAACACGGTAGGGATTCCGGCGTCATGCAGTTTTTGTGGCACCTGTACCTGCTCATCAACGCCAAAGCCCATATGCCTGACCTGGAAGCCATTTTCATAGGCGCCGGAACGTGGGGCGTTAATGCCGATAAAGCGCCCTTCTTTGGTTTCGGCGGCATCCAGAATACGCTGGCTGTCTGCAAGCTGACCGCCAAACGCGATCACGCGCCCAACCTGAACCTGCTCACGCACCACGCGGCCTATCTTTAGCACCTCATCAAACGGAATAACGGCAAGATTGGCGGTAATGTTGTAGACCTGACCTAAATCCGCTTCGAGGTTATCGCCCACCGCAACCGCATCGTTGACCCAAAGAAACGCCAGGTCGTCGCCGCGGCGTTCCACCTGCCAGCCCGCGGCTTTCAGCGCCTTCTCAACGCTATTAATAACCTCGTTAAATGGCATCCGCAGCGGAGCTTGAGGTTGCGTGCCTAAAATCTCCTGATGGCCCATAAAGGTATCTCCCCCTTCATGCTGTAGCTCTGCAACGCCCCAGACCGCCGATGCTGAAGGTTTCATCACGCCCGGCACAAAGCCCAGAGCGTTAATCAGCCCCAACTTCTCAAGCGTCGGCAGGCGTAACTGCGGGAGTTCGCCCAGGATATGGCCGCAGGTATTCGCTCCTGCATCCTGTGGCCTGACCAGCGTGACGTCTTTCATTGCGCCAACGCCAAAACTGTCGATTACTAACACCACGAATCGGGCCATTAGTCCTCCAGAATATTGCCGAGACTGTCGTAACGCGCGACGATTTCAGTTGCACCTCGCTGAATCCCCGATACCAGTACCACGTCGCTACGCGTCACGAAGATCTGGGTGCGAAAACAGAAGATCACCGCACTGCTCACCGGAAACTCCCCGGCAACAGGCAGGTAGTAGTCAATGCTGCTGTCGTCCACAGGTTTGAGCTTCGCAGCGATCGGCGAGTCACTTTCCGGCGTAAAGACCAGCGCATTTTGCGCATGGCCGCGACGGTAATAGCCCCCGCCGTAGCAATAACTGTCCCCGCGAAACGTGTGCGATACCTCGCTCAACCACAGCATCGCAATGCGTTCCGGCTGGTCGCCTTTTTGATTGGAAGGAATAGTACCGGTCAGCGCATGACCTGGCTCAGCATGGGTGACGCCGTATTCCGCCAGCAGAGGGAGTGACGAACAGCTACTGGCTGACGGCGCATTCAACTGCTCAATGGCAATCCCGGCTTCCGCCAACTGACGTCGGGCATTCACCAGCGTGTGCAGATTAGGTGTCGGTATCGTCTGCGCTGAGTTTTCATCCCATAACAGGCAGGGGAAATGGGTCAACCCGCTCAGGCGTAAGCCCGGCAGCCTGCGAATTTCATTGACCACATCCGTCAGATACATCAGCGGAAAGCCGCTTTCCTGCCCCGGATAGAGAAAATCATCCTTGTCGTACACCTTCAACATCACGTTCTGTTCGAAGCCAGCCTTCACCGCCGCAGCCGAAACTTCGCGCGCTTTCTCCAGTGAAAACAATGTGATGACTTCAGTACCCTGCGCTACAGCCTCATTGACCAGCCGCGACGGGATCTGCACCAGATGTCCCTGATGCGCAACCGGCAGCCCGGCACGGCGCATGACGCGACTCTCCTTGTAATCCACAACCACGATGCCTTCATAGCCAAGCTGTAACAGCTTCTCCGCCAGCCACGGGTTACGTCCAACCTGTTTGGTCATCAGATACAGCGAGATGCCATGTTGCCTGGCGACATCCAGCAGGCGTTTGCCATTTTCAATGACCTGGTCAACATCAATAACCCAACTGTCAGGTGCGATCTTTCCCTGCTGCCACAACGCGATAGCAGCCGAGATAAGCGCGGGGTTCTGGCGTTTCAATGCCTCTATAAACATTTCTCTGCCTCGTTTCTAATCCTTCAGCTAAATATTCATTTTTTTGAATATTTAGGATGTAATAGGCTAATTCCCCATTGAATTCAGACGCCTTCGTTCGCCGCCATCCACAATCCATACAGATTCGCCAGCATGTAACCTTCTTCATTCACATGCAGCGCCACCGTGAACTCTTTCAGCAGCGCCTGATGTACCAGCAAAATAGTTGGCCAGAGATGAGATTGCGCCAGCTCCTCCAGTAGCTCACCATCCAGCGCTTCAATCACCTCGCCCTGGCGACTACGCATTAACGCACTCGCCATATGGGTCATCGCCATAGTTCCTTGCTCGCTATGAATCGGCAAACGCCACTCTTCATCCAACCGCCTGACTACTTGCAGCATGCCGCTACAAATATCCTTGTCGATAACGCCTGCTTCACACAGCAGGTTAAGCCTGTTTTCCATGTCGTTCGCCTTCACTTAATAACTGGGTTCCTGTTCGCCGTTCGCCACACGTTGTTGGTGGGCAAGCAGCGCCTCTTTGTTAACAACGGCCCGCAATAGCTGCTGCATCGGATAATCCTCTGCGCGAGTAAGTACCACGGCCTCCGTGGCCTGCAGAAATCGAGGATCGTTAGTGAGCGGCGTGGCTTCTAATCCCAAAACCGCCAGCTCAGCCTCCGCAACCACGTTCCAGATAACTGCATCCACATCCCCTTTCGCAATACGCTGCAAGCTTTCGTGATAAGGCATATCGATCAATTCAACGTCACGGTTGCCAAAACAGGCCTCGGTCATGATTTTCTGATCCGCCGAACGGTTATCGAGTCCAACACGTTTTACATTTGCAGATTCGCCCTTGCGACAAATCAGCTGATGCTCGCCGACGTAGGTATGCGGTCCCAGTGCCAACGTGATGCGTAGTCCGGCCTGAGCAAGGTAACTTTCCGCAGCCAGACGGGAAACCACCGCCATGTCGTAGACGCCGTTGAGCAGGCATTCCACGCGAATATCAGCCCCACGCATGTGTGCGTAATAAAATGGGATCCCGTCAAACTGCGCCTTCAGCCCACTCGCCAGCCCTTCATATAAACGGGTGTAGGGCAGCGGCATCGCACAAACTACGTTATTAATATCTACATGCTTTAGCAGCGTACGGTTATCCATCTCCACCAGATAGCTACCGTTACGCCCACGACGCTCAATACGGATTGCCCCGGAAGATTCCAGCGTTTTCAACGCAGCCTGGGTTAACCCTACCGATGAGTGACACTCGGTTGCCAGTTCATCGATAGTTTTCAGTCTGTTACCGCACTTCTCACCGAGCAGGTAACGGGCCAGGGTTGTCAGCACAACCCCTTCTTTTTTGATAAATGTCCGACGCATTTTATATTTTCAGTAAATTGAATATTTATATCTTCATTAAATTGAAGATATAACGCAATAAGGAAATTTGCAAACGTCGAGGCGCTTCACACTTTTTTGAGGTTCACAAACGAACAGGCGAAAAAAAACCGGGCGTAACCCGGTTTCTTGAGTATCGCAGAAAGCATTACGGCTTGGCGACAAAACCAATCGCTTCGTAAACGGCTTTCAGCGTAACAGATGCGCGGGCACTGGCTTTTTCGGCACCTTCTTTCATCACTTTCTGCAGGAAAGCTTCATCGTTACGGAAACGGTGATAGCGCTCCTGAAGCTCGGTCAGCATACCGGAAACGGCCTCTGCGACTTCACCTTTCAGATGACCATACATTTTGCCTTCGAAGTGCTGTTCCAGCTCCGGAATGCTCTTACCGGTGACCGCAGAGAGGATATCCAGCAGATTGGAAACACCCGCTTTGTTCTGCACGTCGTAGCGTACAACCGGCGGCTCTTCAGAGTCGGTCATCGCGCGTTTGATTTTCTTAACCACAGATTTCGGATCTTCCAGCAGGCCGATCACGTTGTTGCGGTTGTCATCCGACTTGGACATTTTCTTCGTCGGCTCCAGTAGAGACATCACGCGCGCGCCGGATTTAGGAATGAACGGCTCAGGTACTTTGAAGATGTCGCCATACAGGGCGTTGAAGCGCTGGGCGATATCGCGGCTAAGTTCCAGATGCTGTTTCTGATCTTCGCCAACCGGTACCTGGTTGGTCTGATACAGCAGGATGTCAGCCGCCATCAGTACCGGATAATCAAACAGACCGGCGTTGATGTTCTCCGCATAGCGTGCGGATTTATCTTTGAACTGGGTCATACGGCTCAGCTCGCCGAAGTAGGTGTAGCAGTTCAGCGCCCAACCTAACTGTGCATGCTCCGGTACGTGAGACTGCACGAAAATGGTGCTTTTTTCAGGATCGATACCGCATGCCAGATACAGCGCCAGCGTATCGAGCGTTGCTTTACGCAGTTGCTGAGCATCCTGACGAACGGTGATGGCATGTTGGTCAACGATGCAGTAGATGCAATGGTAGTCATCCTGCATGCTCACCCACTGACGCAGCGCACCCATATAGTTGCCAATGGTCAATTCACCTGAGGGCTGTGCGCCACTAAAAACGATGGGCTTAGTCATTTTTTGATTCCTGATTTTCGCTATGCGGAAGCCCGAGAGCGGGCAGTAGTTCATTAATACGGTCGTAAATAACGTCGGGCTGGCTCAGCGCGATCGACTCGCCGTAGTTGTAGCCATAGGTCAGGCCAACCGACGGGCAGCCAGCAGCTTTTGCCGCCTGAATATCATTGCGTGAATCCCCTACGAAGAGCATTTGCTCAGGCTTGATGCCAAGCTTGCTTGCCACCAGCAGTAGCGGATCCGGATGCGGCTTTTTATTCTGCACGTCGTCACCACCGATGACCACGCTAAAGTACTTGGCGATATCTAATGCTTCGAGCAATGGCGCGACAAACGGGGTCGGTTTGTTGGTCACCAGACCCAGCGGTAATCCTTTCGCATGCAGCGCGCCCAGCGTGTCGGCAACATCAGGGAACAGGAATGTCCCTTCTTCTGCGACATCGCCATAGTATCTGTCGAACAGCTTACGCAAAATACGTACCTGCTCCTCGGCGGGAATATCATCATCAACGGGCGGTTTACCCATCGTTTTACGTAAGGTCGCACGCTCCTGACGAGACCACGCCAGCGCGCGCTCCATCAGTACATCTGCACCGTTACCAATCCAGGTGATAACGCGTTCTTCACCAGCAACCGGCAGTTCCAGCGCATACAGCGCCATATCCACCGCTGCGGCTAATCCCGGCGCGCTGTCGACCAGCGTACCGTCGAGGTCAAATGCAGCGCCCCGAATATCCTGAAACTTATCCATGACTTACCTTCGCCAGTTCATTGCGCATTTCATCAATGACTTTTTTGTAGTCTGGTTGGTCGAAAATAGCGGAGCCTGCAACAAACATATCTGCGCCTGCTGCGGCAATTTCACCAATGTTGTTCACTTTGACGCCGCCGTCTACTTCGAGACGGATATCGTAACCAGATTCATCAATGCGACGACGCACTTCGCGCAGCTTATCCAGCGTTTGTGGGATGAAGGATTGCCCGCCAAAGCCTGGGTTAACGGACATCAGCAGGATCACATCGAGCTTATCCATAACGTAGTCCAGATAGCTCAGCGGCGTTGCCGGATTGAACACCAGGCCCGCTTTACAGCCATGCTCTTTGATCAGCTGTAAAGTGCGATCGACATGCTCGGAGGCTTCCGGATGAAAAGTAATGATGCTGGCGCCAGCCGCTGCGAAGTCAGGGACAATACGATCGACCGGTTTCACCATCAGGTGAACATCAATCGGGGCGGTGATGCCATATTTACGCAGCGATTTCAGTACCATCGGTCCGATGGTCAGGTTCGGTACGTAGTGATTGTCCATGACGTCGAAGTGCACGACATCGGCACCGGCAGTCAGCGCTCTCGCGGTGTCCTCACCCAGGCGGGCAAAATCAGCCGACAGAATTGAGGGGGCGATCAAATACTGTTTCATCCGCTTCTCCTTGAGATTTATTTCTTCGCAGGCGTTACGACTCCTGGTTTATACAGTGCCAGCAGTTCGTTCACCTTTTTACGCGTGCCGCCATTGCTGCTTATGCTGCGCCGCACTTTGACCTGAAAATGTTTCGCCGCTCGGTACCATTCACGGGTATCGGGCGTATCGTGGTTCGAAATTAACACCGGGATCTGCTTACTGACCAGCTTTTCTGCCATCTCGGCCAAATGTGCCTGCTCTTTCGGGCTAAAGCTGTTGGTGTGATACGCAGTGAAATTTGCCGTCGCCGAAAGTGGTGCATAAGGCGGGTCACAATAGACCACAGAGTTGCTATCCGCACGGTCCATGCACTCTTCATAGGAGAGGCAATGGAACTCCGCATTCTGCGCTTTCTCAGCAAAATGGTACAACTCGGCTTCCGGGAAGTAAGGTTTTTTATAACGCCCAAACGGGACGTTAAACTCGCCGCGCAGGTTATAACGGCACAATCCGTTGTAACCAAAGCGGTTCAGATACAAGAACAGCACTGCTCTGCGGAACGGATCCTGGCTGGCATTAAATTCTTCTCTGAACCGATAGTACACCTCAGCCTGATTGGTTTCAGGCATAAACAGCTCACGCGAAGCCTGCACATACTCATCGGTACGCGTCTTCACGATGTTATAGAGACTGATAAGGTCGCTGTTGATATCGGCAAGAATATAACGAGAAAAGTCGGTGTTGAGAAACACCGACCCGGCACCCACGAAAGGTTCAATCAGGCACTCACCCTGAGGTAAATGCCGTTTGATATCATCAAGCAGGGGGTATTTCCCCCCTGCCCATTTCAAAAAAGCGCGATTTTTTTTCATGCTGACTAACTAATTACACCTTCTCCGGCTGTGGAGAAAGCTCCGACAGCATCCTGCGCTTTAGTCTTTGTCCCGCAATTGGGCGAAACATCAAACCATTGCAGAACATATCCTATCTTACTTCAAATCGGCCTGAACCTGATGCAGCGGTTTTGCCCACGGGTTTTTCGCCTGAATATCAGCGGGTAACGTAGACACAGCACGTTTCGCATCTTCTTTAGACGCATACACGCCTGTCACCAGAACATACCACGGTTGACCGTTACGCGTCGTCTGGTACACCACATAGTTCTTCAGGTTTTCTTTCTTCGCCCAACCGTTAAGGTTGTCGTAGTTAGAAGAACTGCTGAGCTGCAGCGTGTAATGGCTGGACGGCGCAGATTTTAACGCTCCAACATTACCTGCACTTTTCGCTCCGCCAGCAACAGGCGTTGACGCTGTTGCGGTTGGCGCAGGCGTTGCGGTCTGAGCAGGCGTGGTATTCGCGGTTGCTTTCGGCTCAGCGGTCGCCTTCGGCGTAGCGGTAACCACAGGTGCTTTGGTTGTGGTCGTCGGCGCAGCTGCGGTTGGTTTTGCCTGAGCAACAGGTTTCGGCTCTGTCGGCGTCGCTTTCACCGTAGTTTGCGGTTTGCTCTTCGGCTCAATAACGGCCTGTTTGCGTTCCTGGCGCGGAGCAGCAGGACGTTCAGTCGTTTCCGTTTTCGCAGTCTGGCGCACAGCATTACCATTACGCATCGGCGCAACGGTCGCAGGTTCGGTCGGCAGCGTAGAGTTAACCACAGCGTTGTTAACCTGCTCCTGACCTTGCGGTTGTGTCAGAGCGTTGTTCAGATCGCCCTGCACTTCAACACGCTGCTGCCCTTCAGTTGCCGCAGGTGCCTGACCTTGAGTCGGGGTAGAGGAAATTGGTGGCAGGGAAACATCCTGCTGGGTATTGCCAGCGGTCTGCTCAGCGCCCGTTGCAGGAGCCGTTGCGCTCGCCTGATCCGTTGCATTGCTGCCAGAAAGATCGATGCTCTTCTCACCAGATGCTGCCTGCTCATTGGAAGAAGATGAGGGGGCTTTCAGCGCAGAACCAATGCCGATAATCAGCAGCAGCAGTACCAGAACACCCACACCCATCATCATATATTGGCGGGAGGCAGGCTTGCTGGTCGCTTTCTTACGCTTGCGCGGACGACGTTCTACACGCTCTTCATCCACAGCATCGTCATCAGATTCATACTCTTCTTCAATGTCCTGCTCTTCTTCACGCTCTTTGCGTGCGCGCGCAGGACGGCGATCGTCAGCATCCAGATCAACATCATCAAAATTGATTTGCGGCTCATTATCGCGTTCAGACGATTGACGAGAACGACCAGTACGACGATCGCTGGGATCGGGTTTCAGCTCGTCTTCTGGTTTGAATTCATCCATTTAACACCCCACTCAAAGGTTAATGCTTACGACTTTGCACATAACCTGAAGCTAAAAAACCTACGTTTCGCAACGTAAGCCTGACCTTTCTTGTTGTTACGCCTGCTGGCAATCAGCAATAGCGTTAAGAACCACCTCGTGCGACACTCCGCCGCGCACTTCACTCTTCCCTATCGCTCGCGGAAGCACCAAACGAATCTCTCCCGCTAACACTTTTTTATCTCGCAGCATGTGCGGCAGATAAGCCTCGGTGGACATTTCACGCGGCCCATTCACCGGCAAGCCTGCTCGCTGTAACAGCGTAATGATGCGCTGCGTATCAGCGGAGGTGAACTGACCCAAACGTTCTGACGTACGGGCAGCCATTACCATACCTGCGGCGACTGCTTCACCATGTAACCAATTGCCATAACCCATTTCAGCTTCGATCGCATGGCCAAACGTGTGTCCCAGATTCAGTAAAGCACGTAAGCCCATTTCGCGCTCGTCCGCTGCGACAACTTCTGCTTTCAGCTCACAACAACGACGAATACAGTACGCCATCGCCGGACCGTCCAGACGCAACAACGCATCCAGATTGTCTTCCAGCCAGCTGAAAAATTCACCGTCAAGAATGATGCCGTATTTGATCACTTCCGCCAGCCCCGATGCCAGCTCACGCGCAGGAAGCGTTTTCAGACAATCGAGATCCACCACCACGGAGGCCGGTTGGTAAAACGCGCCAATCATGTTTTTACCGAGGGGATGGTTTACGGCGGTTTTGCCGCCAACGGAGGAGTCGACCTGCGACAACAGGGTTGTCGGGACTTGAATAAAACGAACACCACGCTGATAACTGGCTGCCGCAAAACCGGTCAGATCGCCAATCACGCCGCCGCCAAGGGCAACTAACGTGGTATCACGACCGTGCGGTTTTTGCAGTAACGCGGTGAAAACCGTATCCAGAACCGTCAGGCTTTTATACTGCTCGCCATCGGGAAGGATAACGCTATCAACGTTAACACCCGCCTGTTCAAGTACGCCGCGAACCTTATCGAGATAAAGGGGAGCCAGGGTTTCGTTGGTCACCAACATAACCTGATCGCCCGATTTCAGCGGTAAGAATGAAGCTGGCTCATTGAACAAACCAGCCGCGATGGTGATAGGGTAACTACGTTCCCCGAGAGTGACTGTGATCCTCTCCATTACGCGACATCCACCTTAGTTACTTGTACCCGCAGACGAGTGTGTATTCAGCCAGAATTAGTTGCTTTCCAACATATGAATAATCTGGTTTGCTACGACTTTTGCGCTCTGATCGTCGGTGCGAATGGTCACGTCAGCAATCTCTTCGTACAGAGGATTGCGTTCGTCAGCCAACGCTTCCAGAACTTCACGAGGCGGTGATTCTACCTGCAGCAGCGGGCGTTTCTTGTCACGTTGAGTACGCGCAAGTTGTTTTTCAATTGTCGTTTCAAGATAGACCACGACGCCACGCGCGGAAAGACGGTTACGTGTTTCACGTGATTTTACAGAGCCACCGCCAGTTGCCAGCACAATACCCTGTTTTTCCGTCAACTCGTTGATGACTTTTTCTTCGCGATCACGGAAGCCGTCTTCACCTTCTACATCGAAGACCCAGCCCACATCAGCTCCGGTTCGTTTCTCAATCTCTTGATCAGAATCGTAAAATTCCATATTGAGTTGTTGAGCTAACTGGCGCCCAATAGTGCTTTTTCCGGCACCCATAGGCCCAACCAGAAAGATATTGCGTTTCTCTGCCATTTTTTCGGTACTACTAAGACTATTCGTTAATGGTAAACCCGCTTCGCAGACACCCAGCGCAGCAGGACATGAACTGAAACCTCATAAGATATTGCGAGAGTCAGACTGAAAATTATCTCAATACTCAAGCGGGTTTGGCAACTGAATAAATCACCAAACCTAACGCATTTCTGGTCGTGGCAGGCATGCTACCCTGCAAACATCAGACCTGGCGACGTATCGCGCAGTCAAATGACACCCAATAAGCCTATGGCACACCACCGGAAAGGCAAAGCGTATTCACTGCCGCATAAGTAAAGAAAAGTACCGACGCTCAAATCGGTACTCCTTGTATGCTAAATACACCCTCACGTCAAATCCCTGAAACGTGTTCAGTGCAAAAACAACGGCTTTTCATGCATAAGTTATTCCGTTGAAACCAGTCTGGGCGTAATAAAGACCACTAATTCGCGCCTTTCGTCTTCTTTACCATCATGGCGAAAAAGAGAGCCAAGCCAGGGAATGTCGCCTAATAGCGGCACGCTGTCGGCTGCAGATTTATTCTTATGTGAAAAAATCCCGCCAAGCGCAATCGTCTCGCCGCTTTTTACCTCGACCTGCGTTTCAATCTCTTGCTTGTCGATAGCCAGCACTTCGCCATCTGCTTGCTGTAGAACCTGTCCGGGAACATTCTGGCTGATATGCAGTTTCAGCCTGATTCTCCCTTTCTGCAACACCGTTGGTGTCACCTCCATCCCCAGTACCGCTTCCTTGAACTCGACGGATGTCGCACCGCTTTCACCGCTGGAGACCTGATAAGGGATCTCACTGCCCTGCTTAATACTGGCAGGTTGCAGGTGAGATGCCAGTAATCGTGGACTGGCGATGATATCCAACTGCTGCTTTTGCTCCAGCGCAGACAACTCCAGTTCCAGTAAACGACCGTTAATACGACCAATGTTAAATCCCACGCGGGATGTGGCGGTGGCTACAGAGAGATCGCTGGCAAGCGTTGTAACATTCCCAACCGCCCCCGGTTGTTGTGCGTCAGCCAGCGACCACTTCACCCCCAGCTCGCGCAAACTTTTTTCATTAATGGTGACGATATGCGCCGCCAGTTCAACCTGAGCAACCGGCAAATCCATTTGCGCCACCCACTTTTCCAGGGTGTTAAGCGCAACGCTATTATCACGCAGCAGTAAGCGGTTAGTCCGTTTATCCACCGTCATGCTCCCTTTGGCGCTGAGCAGCTTTTCTCCTGCTTTTGCCAGCTCGGTGGCATCGGCATAGTGCAAAATAATGCTGCGCTGCTCCAGCGGCAAACTGGCCTGAATCCGCGCCTGTTCATTGTCCTGGCGGGCCGCATTGTCATTCTGCCATTGAACAGAATGCACATGCAGGATATTGCCCTCCTGGCGTAATACCAGCCCGGCACTTTTTACCACCGTCTGCAATGCCTGCTTCCAGGGGACATCCGTCAAATGCAGCGACAGCATGCCGCTGACATCTGGCGAAACAACCAGGTTTTTCTGTTCCTGTTCAGCCAGCGCCTGCAATACCTGCGTAACCGGCACATCATCGACCACCAGCGTCACGTTTTGCGGTTTCGTCGCCAGCGCGTTCGTTATCCCGACCGCCAGTACCATTACTATCAACGCTATCCATCGCTTCATTTACCGCTCCTTGTCGTTGCCACTGCCACCGCGGCGGTTCGCATTTTTTTTCTGTGTCGAGGGTTATGTTCTGGGCCGTTATCTGCGTAATCGTCCAACCGTTTTTCAGGACGTCATTTTGCTTTACCCGCCGCCATTTTTTCTGGCTATCCTGAACGATGCCCATGGGTCGCGAGCCCTGGCTCACCATGCCCTGAAAACGCCATGTCGACAGCTCAGCAATTTGGCAATGGTCCTCCGGCGGCAGGAAGGGATTACGCATACCGGTGAGCATCAGTACGCTCATACATGCCAACAGCCAGCGTTCAACCGTCATTCAGGCGCTCCAGCTGTAGCGTTAGCAGCAGCTCCGCGCCTTCTGCGCTAAGCGAAAATCGACTGACGTTCATCCCCTGATCCGCCAGTTGGATAAACATCTGCGGGATGGCATCCCAGGCTGGTTTCAGCATCATCTCTCCGCCTTGCGCGGAGGGCTGCCAGTGGATAAGACGAGTGAGGGAAGTCTGAAACAACAGCGGGGAGAACGGGGTCAGTTTCTCTTCAGGCTCTTCTGGTGATGCCACCAGCAGATAGACATCTCGCCATTGCATCTGAATAGCTGCACGTTGCTGGACCAGCGTCTCGCGTTGCATAGCCCGCTCCCGCGCTACGGGGTAAAGACATAACGTCACCAGTATGAGTAACCCCAGTATCCAGCCACACCAGCAGATGAGTCGAAAGCGCGGCGACTGCGCTAACCAGACATCACAGAGCGTTATCATGCGCACAGCTCCGTGTCAGTCGATAGTGGAATTGCCAGCGTCCCTGCGCATCCTGCTGCGTTTCACCGGGGCTGCTCAACTGAAACAATGGCTGCTGACGTAATTGTGCTTCCAGCGTCTTCAGCGCGGCAAAGTTCAGCGTGCTTCCCGTCAGTTCCAGCGTGTCCTGCTGCCAGGTCATTTTTGTTAACCACGCCTGCTCCGGCAGTAATTCCGCCAGCTCTTGCAAAACCCGCTGCCAGCTTTGGGTCTGCTCACGCTGTTTGTTCCTTGCCTGCACCTGCTGCCATCGTTGCTGGCGCTGCTGCATACGCGGCTTTAGCGCCATTAAGGCCTCGGCCCGCGTCTTTTCGGCGTCTGCCAGCAACAATTCAGTCCGATGTTCTACACTCAACACGCTGTAATAGCGCAACAACACGCCAATACTAAGCAAGAGTGAAGCGCTAAATAAGATGCCCCAGAAGCGCAGGCAAGCGTAACGCCGAGCCTGACGCCAGGGCAGAAGATTAATGGTCGTTATCATCAGTATGCGTCCCCCATAGCGAGTCCCAGAGCAATGGCGAAGTGATGGCTTTGCGTTGGAATGGGCGGCTGGCGTACAGACACGACGCTTAAAGGATCGAAGCCGCCAGGAAAGCATTGCACAATGGCTGTCGAGGGCAGAGACAATGTCGTGGCAAGCTCATCGATACTGCCAATATCACCCGTTGATTTACGCCCCCATGCCGAACGGGTCGCCCATAACCACTGGGCATCATCACGCCATACCAGACACTGGTGATGCTCCGGCAAGAAGGGAATAAATCGCTGTAGCGCGCTGGCATCCGGTGTAATCGCCGTAACCTGCACCTTCAGGGTTTGGATAAGCGTCAGAAGCGCTGAAATCTCTTTGCTTTGCGCAGCAGTGACGTTAAACGCCGGACTCAACGTGTCTTCGCTATAATCAAAATGCAGCGCATCCGGCGCCATATCCAGTTCACGCGCCATCGAACCGGACAACCATGCAGTTTGCTCTGGCTCGCGTAACGTCATTGTCGGACGAGGAAACTTTTTTTGTAACGTCCTGTTGGCGGGGAAAGAGAGATGAATACGGTGTCGGCGAGGGAGCTCCCGGCTCCACGGCAGTAGCGCGGCGACAAACTGGTCAGGCTCGCGAATGTGGCCATCGACGATAGCCTGAGGCGTCAGCGGTATACGCCACCAACGCTGTAGAAACCAACCGGATGCGTCGCGAACAGCCGCGACAGCCAGCGCTTCATGTTGCTGAATATGCAGGCCAATTTTCCAGATATTGAAAGCCATTGCTGATGATCTCCTTATCACCCGTCGCTTTAACGGGTATATCAATGCGTCTGGCTTGCCTTTATACTACCGCGCGTTTGTTTATAAACTGCCCAAATGCCACTAAATGGGAAATCTCCAGTGAAGTTCGTAAAGTATTTATTAATCCTTGCAGTATGTTGCATCCTGCTGGGAGCAGGCTCGATTTATGGCCTCTATCGCTATATCGAGCCGCAATTGCCTGACGTCGCGACGCTCAAAGATGTGCGTTTACAGATCCCGATGCAGGTTTACAGCGCTGACGGCGAGCTGATCGCGCAATATGGCGAGAAACGTCGAATCCCGGTCACGCTGGATCAGATGCCGCCGGTAATGCTCAAAGCCTTTATCGCCACAGAAGACAGCCGCTTTTATGAGCACCATGGGGTAGACCCGGTGGGGATCTTCCGTGCGGCAAGCGTCGCGCTGTTCTCCGGTCACGCGTCGCAAGGGGCGAGTACCATTACCCAACAGTTGGCGAGAAACTTCTTCCTGAGCCCGGAACGTACGCTGATGCGTAAGATCAAGGAAGTGTTCCTGGCAATCCGCATTGAACAACTGCTGAGTAAAGATGAGATCCTCGAACTGTATCTGAACAAGATCTATCTGGGGTATCGCGCCTATGGCGTGGGTGCTGCCGCGCAGGTCTATTTCGGTAAAACGGTTGATCAGCTCAGCTTAAGTGAAATTGCGGTGATTGCCGGCCTGCCAAAAGCGCCGTCAACCTTCAACCCGCTCTATTCGATGGACCGTGCAACCGCGCGACGTAACGTTGTACTGTCGCGTATGTTGAGCGAAAACTACATCACGCAGGCCCAGTACGATCAGGCGCGCGGCGAGGCCATTGATGCCAACTACCACGCGCCGGAAATCGCTTTCTCTGCACCGTATCTGTCTGAGATGGTGCGCCAGGAGATGTATAACCGTTATGGCGAGAAAGCCTATGAAGACGGGTATCGCATCACCACCACCATTACGCGCAAAGTGCAGCAGGCGGCTCAGCAGGCAGTACGTAACAACGTGATGGATTACGACATGCGCCACGGCTACCGCGGCCCGTCGAACGTGCTGTGGAAAGTGGGCGAAAGCAGTTGGGACAGCAAGAAAATTACCGATACGCTGAAAGCGCTGCCGACTTATGGCCCTCTGCTGCCAGCGGTTGTTACCAGCGCCAATCCGCAGGAAGCCATTGCCGCGCTGGCGGATGGTACGTCAGTGTCATTACGCATGGATGGTATGCGCTGGGCGCGTCCTTACCGCTCGGATACTCAACAAGGCCCAACGCCGCGTAAAGTGACCGACGTGGTTCAGACCGGCCAGCAAATCTGGGTACGCCAGGTGGGCGATGCCTGGTGGCTGGCGCAAGTGCCAGACGTCAACTCCGCACTGGTCTCCATCAACCCGCAAAACGGCGCGGTGCTGGCGCTGGTGGGTGGTTTTGACTTCAACCAGAGCAAGTTTAACCGTGCAACCCAGGCGTTACGTCAGGTGGGCTCCAACATCAAGCCATTCCTGTATACCGCCGCGATGGATAAAGGTCTGACGCTGGCGAGCATGCTCAACGACGTACCGATCTCCCGCTGGGATGCCGGTGCCGGCTCCGACTGGCAGCCGAAGAACTCACCGCCGCAGTATGCTGGCCCTATCCGTTTACGTCAGGGGCTGGGTCAGTCGAAAAACGTGGTGATGGTACGCGCCATGCGCGCCATGGGCGTGGATTACGCGGCAGAGTATCTGCAACGTTTCGGCTTCCCGGCACAGAACATTGTGCATACCGAGTCGCTGGCGCTGGGTTCTGCTTCGTTCACACCGTTGCAGGTGGCACGCGGTTACGCAGTGATGTCTAACGGCGGCTTCCTGGTCGATCCGTATTTCATCAGTAAGATCGAAAGCGATATGGGCGGCGTTATCTTCGAAGCGAAGCCGAAAATTGCCTGCCCGGAATGCGATATTCCGGTGATTTACGGCGATACCCAGAAATCTAACGTGCTGGAAAACAGTAACGTAGAAGATGTCGCCGTCTCGCAGGAACAGCAGAATGCCGCCGTGCCTATGCCACAGCTTGAGCAGGCTAACCAGGCACTGGTCGCGCAAAGCGGAACACAAGAGTACGCTCCGCACGTGATCAACACACCGCTGGCCTTCCTGATTAAAAGCGCGCTGAACACCAATATCTTTGGTGAACCAGGCTGGATGGGAACCGGTTGGCGTGCAGGTCGCGATTTACAGCGTCATGATATCGGCGGGAAAACCGGGACCACCAACAGCTCTAAAGATGCGTGGTTCTCCGGTTACGGGCCAGGGGTAGTAACGTCGGTATGGATCGGCTTTGATGACCATCGCCGCAACCTTGGTCATACGACAGCTTCCGGCGCGATCAAAGACCAAATCTCAGGCTACGAAGGTGGCGCGAAGAGTGCGCAGCCTGCATGGGATGCTTACATGAAATCCGTGCTGGAAGGTGTGCCTGAACAGCCGCTGACGCCGCCGCCGGGTATCGTGACGGTCAATATCGATCGCAGCACAGGACAACTGGCAAGCGGTGGCAATAGCCGCGCAGAGTATTTCATTGAAGGTACTCAGCCAACGCAGCAGGCGGTACACGAGGTGGGAACAACCATTATCGATAATGGTGAGACACACGAACTGTTCTGATCAATTGCCGGATGGCGCTTCGCTTATCCGGCCTACAAATTCGGTACAATTCTTTGATCTTCCGGAATTTTGTAGGCTGGATAAGGCATCAATTGGCAATCGTAATTAAAGCCGCCCCTGCCCTTTCAACCATTCCCGTACGAGGAACAGCGCACTGACATTACGTGCTTCGTGAAAATCAGGATCTTCCAGCAAGTCCATCAAATGCGCCAGCGGCCAGCGCACCTGCGGTAATGGCTCGGGTTCATCACCCTCCAGCGATTCAGGATATAAGTCCTCTGCCACCACGATGTTCATCTTGCTGGAGAAATAAGATGGCGCCATGCTGAGTTTCTTTAAAAACGTCAGATCTTTTGCGCCAAACCCCACCTCTTCTTTCAGCTCCCGATTCGCCGCCTCAAACACGCTTTCGCCAGGATCGATTAATCCCTTAGAAAAACCCAGTTCGTAGGACTCGGTCCCGACCGCGTATTCGCGAATAAGGATCAGGTGGTCGTCAACAATCGGCACAATCATTACCGCTTCACGCGTGGATGGACGCATGCGTTCATAAACGCGGCGTACGCCATTGCTGAACTCAAGGTCCACGCTTTCGACCTTAAAAAGCCGGGATTGGGCGACGGTTTCCACTTTCAAAATCGTGGGTTTCTGTAATGATTTGCTCATTGTGAGGATCTTTGCTGTGAAATCTGGGGTTATTGTGCGATATACCGCACGGTTTCGGCAATGTGAATTGCCGTTTATTTACATTTATGTAACGTACTAAAAGTTAATCCCTATTTCAAATTAAAAGTCAATAGGTTGAAATAACTCCAGGAATTTGCTGATATTCCATTTTTAGTGATTTTGCTATGATTCGCATTTACTGGGCTGTACTTAAAGATGCTCAAGTTCGACTCCACACTTGCCGATAGCCAACCACAGAATCACGAATATTGAACAGGGTGCGACTGACCACGCCTGACAGACTAAGTAAGATGGGGAAAGCATGAGCACCATTCTGATTTTTTTAGCTGCTTTGCTGGCCTGCTCATTGCTTGCAGGATGGCTACTCAAATCAAAATCCAGGCAGAAAAATTTACCCTTGAGCAGCGTCTTCTCAGACGCCTCGAAACGTAAACTCGCGCCTGAAGAACGCAGTGCAGTCGAAAACTATCTCGAAAGCCTTAGTCAAATTCAGCAAGTACCTGGTCCAACGGGAGCCAGTTCTGCGCCGGTCTCATTAACGTTGAATGCCCAAAGTAATAGCGTCATCGTGCTTACTCGTTCGATTACACGTTACGGCATTACCACCGACGATCCTAACAAATGGCGCTACTATCTTGATTCCGTTGAGGTACATCTTCCCCCTTTCTGGGAACAATACATCAATGACGAAAACAGCGTTGAGATAATCCACACCAATACGATACCGCTGGTTATCTCGTTGAACGGCCATACGCTGCAGGAATATATGCAGGAAGCGCGAGGTTATGCGTTACAGCACACAGCGTCCACCCAGGCGTCAATTCGTGGTGAAGAAAGTGAGCAGATTGAACTGCTGAATATTCGCCAGGAAACCCATGAAGAATATGCGCTCAGCCGTCCTTCGGGATTGCGCGAAGCATTGCTGATAACCGCCTCATTCCTGCTGTTCTTTTTCTGTTTGGTTATCCCGAATACGTTTGTTCCGTGGGCAGTCGGTGGCGCGGTGCTGCTGTTAGCTGCGGGTCTGTGGGGATTGTTCGCCCCGCCGTCCAAAAGCGCCCTGCGGGAAATTCATTGTCTGCGCGGTACGCCGCGTCGCTGGGGGTTGTTTGGCGAAAACGATCAGGAGCAAATTAATAATATCTCGCTGGGTATTATTGATCTGATCTACCCACCTCACTGGCAGCCTTACATCGCCCAAGACCTTGGCCAGCAAACGGATATCGATATTTATCTCGATCGCCACGTTGTCCGCCAGGGGCGTTTTTTATCTCTGCACGATGAAGTGAAAAACTTCCCGTTGCAGCACTGGCTGCGCAACGCCGTCATCGCAGGCGGCTCCTTGCTGGTACTGCTGATGCTGCTGTTTTGGATCCCGCTGGATATGCCGATAAAGGTCACGCTTTCCTGGATGAAGGGCGCGCAAACTATCGAAGCCACCAGCGTTAAACAGCTCGAAAACGCGGGCGTTCGCGTGGGTGACACGCTGCACCTGAGCGGTACGGGTATGTGTAACATTCATACCCAAGGGAGCTGGAATGCGCAGCCTGCCACGCCGTTTATGCCTTTCGATTGCTCACAAATTATCTGGAATGACGCGCGCGCATTGCCGTTACCTGAGTCTGACCTGGTGAATAAGGCTATCGCGCTCACGCAGGCAGTGAGCCGCCAGCTACATCCCAAACCTGACGATGACTCTCGCGTCAGCGCATCGCTACGCTCGGCAATCCAAAAGTCCGGCATGGTATTACTGGACGATTTTGGTGAGATTGTCCTGAAAACGGCCGATCTGTGTGCAGCCAAAGATGAATGTGTACGCTTAAAAAATGCGCTGGTTAACCTCGGTAACAGTAAAGACTGGGCCGCGCTGGTGAAGCGAGCGAACGCAGGCAAACTGGATGGTGTGAACGTGCTGCTGCGTCCGGTAAGCGCAGAGTCGTTAGATAATCTGGTGAATACCTCTACAGCGCCGTTTATTTCACGCGAGACTGCGCGAGCAGCCCAGGCGCTGAATAGCCCTGCCCCCGGTGGTTTCCTGATTATCAGCGATGAAGGCAGCGATCTGGTCGATCAGCCATGGCCGACGACCTCGCTATATGACTATCCACCCCAGGAACAGTGGAACGCCTTCCAGCGCCTAGCGCAGATGCTGATGCAGACATCGTTTCGCGCGGAGGGGATCGTCACCAATATTTCGACTGACGCCAATGGCACCCAGCACATTGGCCTGCACCGTATTCCGGATCGTTCAGGATTATGGCGCTACCTTGGCACGACGCTGCTGATGTTTTCCATGCTCGGATGCGCTATCTACAACAGCGTGCAGGCATTCAGACGCTACCAGCGTCACCGCACCCGCATCGCGGAAATTCAGAGCTACTACGAAAGTTGTCTAAATCCAACGCTTATTGACGACCCGGAAAGCCTGATTCGATAACACGCTCGCGCGACAGGATATGCTACCCTGTCGCGCATCATGTTTTCTTCTGGGGAGTTTCCATGCAAATCAATATTGCCTGGCAGGATGTCGACACCGTATTACTCGATATGGACGGCACGCTGCTCGACCTGGCATTCGATAACTATTTCTGGCAAAAACTGGTGCCGGAAACCTATGGCGCGAAGCAGGGTATCTCTCCTCAGGAAGCTCAGGACTATATTCGTCAGCAGTATCATGCCGTGCAGCATACGCTAAACTGGTACTGCCTGGATTACTGGAGCGAGTGCCTGGATCTGGATATTTGCGCCATGACAACGGAACAGGGACCGCGCGCCGTTTTGCGTGAAGATACCGTACCGTTTCTTGATGCCTTAAAAGCCAGCGGCAAGCGCCGTATTTTGCTCACCAACGCACATCCGCATAATCTGGCGGTGAAGCTTGAGCATACCGGTCTGGCCTCACACCTTGATTTATTACTTTCCACCCACACATTTGGTTATCCCAAAGAGGATCAGCGGTTATGGCACGCTGTGGCTGAAGAAACGGGAATGAGTGCAGAGAAGACGCTGTTTATTGACGACAGCGAACCCATTCTCGACGCCGCTGCTCTGTACGGTATTCGTTACTGCCTCGGCGTGACCAATCCCGACTCCGGCATCGCCGAAAAACAGTACGCACGCCATCCGTCACTGAATGACTACCGCCGACTGATCCCCTCACTAATGTGAAGGAGACGCCATGAAAGAAAAGCCCTCTGCTGAAGTCAGGCTGGATAAATGGCTGTGGGCTGCACGCTTTTACAAAACGCGTGCGCTAGCCCGCGAAATGGTTGAAGGCGGTAAGGTGCACTACAACGGCCAGCGCAGCAAGCCGAGCAAGATTGTCGAGCTGAACGCCACCCTCACCCTGCGCCAGGGAAATGACGAGCGAACGGTCATTATCAAGGCCATTACCGAGCAGCGTCGCCCGGCCACGGAAGCCGTTACGCTGTACGAAGAAACCGCGGAAAGCGTGGAAAAACGCGAAAAAGTGGCGCTGGCGCGTAAACTTAACGCGTTAACCATGCCGCACCCGGACAGGCGACCGGACAAAAAAGAGCGCCGCGACCTGTTACGATTTAAACATGGCGACAGCGAGTGACTGTCACCTGCAAGAGAGATGATTATGCCGCAACATGACCAATTACATCGTTATCTGTTTGAAAACTTTGCCGTGCGCGGCGAACTGGTGACCGTTTCGGAAACCCTGCAACAGATCCTCGAAAATCATACTTACCCGCAGCCGGTCAAAAACGTGCTGGCTGAGCTACTGGTTGCCACCAGCCTGCTCACCGCCACGCTGAAATTTGCCGGTGATATCACTGTGCAGTTGCAGGGCGATGGTCCGCTGAGCCTGGCCGTCATCAACGGCAACAACAATCAGCAGATGCGCGGCGTGGCCCGCATGCAGGGTGATATTCCTGAAGATGCCGATCTGAAAACGCTGGTGGGCAACGGCTACCTGGTGATCACCATTACCCCAGAAGAAGGCGAGCGCTATCAGGGCGTGGTCGGTCTGGAAGGTGACACGCTGGCAGCGTGTCTGGAAGATTACTTCATGCGTTCTGAACAGCTGCCGACACGCCTGTTCATCCGCACTGGCGACGTCGATGGCAAACCCGCTGCTGGCGGAATGCTGCTGCAGGTAATGCCGGCGCAAAACGCACAGGCAGATGATTTCGATCACCTGACAGCCCTGACCGAAACCATTAAGGCCGAAGAGCTGCTGACGCTGCCGGCCAACGAAGTGCTTTGGCGCCTGTACCACGAAGAAGAGGTTACTCTCTACGATCCGCAGGACGTTGAGTTCAAATGCACCTGTTCACGTGAACGCTGCGCAGGCGCACTGAAAACATTGCCGGACGAAGAAGTGGACAGCATTCTGGCGGAAGAAGGCGAAATCGATATGCACTGCGATTACTGCGGTAGCCACTATCTGTTTAACGCCATGGATATTGCTGAGATCCGCAGCAACGCCTCCCCTGCCGATCCACAGGTGCATTAATCACCGTCTTGCCTGATAGGCCTACGGAAAAACAGCCGTAGGCCTGATAAGGCGTTCGCGCCGACATCCAGCAATAACGATATCGGCAACACACTCACTCGGTGTAATAAGTCATCGGCAGTCTTTTGCCATCAATAGTGATATCCCGCCAGATTCTGGGGGCTGAGCCCAGTTGCTGATTCGCCACCGCCTGCAGCAATTTATCCTTATTGAATCCTTCAGGTAGCCTGGCAACAGCTAACAAATCCCATTTGTTTTTCTGCATGCCGAAGACCAGACTCTCCCCATCGCCAAAGGCATATAATACCTGCTCAGGATGACCATCCGCATTGAGGTCCTGACTCACCAGTACGCACGCATTCTGCTCAACGCAAGAGGTGATGCGATATCCCTGTGTTTTGACAAACGTCCAGAACGCATAGTCTGGCTTCTGGCTCCCCGGAGCAATCACAACCTTCGATACTAACTGTGTTGCGGTTAGCTCTTTAACCGGATCCCGGCTCCCTTGCAGCAGAGAACTCAAGTCGCGTCTGCGCTTACTGTCTTGATTAAACGCCACATCTTTTTGTAATGCTTCCAACGCTGCGCGCCCCGGTTTTCCGCTGTGATCCAACATATACAGGCTGACCTGATCCGGTTTAATTTTCCCGCTGTGATACAGCCCCATATGGCTGTTAACGCTGATACGCCAGGTATCAATAACCGGCGACGACAGCAGAACCAACAGCCCCAGCGTCAGCAACGAAACGCCAAGAATGACTGGCCCCTGAAGCTCAAGCGGATTGCGCCCGCGGCGCAAAATGCTGGCCAGATAGCCAAACGACCATACCAGCAGTACCACGACCACCAGCACGCCATACAAACGCTCAGGCGTCCAACCGTACTGCTGTATTCGCACCCACAGTGACCAACCGGCAATCAGCATATAGATGGGCGCGACAATCAGAGAGCATTTGATCAGGTAGCGTAACGCGCCAGGATAGGGTAACGCCTCTTTTTGCGGTTCACGCACGATAGCCATCAACAGCAACAGGAGCAGCGTCAGCGTTGACATCAACCCGGCCGCAGACACGCGTTGCGAAATAGCCTCCAGCCCGGTGAAGGGTAAGGTCAGTATGAACATCAGCGCCAACAGCGCGACCAGAGGTAACAGACCGGTGGCAATAAACGTCAGTAATTTTTGTACCGCCGTGACCAGACGCGACTGCGTACGAGCCAGTACCACTGCCAGTGCGGTAATCAGGCCAAAGGCCACATAGCCAAACCAGTCGGTATCAAAAAAGAGCGTGCTGAAGAAGGGAATACCGACCAGCTTAAACATCTCGCTCCATAGAAGGAGCACCAGCCAGAACAAACCGTTGGCGAGAAAGACAATCAGCAACGTCAGCGTATTAAGCCACAATTGCCGATAAAAATGCGGGTAACGCGCCTGCTCACGAGAGACATGAAGGGAGTACTGAATCCAGGGCAAAGCAAGCATCGCCATCAGCAGTAAGCGCCAACCATAGAACATAAAAACATCATGTTGCCGCCACTTATCACTGTCCTCGACTTGCCACTTTAGCCAGACGCTCATCGCCAGCACCACAACAAAGATCAGCGCCATCCAGAACCACAGTGCGCGTTGTTTGAAAGAAACAACAGTAAGCAAAAGTGCCGAGGTGATCGCAATCGTCGCAGGCATGCCATAGAACAGCCAGCCATCGTTATGGGGCACCAGATATGTCATCAGCAAATAGCATAATGTCCCCTGCAACAGGCCGATGAATATCATGCCCCAACGCGTCGTACGTGAAATTTCAGCACTATCCATGTCAGTATCCAGAATGAAGGGAAAAGCTAATTATCGCATCAACTTCACAATTTTGAGCATTAGTAGAGCGATTTCAGACCACGACGACGGGAAGTGAATCGATATTGTTCATGTATAACCAACGTTCATTTCTTGCATGAATGCGATTACACTCACAAGATTCCCGCCAAAAACACTCTCTATTAACGTTTTAAGAACATTTTCCACAACAAAAAAGGGTTTCCTGCCATAATATCTGCCTCTTTGTGACAGGAGTCGCAGCGCATTCGGTCGCCCGTGATTTTCCCGGATGCGTAAATCTATGAGCCTTGTCGCGGTTAACAATCCCTAAAAAACCTTACTATTCCAGGTAATACATATTGGCTAAGGAGCAGTGAAATGCGTGTGAACAACAGTTTAACCCCGCAAGATCTCAAGGCTTATGGTATCAATGACGTTCAGGATATCGTTTACAATCCAGACTACGACACGCTTTTCCAGGAAGAACTTGATCCAAACCTGGAAGGTTATGAACGTGGCGTGTTAACGAATCTGGGCGCCGTTGCCGTTGATACCGGTATCTTTACCGGACGTTCGCCAAAGGATAAGTACATTGTCCGTGACGACACCACGCGCGACACACTCTGGTGGTCCGACAAAGGTAAAGGTAAGAACGACAACAAACCGCTCTCCCAGGAAACCTGGCAGCATCTGAAAGGATTAGTCACCCAGCAACTTTCCGGCAAGCGCCTGTTTATCATTGATGCTTTCTGCGGCGCTAACGCCGATACCCGTCTTTCCGTGCGCTTCATTACCGAAGTTGCCTGGCAGGCGCATTTTGTCAAAAACATGTTCATCCGCCCAAGCGACGAAGAGCTGGTTGATTTCAAACCTGATTTCATCGTGATGAACGGCGCTAAATGCACCAACCCGCAGTGGAAAGAGCAGGGTCTGAACTCCGAAAACTTTGTGGCTTTCAACCTGACTGAACGTATCCAGTTGATTGGTGGCACCTGGTACGGCGGCGAAATGAAAAAAGGTATGTTCTCCGTGATGAACTACCTGCTGCCGCTGAAAGGCATTGCCTCCATGCACTGCTCGGCAAACGTCGGGGAAAAAGGCGATGTGGCAGTCTTCTTTGGCCTGTCCGGCACCGGTAAAACCACGCTGTCCACCGACCCGAAACGTCGCCTGATTGGCGATGACGAACACGGCTGGGATGACGACGGCGTGTTTAACTTCGAAGGCGGTTGCTACGCGAAGACCATCAAACTGTCTAAAGATGCCGAGCCGGAAATCTACAACGCGATCCGTCGTGACGCGCTGCTGGAAAACGTCACCGTGCGCGAAGATGGTTCCATCGATTTCGATGATGGTTCAAAAACTGAGAACACCCGTGTTTCCTACCCGATTTATCACATCGATAATATCGTGAAGCCAGTGTCCAAAGCGGGTCACGCCACCAAAGTGATCTTCCTGACTGCTGACGCATTTGGCGTACTGCCGCCGGTTTCTCGCCTGACGGCAGACCAAACGCAGTACCACTTCCTGTCTGGCTTCACCGCCAAACTGGCCGGTACCGAACGCGGCGTCACCGAACCGACCCCGACCTTCTCTGCCTGCTTCGGCGCAGCGTTCCTGTCTCTGCACCCTACGCAGTACGCAGAAGTGCTGGTGAAACGTATGCAGGCGGCAGGTGCGCAGGCGTATCTGGTTAACACTGGCTGGAACGGTACCGGCAAGCGTATCTCTATCAAAGATACCCGTGCGATTATCGACGCCATCCTGAACGGTTCGCTGGATGACGCGGAAACGTTCCGTCTGCCGATGTTTGACCTGGCTATCCCGACCGAGCTGCCGGGCGTGGACACTCGCATTCTCGATCCGCGTAATACCTACGCGTCTCCGGAGCAGTGGCAGGAAAAAGCCAACGCACTGGCGAAACTGTTTATCGAGAACTTCGAGAAATACACCGACACCCCTGCGGGTGAAGCGCTGGTTAGCGCCGGACCGAAGCTGTAACGAAAAGTGCCGGATGGCGGTTTCGCCTTATCCGGCCTACAGCAACAAAAAGGGAGGCATTTCGCCTCCCTTTGTTATGCGTCTTTCGTATTGCCCGGCGCGCGTGTGAAGGGAACCGGAAGCCATGCACGAATCGACAGCCCACCACGTTCACTGGTACCAATCTCCAGCATCCCGTTATGGTTATCAATAATACGCTGCACAATCGCCAGACCCAGGCCCGTGCCGCTGGTACTGCGCGCGCTGTCGCCACGGACAAACGGCTGGAACAAGTGCTTGCGCTGCTCCGGCTTGATGCCAGGACCATCATCTTCTACCTGAAACCAGGCACGATGTTGCTCCATTCCGCTACTGACCTTAATCCAGCCGTTGCCGTAGCGGGCGGCGTTAACCACCATATTGGCAACCGCACGCTTGATCGACAGCGGGTGCATCTTCACCTGAATGCTGCCCGGCAGCAGTGCAGTTTCGATTTCACGTTCATAGCCGCTTTCTGCCGCAACCACTTCACCCAGCACCGAGTTCAGATCCGCCATCTCCATTGGCATCTCCTGACCGGTACGCAGGTAATCGATAAACTGCTCGATGATGGCGTTACACTCTTCGATATCCTTATTGATGGACTCCGCAAGATAACCATCCTCTTCGCCCATCATTTCCGTCGCCAGACGAATACGCGTCAACGGGGTACGTAAATCGTGGCTCACACCCGCCATTAACAGCGTACGGTCATCGGCCAGCTGCTTCACACCTGCGGCCATATGGTTAAAGGCTCGGGTTACGGAGCGCACCTCTGAGGCGCCATACTCACGCAACGGCGGCGGAATGATACCTTTCCCCACCTGCAACGCCGCATGTTCAAGATCCACCAATGGTCGGTTCTGGATACGGATAAACAGCCACGCCCCACCGATAGCCAGCAGCATAATCGCCAGCGTATAGCGGAACAGCGGTGAGAAATCGCCCTGATGAATTTCCGTAAGCGGCACGCGTACCCAGATATTGGGCGACAGCCAGGTTTTCAGCCACACGACCGGCGAGCTTTTGTTGACCTCAACGCGGACTTCCGTTGGGCCACCCAACTGCTGCGCCATCTGATGGCTTAAGAATTCATAGTGTTGCGCCCAACGCAGTCCGGCTTCTTCAGCGGCCTCGTTGGAATAGAGGGAAATACCCAGCTCACGATAAATTTCCCGGCGGAATGCGGGCGGCACCACCAGTTGCGTACCGTCCTCCAGTTGCAGTTTATCGGTCATCAGCATACGAACTTCGTACGCCAGGACCTTATTAAACTGCTGGAGGCTCGGCAGAATCGCGAAGTTCAGCACAACCAGGTAAGTCGTCACCAGGCTGGCAAACAGCAAGGTGACGATGAGCAATAACGTGCGGGCAAACGAACTTCGTGGCGAGAAGCGCATTCGCCTCATGCTTTAGAACCGTCCGGAACAAAGACGTAGCCCAGACCCCATACGGTCTGAATGTAGCGTGGATGCGCCGGATCTTCTTCCACCATACGACGCAGACGGGAAATCTGAACGTCGATAGAACGTTCCATCGCAGAATACTCACGACCACGGGCGAGGTTCATCAGCTTGTCGCGGGACAGCGGCTCGCGCGGGTGGCTTACCAGCGCTTTCAGTACCGCAAATTCCCCGCTGGTGAGCGGCATCGGCTCATCTTCGCGGAACATTTCACGCGTACCGAGGTTCAGTTTGAACTTACCAAAAGCGATAACCGCTTCTTCCTGAGAAGGTGCGCCCGGCAGTTCATTCGCCTGACGACGCAGGACAGCACGAATACGTGCCAGCAGCTCACGCGGGTTAAACGGTTTCGGGATGTAATCGTCGGCGCCGATTTCCAGCCCTACGATACGGTCAACTTCTTCACCCTTCGCTGTGACCATAATGATCGGCATTGGGTTGCTCTGGCTGCGCAGGCGACGGCAAATAGACAGGCCATCTTCTCCCGGCAGCATTAAATCCAGTACCATCAGGTGGAAGGACTCACGGGTCAGCAGACGATCCATCTGCTCAGCGTTTGCGACGCTTCGAACCTGGAAGCCCTGCTCGGTCAGATAACGCTCCAGAAGCGCACGCAAGCGCATGTCGTCATCGACCACCAGAATCTTATAGTTCTCTTGCATTGTTATTACTCCCAAAGGTTCGCAACAATTTAAGTGTATATTCTTAAGAAAGCTAACGTGACTCACCAGCGAATTCTGGTATGAATTCCAGGCTAAATTGTTACAAAGCATATTAAACAGCAGCTTAAGTATACAATGTTTCTCGCAATACATTATTTATTCTGTTGATATGCTCACGTAATACTAATTGTGCGCATCATCACAGAGTCGAAGGTAAAACAATAAGATGAAAACGCCCCTGATAACCCGTGAAGGGTATGAAAAACTTAAACAAGAGCTGAATTATCTCTGGCGTGAAGAGCGCCCGGAAGTCACCAAAAAAGTTACCTGGGCCGCAAGTCTGGGTGACCGCAGCGAAAATGCCGACTACCAGTATAATAAAAAGCGCCTGCGTGAGATCGACCGTCGCGTCCGTTATTTGACCAAGTGCATGGAGAATCTGAAAATCGTCGACTACTCCCCGCAGCAGGAAGGCAAAGTATTCTTTGGCGCGTGGGTCGAGATTGAAAATGACGATGGCGACATCCGCAAATTCCGTATTGTTGGCTACGATGAGATCTTCGGTCGTAAAGATTACATCTCAATCGACTCGCCGATGGCGCGGGCGCTGCTGAAAAAAGAGGTCGGCGATCTCGCGGTAGTAAACACCCCAGGAGGCGAAGCCAGCTGGTACGTGAACGAGATTGAATACGTGAAGTGAGACCGGAACAATCCGAAGCCCCGGCAGATGGCTGGCATTTTTGCCAGTCAATCCGTATAACTATCCCCTGATTTTTTATCCTATAGACGAAGCTATCCATGATGAATGATTCTTTCTGCCGCATTATCGCAGGTGAAATTCAGGCTCGTGCTGAACAGGTAGAAGCTGCCGTTCGCCTGCTTGACGAAGGGAACACCGTGCCGTTTATCGCACGATATCGTAAGGAAATCACCGGCGGTCTGGACGATACGCAACTGCGTAATCTGGAAACCCGTCTGGGATATCTGCGTGAACTGGAAGACCGCCGTCAGGCAATCCTGAAATCTATCGGCGAGCAAGGCAAACTGACCGACGATCTGGCGAAAGCGATCAACGGCACATTAAGTAAGACCGAACTCGAAGATCTCTATCTGCCGTACAAACCTAAGCGCCGCACCCGTGGGCAGATCGCCATTGAGGCCGGACTGGAGCCGCTGGCAGACCTGTTGTGGAACGAACCATCCCACGACCCGGAAACGGAAGCCGCAAAATATCTCAACGCCGAAAACGGCGTGGCGGATACCAAAGCCGCCCTCGACGGCGCACGCTACATTCTGATGGAGCGATTCGCAGAAGACGCCGCGCTGCTGGCGAAAGTGCGTGATTATCTGTGGAAAAACGCCCACCTGGTCGCCACCGTGGTAAGCGGTAAAGAAGAGGAAGGCGCTAAGTTCCGCGACTACTTCGATCACCACGAGCCGATTTCTACAGTACCATCCCACCGTGCGCTGGCCATGTTCCGTGGTCGTAACGAAGGCGTGTTGCAACTTTCACTGAATGCCGATCCGCAATTCGATGAGCCACCAAAAGAGAGCCACGGCGAGCAGATTATCCAGGATCACCTGGGACTGCGCCTGAACAACGCCCCCGCCGACAGCTGGCGTAAAGGCGTGGTTAGCTGGACCTGGCGCATCAAAGTGCTGATGCACCTTGAAACCGAGCTGATGGGTACCGTGCGCGAACGTGCGGAAGACGAAGCAATTAACGTCTTTGCTCGTAACCTGCATGACCTGCTGATGGCCGCTCCGGCCGGACTGCGCGCCACTATGGGCCTCGATCCGGGTCTGCGTACCGGTGTGAAAGTGGCTGTGGTTGACGGTACCGGTAAGCTGGTCGCGACCGATACCATTTATCCGCATACCGGTCAGGCTGCCAAAGCCGCCGTTGCCGTTGCGATGCTGTGTGAAAAACACAACGTTGAACTGGTGGCGATTGGTAACGGGACAGCGTCGCGCGAAACCGAGCGTTTCTTCCTCGACGTGCAGAAGCAGTTCCCGCAAGTGACCGCACAGAAAGTGATCGTTAGTGAAGCCGGAGCGTCGGTTTACTCCGCATCCGAACTGGCGGCGCTGGAGTTCCCGGACCTCGACGTATCTCTGCGTGGCGCGGTGTCTATCGCCCGTCGTCTGCAGGATCCGCTGGCTGAGCTGGTGAAAATCGATCCTAAATCTATCGGCGTGGGCCAGTATCAGCACGACGTAAGCCAGACTCAGTTGGCGCGTAAGCTGGATGCGGTGGTGGAAGACTGCGTGAACGCCGTCGGCGTTGATCTGAATACCGCCTCCGTACCGCTGCTGACCCGCGTTGCCGGCCTGACACGCATGATGGCGCAAAATATCGTTGCCTGGCGCGATGAGAACGGTCAATTCCAGAACCGTCAGCAACTGCTAAAAGTCAGCCGTCTGGGGCCTAAAGCCTTTGAACAGTGCGCGGGCTTCCTGCGTATCAACCACGGCGATAACCCGCTGGATGCCTCTACCGTTCACCCGGAAGCTTATCCGGTTGTGGAACGCATTCTGGCCGCTACCGAGCAATCATTGCGTGACCTGATGGGTAACAGCAGCGAACTACGTAATCTGAAAGCCGCTGATTTTACCGACGAACGCTTCGGGGTACCAACCGTCACCGACATCATCAAAGAGCTGGAAAAGCCGGGCCGCGATCCGCGTCCTGAATTTAAAACCGCGCAGTTTGCCGATGGTGTAGAAACCATGAACGATCTGCTGCCGGGAATGATTCTGGAAGGGGCAGTCACCAACGTCACCAACTTCGGCGCGTTTGTTGATATCGGCGTTCATCAGGATGGCCTGGTGCATATCTCTTCGCTGTCGAATAAGTTTGTCGAAGATCCACACACCGTGGTGAAAGCGGGCGACATTGTGAAGGTGAAAGTGCTGGAAGTGGACCTGCAACGTAAGCGTATCGCGCTGACCATGCGTCTGGACGAGCAGCCGGGTGAAACTAATGCGCGTCGCGGCGGCGGGAATAACGATCGTACTCAGGGCAATCGCCCGGCACCAAAAGCGGCGAAACCGCGTGGCCGTGAGGCACAGCCTGCGGGCAACAGCGCGATGATGGATGCGCTGGCGGCGGCAATGGGTAAAAAACGCTAAGTTTAAACCGTGTGCCGGATGGTGGTGTAAACGCCCTGTCCGGCCAGGCATACACAATTAATTTGTAGGCCGGATAAGACGCGTAAGCATCGCCATCCGGCATATTTAATCTATTTCCCGCTTTGCACCACAATATATTTATCACTTCATTAACAGATGAAACCTTAATTAAACATTAAGATCCCCAATAATTACTTCCACAAATCCTTCGTTCCCAACCAGAATAAATATTGAGGAATATCAAAATTGGCTCAAATTATTATCCAATTGTACATTCCGTCACATTTATTCTATTGATGATAGAAACCATTCTCATTATCATTGATTTGTTGATTATTTACTCTTTCCTTACGTTGGCTAATCATCTGGTCTCATGCCGCCCTGTCGCCCCATGAGGTAATCATCCAGTTAGCGAGATATAAGTAGGTCCCTATGCAATTCACTCCTGACAGTGCGTGGAAAATTACCGGTTTTGCTCGTGAAATCAGCCCGGCTTATCGTCAGAAACTGTTGTCACTTGGCATGCTACCCGGCTCCTCCTTCAACGTGGTACGCGTCGCCCCGCTCGGCGATCCTATCCATATCGAAACGCGTCGCGTAAGTCTGGTATTGCGTAAGAAGGATTTGGCGTTATTAGAAGTGGAAGCGGTTTCCTGTTAATACAGTGAGTCTATAAAAATGAAAAAACTAACCATTGGTTTAATTGGTAATCCTAATTCCGGCAAGACAACTTTATTCAACCAGCTCACCGGCGCGCGCCAGCGTGTAGGCAACTGGGCTGGCGTTACCGTTGAGCGTAAAGAAGGCCATTTCGCCACGACGGACCATCAGGTCACGCTGGTCGATTTACCCGGCACCTATTCTCTGACGACAATCTCATCCCAAACCTCTCTCGATGAGCAGATCGCCTGCCACTATATTTTAAGCGGCGACGCGGATCTGTTGATCAACGTGGTCGATGCTTCAAACCTTGAACGCAACCTCTACCTGACGTTGCAATTGCTTGAGCTGGGTATTCCCTGCATCGTAGCCCTGAACATGCTGGATATTGCTGAGAAACAGCAAATCCGTATCGATATCGACGCCCTCTCCGCTCGTCTTGGCTGCCCGGTAGTTCCGCTGGTCTCCACCCGCGCCCGCGGCATTGAAGCACTGAAGCTGGCGATCGATCGCTACAAAGAAAACGACACCGTCGAGCTGGTCCATTATGCCCAGCCGCTGCTGCAAGAAGCTGATTCCCTCGCCGACGCGATGGCCAAAGATATGCCGCTGAAACAGCGCCGCTGGCTGGGCCTGCAGATGCTGGAAGGCGATATTTACAGCCGCGCTTACGCCGGTGATGCAGCACAAAACCTGGATGCTGCTGTTGCTCGCCTGAGCGAGACAATGGACGACCCGGCGCTACATATTGCCGATGCCCGTTACCAGTGCATTGCCGCTATCTGCGATACCGTCAGTAATACCCTGACGGCAGAACCAAGCCGTTTCACCACCGCGGTAGATAAAATTATCCTCAACCGCTTCCTCGGTCTGCCGATTTTCCTGTTCGTGATGTACCTGATGTTCCTGCTCGCCATCAACATTGGCGGCGCGCTGCAGCCGTTGTTTGATGTTGGCTCTGTAGCGCTCTTTATCCATGGCATTCAGTGGATTGGCTATACGCTGCATTTCCCGGACTGGCTGACCATTTTCCTGGCCCAGGGCCTTGGCGGCGGGATTAACACCGTGCTGCCGCTGGTACCGCAAATCGGCATGATGTACCTGTTCCTCTCTTTCCTTGAAGACTCCGGCTACATGGCGCGCGCCGCGTTTGTGATGGACCGTCTAATGCAGGCGCTGGGACTGCCGGGCAAATCATTTGTCCCGCTGATCGTCGGCTTTGGCTGTAACGTACCGTCAGTGATGGGCGCACGTACACTGGACGCCCCGCGTGAGCGTCTGATGACCATCATGATGGCACCGTTTATGTCCTGTGGCGCACGTCTGGCGATTTTCGCCGTCTTTGCCGCCGCGTTCTTTGGTCAGAACGGCGCGCTGGCGGTCTTCTCACTGTACGTACTGGGTATCGTTATGGCGGTGTTGACCGGCCTGATGCTCAAACACACCATCATGCGTGGCGAAGCAACGCCGTTCGTGATGGAGCTGCCGGTATACCACGTACCGCACATTAAGAGTCTGATCATTCAAACCTGGCAACGTCTGAAAGGCTTCGTTCTGCGTGCAGGTAAAGTCATCATCATCGTCAGCATTTTCCTCAGCGCGTTTAACAGCTTCTCGCTGAGCGGAAAAATCGTCGACAACATCAACGACTCTGCTCTGGCTTCCGTTAGCCGCGTCATTACCCCAGTCTTCAAGCCAATTGGCGTGCACGAAGATAACTGGCAGGCAACCGTAGGTCTGTTCACCGGCGCGATGGCGAAAGAAGTGGTTGTCGGTACGCTGAACACGCTCTATACCGCAGAAAACATTCAGGAAGAAGAGTTCAACCCGGCAGATTTCCACCTCGGTGACGAGCTGCTCGGTGCGGTGGATGAAACCTGGCAAAGCCTGAAAGACACCTTCAGCCTGAGCGTGCTGGCTAACCCTATCGAAGCCAGCAAGGGCGACGGTGAAATGGCTACGGGTGCAATGGGCGTGATGGGCGAGAAATTTGGCAGCGCCGCCGCCGCGTACAGCTACCTGATTTTTGTCCTGCTGTATGTACCGTGCATTTCCGTGATGGGCGCTATCGCACGTGAATCCAGCCGTGGCTGGATGAGCTTCTCGATTCTGTGGGGCCTGAATATCGCCTACTCTCTGTCGACGCTGTTTTATCAGACGGTCAGCTACAAAGAGCACCCGACCTACAGCCTGGTGTGCATTTTAGCGGTCATCCTGTTTAACATAGTGTTGCTGGGGCTGCTGCGTCGGGCTCGTAGCCGCGTGGACCTCGCACTGCTGGCAACCAACAGAACGGCGAGTTCCTGCTGTTCCAGCACGACTGGCGATTGCCACTAAGGTTATCGACAATGGCATCACTTATTCAGGTTCGTGATTTATTGGCTTTGCGGGGGCGCATGGAGGCGACACAAATTAGCCACACGCTGCATACCCCGCAGCCCATGATTGACGCCATGCTGAATCAGTTAGAAAAGATGGGCAAAGCGGTGCGGATTCAGGAAGATGCCGACGGGTGTCTATCCGGAAGCTGCAAAAGTTGCCCGGAAGGTAAAGCCTGCCTGCGCGAGTGGTGGGCTTTACGCTAATCAGATGCTCTTTGCCGGATGGCGCTACGCTTATCCTGCCTACACAAAGCCACAGCCCCCGAGCCGGATAACGCGTTTACGCTGATATCCGGCTTTTTTGCGTAATGGATTCCACATAAGGATCTCTGTTTCAGCAAAAAAGATCTATCTTCCAGCCTCTTTGCAAAAACTATGCGATTTTAAAACGCTGCAACTGGAATCAGGCAGCTTTATTGAGGACGATTTGCGCGCATACTACTCTGATGTGCTGTGGTCGTTAAAAACATGCGAAGGCGATGGCTATATTTACACCATCATTGAGCATCAGAGCACCGCTGATAGCCATATGGCATTTCGGCTTATGCGTTATGCCATTGCGGTAATGCACCGTCATTTAGCTGCGGGCCACAAAAAACTCCCGCTGGTTATACCCATGCTTTTTTATCATGGCACAGCAAGCCCATACCCCTACTCACTTTGTTGGCTGGACGAGTTTGATGACCCGGAGTCCGCCAGACAATTTTATAGCACCCCGTTTCCACTGATCGATATCACCGTTATGCCTGATGACGAGATTATGCAGCATCGCCGGATGGCGCTTTTGGAGCTCATCCAAAAGCATATTCGTAAACGCGATTTGATGGGACTGGTAGAAAAACTGGCCATCCTGCTTGTTAAAGGACACGCTAATGACAACCAGTTGAAAGCCTTGTTTAATTATTTAATTCAGGCCGGTGACACCACACATTTTGGCGAGTTTCTTCATGAAGTCGCCGAACGTTTACCCCAACATAAGGAAAAGTTGATGACTATCGCCGAAAGATTACGACAGGAAGGGCATTTAAATGGTCTTCAGGAAGGCCATAGGAAAGGGCTAAAAGAGGGGTTACAAGAGGGGTTACAAACGGGTCTGCAACAGGGTAAACGAGAGGAAGCCTTACGTATTGCATCAACCATGCAAGCTGATGGTATAGACCCACTGACCATCTTCAGAATTACTGGCCTGACCGCTGGGGATCTGGCTACGCGTAGCCATTAATCTCAGGCCCGGCGAGCATGGCACCACCGGGCAACGCAACGGATTTATAGCCGCTGTTTTAACGCCAGCAGCGCTGCGCAAAACTCGGCTGGATGCGAAATAAACGGCGCATGCGCCGATTTGGCAAACACCAAAGACTCGCTCTGCGGCCACAGTGCATCCAGCATCGGGACGACTTTGCGCGGAACCAGCCCGTCAAGATAGCCGTACAACCGCAGGAAAGGCATTTCCACCGCGCACAGCGGTTCTCGCAGATCGACCGTTTTCAGAATCTCCAGCCCGCCATTGAGCACCTCGACGTCCGGCATGGATAAAGCCAGCACCGTTTTCTTTAACGCTCGCGCATCCTGACGCGCAGTTTCTGTGCCCATCGTTTGCAACGCCAGAAAACGCTCCACCGTACGCTGGAAATCTTCGCTCAGCTGCTGCTGGAAGCCTGCCAGCACTTCTGGCTTGATACCCGGCCACTCATCCCGCGCGCTAAAGCAAGGGGAAGACGCGACGGTCACCAGCGCCTGAACGCGCTCAGGATGCGTTAACGCGACCTGGCTCGCGACCAGCCCACCAAGACTCCAGCCGAGCCAGATAGCTTTCTCCGGGGCCTGTTTCAATACCCGCTCAGCCATCTCTTCCAGCGACATTGCACCGAAACCCTGGCTACGACCAAATCCCGGTAAGTCGACAAGATGCAGCGTAAAATGCGAGCTCAGTTCCTCGCTTATGCAATGCCACACTTGCGCATTCAGTCCCCATCCGTGCAGCAGCACAAGATGGCAATTTCCCGAACCCTGGGTCTGCCACCAGATGTCATTCATCAGTTATTGTTCTCTTTTAGCCTGAAAGGATGCATCTATGCTAACAGTACCGGGATTGTGCTGGCTATGCCGAATGCCCCTGACGTTAGGGCATTGGGGGATCTGCTCTGTCTGTACGCGGGCAACGCGTCAACACGTCAGCCTGTGCCCTCAATGTGGACTCCCTGCCGCTCATACCGTCATTCCCTGTGGGCGCTGCCTGCAAAAACCACCGCCGTGGCAACGACTGGTCACCGTCAGCGACTATGCTCCACCGTTGAGCGGGCTTATCCACCAGCTCAAGTTTTCGCGACGCAGCGAAACAGCCTCAGCTCTTTCGCGTTTGCTGTTGCTGGAGGTATTACAAGCTCGGCGTGTCTGCGGTCTTCCTCTACCGGACAGGCTGGTCAGCGTCTCGCTATGGCAACGCCGACACTGGCGCAGAGGGTTTAATCAGAGCGATTTATTGTGCCGTCCGCTGGCGCGCTGGCTGGGTTGCGACTGGGACAGCCGGACCATCTCACGAATTCGGGCAACCGCCACACAGCACCATCTCAGTGCCCGATTACGTAAACGTAACCTGAAAAATGCCTTTCGCCTTGAATTGCCAGTGCAGGGACTCCATATGGTTATTGTGGATGATGTCGTCACTACCGGAAGTACCGTCGCGGAAATCGCGCAGCTGCTTTTACGCAACGGCGCGGCGACTGTCCAGGTATGGTGCCTGTGTCGAACCTTGTAGAGCCTCGATGATGGGCGTATTATAACCAAGTAAAATAGTCAACTATTAGGCCATTACTATGATCCATATTTCCGATGCTGCACAAGCGCACTTTGCCAAACTGCTGGCAAATCAGGAAGAAGGGACACAAATCCGCGTATTTGTGATTAATCCCGGCACGCCTAACGCTGAATGCGGCGTTTCTTATTGTCCGCCGGACGCCGTGGAAGCAACCGACACCGCCATTAAATTTGACCTGCTGACCGCATATGTTGATGAACTGAGCGCACCATATCTGGAAGATGCAGAAATCGATTTCGTTACCGACCAGTTAGGCTCCCAGCTGACCCTGAAAGCACCAAACGCCAAAATGCGTAAAGTTGCCGATGATGCGCCGCTGATGGAACGCGTGGAGTACATGCTGCAATCGCAGATTAACCCACAGCTGGCAGGCCACGGTGGTCGTGTCTCCCTGATGGAGATCACCGATGAGGGCTACGCCATTCTGCAGTTTGGCGGCGGCTGTAACGGCTGTTCAATGGTAGATGTAACGCTGAAAGAAGGGATCGAGAAGCAGCTGCTGGCTGAATTCCCTGAACTGAAAGGCGTTCGCGATTTAACCGAACACCAGCGCGGCGAGCACTCTTACTACTAACGCCCGCACCTGTAGAGTATCCGTAGGCCCGATATGACGCACCCGCGTCGCTATCGGGCATTGCGGCTGAATTGCAGCATAAACGCTGTATCCGACCTACGGGCCTGCATTTCTTCGCATTTATCCCGCAACAATTCCCCGCATAATTTGACCGGCCTCTCATAATTTAAATTTTGCCTACCCAGGTGATTTTCAAGCGCTGCATGTTACCCGTATCATTCGCATCAGCACCTAACACACACATAATAGCCAACTAAACTGATTAGTTTTGCAGGCAACCAGCATTGGTGCTGAGAATACTCTGTTCCCGGTCGGGACAATCGGAATTTGTCATCTAAACACTGACGTTACCCATAACAAAGTAAAGGCCAGGTAAATCATGCCATTAGTCATCGTTGCTATCGGTGTAATCTTGTTACTCCTCCTGATGATCCGTTTCAAAATGAACGGCTTCATCGCTCTCGTCCTGGTGGCGCTTGCTGTCGGATTGATGCAAGGGATGCCACTGGATAAAGTCATCGGTTCGATTAAAGCCGGCGTCGGCGGAACCCTTGGCAGCCTCGCCCTGATTATGGGTTTTGGCGCCATGCTGGGCAAAATGCTGGCGGACTGTGGCGGCGCACAGCGCATCGCAACCACGCTGATTGCTAAATTCGGCAAAAAACACATTCAGTGGGCGGTGGTATTAACCGGCTTCACCGTCGGTTTTGCCCTGTTCTACGAAGTCGGCTTCGTGCTGATGCTGCCGCTGGTATTCACCATTGCCGCAGCTGCTAACATCCCACTGCTGTACGTTGGTGTGCCAATGGCTGCTGCGCTGTCCGTTACTCACGGCTTCCTGCCGCCGCACCCGGGTCCAACCGCGATTGCCACCATTTTCCACGCAGATATGGGTAAAACCCTGCTGTTTGGTACGATTCTGGCAATCCCGACCGTTATTCTCGCCGGTCCGGTATACGCGCGTTTCCTGAAAGGCATTGATAAGCCAATCCCGGAAGGTCTGTACAGCGCAAAAACCTTCACTGAAGAAGAGATGCCAGGCTTTGGCGTCAGCGTCTGGACCTCTCTGGTCCCGGTTATCCTGATGGCAATGCGCGCCGTGGCGGAGATGATTCTGCCGAAAGGTCATGCTTTCCTGACGGTTGCTGAATTCCTCGGCGACCCGGTCATGGCAACACTGATTGCAGTGCTGATTGCGATGTTCACTTTTGGTCTGAACCGTGGGCGTTCAATGGATCAGATTAACGACACGCTGGTGTCCTCTATCAAAATCATCGCGATGATGCTGTTGATCATCGGCGGTGGCGGAGCCTTCAAACAGGTCCTGGTTGATAGCGGCGTGGACAAATACATCGCTTCAATGATGCACGGCTCTAACGTGTCTCCACTGTTGATGGCATGGTCTATCGCTGCGGTACTGCGTATCGCACTGGGTTCCGCGACCGTTGCAGCGATCACCGCTGGTGGGATTGCGGCACCGCTGATTGCAACGACCGGCGTAAGCCCTGAGCTGATGGTTATTGCGGTTGGTTCCGGTTCCGTCATCTTCTCCCACGTGAACGACCCTGGATTCTGGCTGTTCAAGGAGTACTTCAACCTGACCATCGGTGAAACCATCAAGTCATGGTCAATGTTGGAAACCATTATCTCCGTCTGCGGTCTGGTAGGGTGTCTGCTGCTGGGTATGGTCGTCTGATAAAACAGTGCCTGATGGTGCTATGCTTATCAGGCCTACGTGCTACGAGCCATCACCATAAAAAAGCCGGGGAAATCCCCGGCTTTTTTACTTCTTCTTCGCGGCCGCTTTTCGGCGCTTATCCAAATCCTTAATCAGCTTATTCACGCCTTCATCGGCAAACATCTGCTCCAGCGTGGCGGTGAGTTTTCGCCGCCAGTTTTTGTACTCGTCGCTGGTCCCCGGAATGTTGACCGGCTCAGCCATGTCCAGCCAGTCTTCCGGCTGCAGGCCCAGCAGCGCACTGTTGCTGTCAGCAATGTAGCGTTGCATGCCGCGATTCAGAATCGGCGTCATCGACATCAGGGACGCCTTGTGACCGGCACGTTTTGGCAGGCAGCCGTATTTGTGCAGCGCATCCAGCAGCCCCTGTTTCGCCAGTTCTCGGTCCTGATACAACCCACGCAGCACGACTTCATCCGGGTACAGGCCCAGTGCTTTACCCAGCGTCAGATCGCCGCTATCCCAATAACCTTTAAGCGTAGGAAGGTCATGCGTCGCCGCGACTGCCATTGATTGTTCCGGGTACGCTTTCGGCGCACGGAAATTTTTCTCATGGTCATTCTCAAAATAAAGCACTTTGTAGGAGTAGACGCCGCTGTCACGCAACTTGCTGACGATCTCCACCGGCACAGTACCCAGATCTTCACCAATCACCATGCAGTGGTGACGTTTACTTTCCAGCGCCAGAATTGACAGCAGATCGTCAACCGGATAATGCACGTAGGCACCGTGATCGGCAGTTTCTCCGTAAGGGATCCACCACAAACGCAGCATCGACATAACATGGTCAATACGCAGCGCGCCGCAGTTTTGCATATTGGCGCGCAGCAGTTCGATAAACGGTTCGTAAGCACGTGCCGTGATGATGTGCGGATCCATCGGCGGCAGTCCCCAGTTTTGCCCAAGCGGACCGAGAATATCCGGTGGCGCGCCAACCGAAGCTTTCAGGCAATACAACTCGCGGTCACACCAGGTTTCCGCCCCGCCTTCGGCCACGCCAACGGCCAGGTCGCGATACAGTCCAATTGGCATTGCAAACCCCTGGCTGGTTTTCCAGCAGTCAGCAAACTGGGTATACGCCAGCCATTGCAACCACAGGTAGAAATCTACGTCATCACGATGTTCTTCGCAGAAGCGTTTTACCTCTGGCGAGTCCACTGACTGGAAAGCTTCTGGCCACACCGGCCAGCCCCAGCGCAATGCGTCCTCTTTCACCTGATGCGCATGCAGTGCATCAAAGGCTGCCTGCCAGTAGAGGCTATCCCCTTCCTGAGCCACAAACTGGCGAAATGCCGCCATCTGCTCATCATCACGCGCAGAGAAGCTTTTCCACGCCATACGTAGCGCCGTCATCTTCAGTGCGGTAACAGCAGAATAATCAACCCACTCGGCATCGCGCGCGCGTTGCAGAGCTTGCTGAGTCGCAGGTTTCTGCCACCACGCCTGCGCCTCTTTACTCAGACGGAAATCATCAACTGCGTTCACATCAATATAAATAATGTTCAGCCAGCGACGTGACGACGGGCTGTACGGGCTGGCGCTCTCCGGATTCGCCGGATACAGCGCGTGAATCGGATTAAGCCCGATAAACGCGCCGCCGCGTTGCGCCACATCCACCAGCATGGTGCGGAGATCGCCAAAATCGCCGATCCCCCAGTTCTTTTCCGATCGCAGGGTGTAGAGCTGAACACATGCCCCCCACAGCTTCTGCCCGGCTAACAACGCCTGCGGTTCGTAGCAGCGCTTTGGTGCCACGATGATACGACAATGGGTACGCAGCTCGCCCTGGGTCAGGGTCAACGTGTGATACCCCTCCGGCAGCTTCGCCGGAAGGTTAAAAGATTTACCGCCGACGGCATGCCCTTTGTGCTGCACGCCCTCTTCGGTGGTCAGCAGCCAGTTAAACTCTCCGCTTCCCTCAACCGCCAGCGGCATTTTCTTGCCAGCGGTATAGACCATGACGTTCGGCACCGGGGTTACCGCCACCTGAGTGGCAGCGGTGGTGCGATGCATGGCGTCAAGCAAACGCCGTTTGGTTTCGGCACCAATAGACTGCGGTTTACCGTGGGCATTAATGTAATTGGGGCTGATCCCCGCCGCCAGCGCGGCATTATCCAGACGTTTGCTTTCCATCGCGATTCCTTAACGTTTCGCCTGCCAGATACGAGCCTGATAATCGCGGATGGAGCGATCCGAGCTGAACATGCCGCAACGCGCGGTATTCAGAATCGCCGCCCGGGTCCAGGCGTCCTGGTCACGATACAACACGTCAACCTGCTTCTGAGCTTCAACGTAGGCCGCGAAGTCCGCCATCACCAGATACGGATCGCCGCCCTGCTTGCCGATACTGTGCAGCATCTGGTCAAAGGCATGCTTGTCGCCGTCGCTGTATTTCCCGCTTTCCAGCTCTTTCAGGACAGCATCCAGCACTTTGTCTTTTTTACGCCATTTCACCGGATCGTAGCCTTTGGCTTTGAGCGCCTTCACCTCTTCCACGGTATGACCAAAGATGAAGATATTCTCGTCACCCACCTTCTCAGCGATTTCGACGTTTGCGCCATCCAGCGTACCAACGGTTAACGCGCCGTTCAGCGCCAGCTTCATGTTACCGGTGCCGGAAGCCTCTTTCCCTGCGGTTGAAATTTGCTCAGAAATATCCGCCGCCGGGATCAGCATTTCCGCCGCCGAGACACAATAATCCGGCAGGAAGACGACCTTCAGCTTGTCGCCAACTTTCGGGTCGTTATTGATGGTTTGCGCAACCTTGTTGATGGCGAAGATGATATTTTTCGCCAGGTAGTAACCCGGTGCGGCTTTTGCACCAAACAGGAATACGCGCGGCACGCGATCGGCCTGCGGGTTCTCACGGATTTCTTTGTACAACGCCAGAATATGCAGCAGGTTCAGGTGCTGGCGCTTGTACTCATGCAGACGTTTAATCTGAATATCAAAGATAGCGTTAGTCGTTATTTCAATACCGGTACGCGCTTTAATAAACTTCACCAGGCGCTCTTTGTTCGCCAGTTTGATGTCACGATACTGCTGGCGGAACTTCGCGTCGTCGGCGTATTTCTCCAGGTTGATCAACTGGTCGAGATCGTTAGCCCACTCTTTTTTCAGCGATTTATCCAGCAGCGCGGCAAGCGCCGGGTTGCACTGCTTAATCCAGCGGCGCGGAGTAATCCCGTTGGTGACGTTATGGAATTTGTTCGGCCAGAGCTGGTGATATTCCGGGAACAGATCTTTTACCACCAGATCGGAGTGCAGCGCCGCCACGCCGTTAACCGCAAAACCGCTGACCACACACAGGTTAGCCATACGCACCTGTTTGTTGTGCACCACTGCCAGTTTCGCCCAGACTTCAGCGTCACCCGGCCAGGTTTTATCGACCAACGTCTTAAAGCGGTCGTTAATCTCTTTGATAATTTGCATATGACGCGGCAGCAGTGCTTTCACCAGTTTCTCATCCCAGCACTCTAACGCTTCCGGCATCAGGGTGTGGTTGGTGTAAGCGAAGGTCTTGCTGGTAATCGCCCACGCATCATCCCAGCTCATCTGGTGCTCATCAATCAGCACGCGCAGCAGTTCAGGGATGGCGATAGTCGGGTGAGTATCGTTAAGTTGAATGACTTCGTAATCAGCCAGTTCGTGCAGCTTACGCCCTACCAGATGATGACGACGCAGAATGTCGGCTACGGAGCAGGCGCACTGGAAGTACTGCTGCATCAGGCGCAACTTTTTACCCGCGGTGTGATTATCGTTTGGGTACAGCACTTTCGTCAGTTTTTCGGCGTCGATGCCCTGCTGCTCTGCGCGCAGGAAATCGCCGTCATTAAATTTGGTCAGGTTAAACGGGTGCGCATGGCTGGCCTGCCACAGACGCAGCGGTTGCGCTACGCCGTTACGGTAGCCGAGAACCGGCAGATCCCAGGCCTGGCCGGTGATGATAAACCCTGGCTCCCAGTGCCCTTCTTTTGTGACCTTGCCGCCAATACCGACCTGCACATCCAGCGCCTCGTTGTGACGGAACCACGGGTAGCTGCCGCGATGCCAGTCATCCGGGGCTTCCATCTGTTGCCCATCGGCAAACGACTGACGGAACAGGCCGTACTGGTAGTTGAGGCCGTAGCCCGTCGCCGACTGGCCGACTGTCGCCATCGAGTCAAGGAAGCAGGCCGCCAGGCGTCCCAGTCCACCGTTACCCAACGCCGGATCGATCTCTTCTTCCAGCAGGTCAGTCAGGTTGACATCATGCGTTTTCAGCTCATCACTCACCGCCTGATACCAGCCAAGGTTGAGTAAGTTGTTGCCGGTCAAACGACCAATCAAAAACTCCATCGAGATGTAGTTAACATGACGCTGATTTTTTGCCGGTTTCGCCGCAGGCTGGGCGCTGAGTAACTCAGCCAACGCCCCACTCACTGCCTGCCACCACTGGCGCGACGTCATTTCTTGAGCCGACAGTAAACCGAAGCGCTGCCACTGACGCGTCAGGGCAGCCTGAAATTGATCTTTGTTGAAAGTAGGCTGTGACATAGGGGTTCCAGATCCTTAGGTAATAAAACAACGTTATCGCTAGTTTGCCTGGCTCGTTGTTGACATTCCTCATCCTGGCACGGATTAGGGAGGGAGGAGGAGCGGGGATGAGCATAAAAGTGTGATCGCTGCCACTTAAAGGGAGCGTAATCACCCGTAAATTCGCGCAATCCCCACATAACGCCCCTGTAGCGCCCAACAGACGGCGCATTAATAACAAGGGATACATCGACAATATCAAATAGTGGAGTGACGATGGGAAACAATATGTAAACAGAGAAATAGTTTCTAACCTGAAATATCTGTGCCGGATAAGATGATTCATATAGAACTTTTAAGTCGGCCACAAAATTCGGTGATTTTAATTAGCTGTTCGAGTAACCCTCTAAAAAAGAGATTTTTTCGACACAGTTAAAATAACGACGGATCCAGTCGCCACGCCTGTTGCGACTCTTTAAAGCATTTATTGCAATAGATGTATAGATTTGTGACATAGTGCAAAATCAGACACACAAAAAGTCCGCTTAGCTTGCATAAAACACCAATCTGGCCGACCTTATATCTATTAATTACGAAGCGCAAAAAAAATCATTCTTCCCCATTTTCACACAGTGAAGTGACTAACTTATGTTGATTCCGTCTAAATTAAGTCGTCCGGTTCGACTCGACCATACGGTGGTTCGTGAGCGCCTGTTGGCTAAACTTTCCGGCGCGAACAATTTCAGGCTTGCCCTGATAACAAGTCCTGCTGGTTATGGAAAAACGACGCTGGTTTCACAATGGGCGGCAGGGAAAAATGATTTAGGCTGGTACTCTCTGGATGAGGGCGATAATCAGCAAGAGCGCTTTGCCAGCTATCTGATCGCCGCTATCCAACAGGCAACAGGTGGACACTGCACCACCAGCGAAGCAATGGTGCAAAAACGTCAGTACGCCAGCCTGACATCACTGTTTGCCCAGCTATTTATCGAACTGGCCGAGTGGCACCGCCCGCTCTACCTGGTGGTGGATGATTATCATCTGATCTCTAATCCGGCCATTCACGAAGCGATGCGTTTCTTCCTGCGTCATCAGCCTGAGAACCTCACGTTGGTCGTGCTGTCGCGCAACCTGCCGCAGTTGGGTATTGCCAACCTGCGGGTACGCGATCAACTGCTGGAGATAGGCAGCCAACAGTTAGCCTTTAACCATCAGGAAGCCAAACAATTTTTCGATCGACGTTTGTCCTCCCCTATCGAAGCGGCAGAAAGCAGCCGGATGTGCGATGACGTTGCTGGCTGGGCCACTGCGTTACAACTGATCGCCCTTTCCGCCCGTCAGAACAATCATTCCGCGCACCAGTCGGCACGACGCCTTGCGGGGATCAACGCCAGCCATTTGTCCGATTATCTGGTTGATGAAGTGCTGGACAGCGTTGACCTCGGCACCCGTCACTTCCTGCTGAAAAGCGCCATTCTGCGTTCCATGAACGATGCGCTGATCGTCCGCGTTACCGGGGAAGAAAACGGCCAGATGCGGCTGGAAGAAATTGAGCGCCAGGGGTTATTCCTGCAACGGATGGACGACGTTGGCGAGTGGTTCAGCTATCACCCGCTGTTTGGCAGCTTTTTACGCCAGCGCTGCCAATGGGAGCTGGCGAACGAACTGCCCGAAATACACCGCGCCGCCGCCGAAAGCTGGATGGCGCAAGGCTTCCCCAGCGAAGCTATCCACCACGCGCTGGCGGCCGGCGACGCCCATATGTTGCGCGATATCCTGCTTAATCATGCGTGGGGACTGTTTAACCATAGCGAACTGACGTTACTGGAAGAGTCGCTGAAAGCCCTGCCGTGGGAAAGCCTGCTGGAAAATCCGCGTTTGGTTCTTTTACAAGCCTGGCTGATGCAAAGCCAGCACCGCTACGGAGAGGTTAACACCCTGCTGGCGCGCGCAGAGCAGGAAATGAAAGGCGACATGGAACCGACGCTGCACGCTGAATTTAACGCTCTACGCGCACAGGTAGCGATTAATGATGGAAATCCTGACGAAGCCGAACGCCTGGCGAAACTGGCGTTGGATGAGTTACCCATCGCCTGGTTCTATAGCCGTATCGTCGCTACCTCGGTGCACGGCGAAGTCCTGCACTGTAAGGGCGATCTCACGCGCTCTCTGGCGTTGATGCAGCAAACCGAGCAAATGGCGCGTCATCATGACGTCTGGCATTACGCGCTGTGGAGTCTTATCCAGCAAAGCGAAATTTTGTTTGCCCAGGGCTTTTTACAGGCCGCCTGGGAAACTCAGGAAAAAGCGTTCCAGCTGATCAAAGAGCAGCACCTGGAACAGCTGCCGATGCACGAATTCCTGGTACGTATTCGCGCGCAGCTACTGTGGGCATGGGCACGTCTGGATGAATCAGAAGCTTCTGCCCGTAGCGGTATTGAACTGCTTTCCACTTTCCAGCCGCAGCAACAGCTACAGTGTCTGGCGCTGCTGGTTCAGTGTTCACTGGCACGGGGCGATCTCGATAACGCTCGCAGCCTGCTCAACCGTCTGGAAAACCTGTTGGGCAACGGTCACTATCACAGCGACTGGATCTCAAATGCCGATAAGGTGCGGGTGATTTACTGGCAAATGGTGGGTGACAAAAACTCGGCCGCCAACTGGCTGCGCCACACGCCGAAACCGGAATTCGCCAATAACCACTTCCTGCAAAGCCAGTGGCGCAACATCGCTCGCGCACAAATCCTGCTCGGCGAGTTTGAACCGGCTGAAATTGTACTGGAAGAGTTGAATGAAAATGCGCGCAATCTGCGCCTGATGAGCGATCTGAACCGTAACCTGCTGCTGCTTAATCAGCTCTACTGGCAGGCAGGGCGCAAAAATGACGCCCAGCGTGTGTTACTCGACGCCCTACAGCTGGCGAACCGCACCGGGTTTATCAGCCACTTTGTTATCGAAGGCGAAGCCATGGCGCAACAACTGCGTCAGCTGATTCAGCTTAATACCTTACCGGAGCTCGATCAGCACCGCGCCCAGCGCATTTTGCGTGAGATTAACCAGCACCACCGCCATAAATTCGCCCACTTCGATGAAGGGTTCGTTGAGCGTCTGCTTACTCACCCGGAAGTGCCGGAGCTTATCCGCACCAGCCCGCTGACCCAGCGCGAATGGCAGGTTCTGGGACTGATTTATTCGGGTTACAGCAACGAGCAGATCGCCGGAGAGCTGGCCGTCGCGGCCACGACCATCAAGACGCACATCCGCAATTTGTACCAAAAACTTGGCGTCGCACATCGCCAGGATGCGGTGCAACATGCGCAGAAGCTGCTGAAGATGATGGGGTACGGCGTTTAGTTAATGCCTGATACGCAACGCTTATCAGGCCTGGAATTACCTTAGCACAGCTCTAACTGGATATGATGGTCAGCAATCACCTGCATCACGCCAGCAGGCGGCAGCGTGTCGGTATACACCGCATCCACCATGCTGATGCTGCCCATATTCACCATCGCGTTACGCCCAAACTTCGAGTGGTCCACCACCAGCATCACATGCCGTGAATTCTCAATGATCGCGCGTTTGGTGCGAACTTCGTGATAATCAAACTCCAGCAGAGAACCATCGCTGTCGATGCCGCTGATCCCTAAGATGCCGAAGTCCAGACGGAACTGAGAAATAAAGTCGAGGGTCGCTTCACCCATAATACCGCCGTCGCGGCTACGTAGTTCACCACCGGCGAGGATTATGCGGAAATCCTCTTTCGCCATTAGCGTATTCGCCACATTGAGGTTGTTGGTCACAATGCGTAAATTGCTGTGATTAAGCAGCGCGTGGGCCACCGCTTCCGGCGTGGTTCCAATATCAATAAACAGCGTTGAGCCGTTCGGGATCTGCGTGGCAACTTTGCGGGCAATGCGCTCTTTTTCCGCCGTCTGCGTCGCTTTACGGTCATGCCACGGGGTGTTGACCGAGCTGGATGGCAGCGCCGCGCCGCCGTGATGGCGCAAAATCATGTTCTGATCGGCCAGATCGTTAAGATCGCGGCGAATCGTCTGCGGGCTAACGGAGAAATGCTCCACCAGCTCTTCAGTACTGACGTATCCCTGTTTTTTTACCAGCTCGATGATCGCGTCATGTCGTTGTGTTTGCTTCATTGTTGTTCCCTGAAATTTTGCCGGATGCGCTGTCGCTTATCCGACCTACAAATTGGTCCAAACGCACATCGCCTTCCGGCACCACAAAACTTGAATCAAGTTCGTTTCCGTACATTTATAGTATCGGCAAACGCCATTGCCAGACCCACGGCCAACCCGGCGATATGAGCGCCATTCGCCATCGACATGCCGAATAGATCAAACCAGCCGGCAACAATCCAGATCAAAGCAAAGATAATCAAACCACGCTGCAGGAAAATACCGCTTTGCGGATCGCGCTCACCGCGCAACCACACGTAGCCCATCAGCGCATAAACCACGCCAGACAGGCCACCAAACCACGGACCGCTAAATTTCTGCTGAACATAGCCGCTCAACAGGGCGCTGATCACGGTAATAACAATCAGCTTTCCACTGCCCAGACGCTTTTCAACCGCACCGCCGAGATACCACCACCACAGCAGGTTGAACAGAATATGCATCAGCGAGAAGTGCATAAAAGCGTGGGTGAAATAACGCCAGAATTCAAATTTCAGCGAAGGGTCAAACGGCCATGCCAGCCAGAGCATCACCGCCTGGTCGCCCAGCACGTTCATCGCGATAAACACCAGCACACACGCGGCCATCACCAGCCAGGTTACCGGGCCTGCGCGTTCGCGCAATGTGGCCAGGAATGGATAACGCTGGTAGCGCAGACCGCTGTCGGTCTGGCCCGACTGCCAGCTTGCCGCGAGGTAGCGCGGATCGCCCGGATTCTCCAGAAATCGCGCCAGTTCAGCATGCACGCGCTCGGCCTGGGACTCATCCGCCAGCCAGACATCCGTTTGCTGATGTTGTTGAATCGTCAGGATAACGCCCTGTGTCGCCATATAATCAACAAATGCCTGCGCCACGCGGGGGTTAGCAAAAGAGGTAATCATCAACATGGTTGCTGTCGCTTATTCCACACAAAAGAGGACAGTATATATACCCTTCTTACTTCGAGCTGCATCTTTGTTGGCTTTCCTCGCTCACTTCGGTCACGTACTATTCGTACGCTCCCGGAGATTCGCTGCGTCGCCGTCGCGATGCAACTCGAATTAATTTGGGTATAGCCTTACGAACCGTATGTCACTTCTGCCGGAAAATGTCGATGCCAGGCGTCGAAGCCGCCATCAACGCTGTAAACCGCGTCATAGCCCTGCTGAAGAAGATATTGCGCCGCGCCTTTACTGCTGTTGCCGTGATAACACATCACCAATACGGCGGTGTCGAAATCATGCTCGCGCATAAATGTCCCCAGCGTGTCGTTCGTCAGATGAAACGCCTGCGGGGCATGACCCATGGCATAGCTTTGCGGATCACGGATATCCACTAATACCGCGCTCCCCTGATGCAGCTTCTGATGCGCTTCTTCGACATTAATACATTCAAACTGATCCATTGCTCTCTCTTCTTTATATGGCAGGTGACGCTTTTCGGACATGTTACTGCTTAGTGTACGTCCCGACGGCAGTTAAACGCCATAATGTTATATGTATCACTGTAAATTGTTTATCCGATGTTACCAATGGCGCGATTCTTTGCTATTATGCTCGATAACGAACATTAATGAGCTATAACGAAAGTGCGAGAGGCCAGCATGGAAACCAAAGATCTGATTGTGATAGGTGGAGGCATCAACGGTGCCGGTATCGCGGCAGATGCCGCTGGACGCGGTTTATCCGTGCTGATGCTGGAAGCGCAGGATTTAGCCTGTGCCACCTCTTCCGCTAGCTCCAAACTCATCCACGGTGGCCTGCGCTACCTGGAACACTACGAATTTCGTCTGGTAAGCGAAGCGCTGGCCGAACGTGAAGTGCTGTTGAAAATGGCACCGCATATCGCCTTCCCGATGCGCTTTCGTCTGCCCCACCGCCCGCACCTGCGTCCGGCGTGGATGATCCGCATTGGTTTGTTTATGTACGATCATCTGGGCAAACGCACCAGTTTGCCAAGTTCTACAGGTTTGCGTTTTGGCGCAGATTCCGTAATGAAACCTGAGATTGTGCGCGGTTTCGAATATTCTGACTGCTGGGTAGACGATGCACGGCTGGTTTTGGCAAACGCCCAAATGGTCGTACGCAAAGGCGGAGAAGTATTAACCCGCACTCGCGCCACCTCTGCTCGCCGTGAAAACGGTTTGTGGATTGTTGAAGCTGAAGATATCGATACCGGCAAAAAACACACCTGGCAGGCGCGTGGCCTGGTCAACGCCACCGGTCCGTGGGTGAAAGAGTTCTTCGACGACGGTATGCACCTGCCATCGCCGTACGGTATTCGCCTGATCAAAGGCAGCCACATCGTAGTGCCGCGCGTACATACCCAGAAGCAAGCTTATATTCTGCAAAACGAAGATAAACGCATTGTGTTTGTTATCCCATGGATGGACGAATTCTCGATCATCGGGACGACAGACGTTGAATACAAAGGCGATCCGAAAGCGGTGAAAATTGATGAAAGCGAGATCAATTACCTGCTGAAGGTTTACAACGCGCACTTTAAGAAGCAGCTGGGCCGTGATGATATCGTCTGGACTTACTCGGGCGTGCGTCCGCTGTGCGATGACGAGTCTGACTCACCGCAGGCGATCACCCGTGATTACACGCTGGATATCCACGACGAAAACGGCAAAGCGCCGCTGCTGTCGGTCTTTGGCGGTAAGCTGACGACCTATCGTAAGCTGGCTGAGCACGCGATGGAAAAACTGGCATCGTACTATCAGGGAATTGGTCCGGCGTGGACGAAAGAGTGCATTCTGCCAGGCGGTGACATTGGCGGCGATCGCGAAGATTACGCGGCCAAACTGCGCCGTCGCTACCCGTTCCTGACCGAGTCGCTGGCACGCCATTATTCTCGCACCTACGGCAGCAACACCGAATGGGTCATCGGCGAAGCCACCTCGCTTGCCGAGTTAGGTGAAGACTTTGGCCATGAGTTTTATGAGGCCGAGCTGAAATATCTGGTCGATCACGAATGGGTTCGTCGTGCGGAAGATGCGTTGTGGCGTCGCACGAAAGAAGGTATGTGGCTGAACGCTGAGCAGCAGTCGCGCATGACCCAGTGGCTGGCGGAGTATATCGAGAAACACCAGCTGTCGCTGGCCTCCTGATAAAAATGCCGGATGGCGGTTAGCGCCTTATCCGGCCTACAAGAGTGCATAAACGTAGGCCGGGCAAGCGAAGCGCCCCCGGCATCGTGTGTTACAAGCGCACCGAATGTGTTACAAGCGCACCGAATCGATATGCCAGATATTTTCGGCGTACTCTTTGATCGTCCTGTCCGACGAGAAGTAGCCCATGTTGGCGATATTAATCATCGACCTGGTGGTCCACTCTTCCGGATGACGATAAAGTTCGTCTACCTTATCCTGGCAATCAACGTAGCTGCGATAATCCGCCAGAACCTGATAATGGTCGCCAAAGTTGATCAGCGAATCCACCAGGTCGCGATAGCGTCCCGGCTCCTCAGGGCTGAACACCCCGCTGCCAATCTGCGTTAGCACCTGGTGCAGCTCTTCGTCTTTCTCGTAATACTCACGCGGCTTGTAGCCCTGGCTGCGTAAAGCCTCGACCTCTTCCGCCGTATTACCAAAGATAAAGATATTTTCTGCGCCCACATGCTCCAGCATCTCAACGTTGGCACCGTCCAGCGTCCCGATGGTCAGCGCACCGTTGAGAGCAAATTTCATATTACTGGTACCGGAGGCTTCGGTCCCGGCCAGAGAAATCTGCTCAGACAGGTCGGCAGCAGGAATAATCACCTGCGCCAGGCTGACGCTATAGTTGGGGATAAACACCACTTTCAGCTTGTCGCCAATTTGCGGATCGTTGTTGATCACTTTGGCGACGTCGTTGATCAGGTGAATGATATGTTTCGCCATGTAATAAGCGGAAGCCGCTTTACCGGCGAAGATATTCACACGCGGCACCCACTCAGCGTCAGGATCGGCCTTAATACGGTTGTAGCGGGTGATCACATGCAGCACGTTCATCAACTGCCGTTTGTATTCGTGAATACGCTTGATCTGCACATCAAACAGCGATTTCGGGTTCACCACCACGTTCAACTGCTGGGCAATGAGCGTAGCCAGACGCTTTTTATTCTCCAGCTTCGCACGGCGTACCGCCTGATTTACCAGCGGGTAATCGCAGTGCTGCTCAAGCTCGCTGAGCTGGCTGAGATCGGTTCGCCAGGTGCGGCCAATATTCTCATCCAGCACTTCAGAGAGCGACGGGTTAGCCAGCGCCAGCCAACGGCGCGGCGTCACGCCGTTGGTGACGTTGCAGAAGCGAGTCGGGAAAATCTTCGCAAAATCAGCAAACAGCGACTGCACCATCAGGTTGGAGTGCAGCTCGGAAACGCCGTTAACCTTGTGGCTCACCACCACCGCCAGCCACGCCATACGCACGCGACGGCCGTTAGACTCATCAATAATCGACGTCCGCCCCAACAGAGCGGTATCGTTCGGATACTGTTCCTGCAACGTCTTCAGGAAGTAGTCGTTGATCTCAAAGATGATTTGCAGATGGCGCGGAAGAATTTTGCCCAGCATATCGACAGGCCAGGTCTCCAGCGCTTCGCTCATCAAGGTGTGATTGGTATACGAGAAGACCTGGCAGCAGACCTCAAACGCATCGTCCCAGCTGAACTTATGCTCATCGATCAGCAGTCGCATCAGCTCAGGGATCGACAGCACCGGATGGGTGTCGTTGAGGTGAATGGCGATTTTATCCGCCAGGTTGTCGTAGGTTTTGTGCAGCTGGTAATGGCGGCTCAGGATGTCCTGCACCGTGGAGGAGACCAGGAAATACTCCTGGCGTAAACGCAGCTCGCGTCCTGAATAGGTGGAGTCATCCGGGTACAGTACGCGGGAAACGTTCTCGGAGTGGTTTTTATCTTCCACCGCCGCAAAATAGTCGCCCTGGTTAAATTTACCGAGATTAATCTCGCTACTGGCCTGGGCATTCCACAGGCGCAGCGTGTTGGTGGCGTCGGTGTCGTAACCGGGGATAATCTGATCGTAAGCGACCGCGAGGATCTCTTCGGTTTCTATCCAGCGCGTTTTCTTGCCTTCCTGCTGAATACGCCCGCCAAAGCGCACTTTGTAGCGCGTATTGTGGCGTTTGAATTCCCACGGGTTACCGTATTCCAGCCAGTAGTCCGGCGACTCTTTCTGTCGGCCATCAACAATGTTCTGTTTGAACATGCCGTAGTCATAACGAATACCGTAGCCGCGTCCCGGCAGACCCAGCGTTGCCAGAGAGTCCAGGAAGCAGGCAGCCAGACGTCCTAGACCACCGTTGCCAAGACCCGGGTCGTTTTCTTCGTCGATCAGATCTTCAAGATCCAACCCCATACCTTCCAGCGCATTTTTGACATCGTCATAAATACCCAACGATAACAGTGCATTGGAAAGCGTGCGGCCAATCAGAAACTCCATAGACAGGTAATAGACCTGGCGAGTTTCCTGGGATAATTGCGCACGGTTAGAACGCAGCCAGCGCTCCACGAGACGATCGCGCACCGCGAACAACGTGGCGTTCAGCCACTCATGTTTATTGGCAATGACCGGGTCCTTACCAATCGTGAACATCAGCTTATAGGCAATAGAATGCTTAAGTGCCTCTACGCTGAGTGTGGGCGATGCATAAGTAAATGGAGCATTCATATAGGTGATTCCTGGATATCTATTTCAAGCGATAGTAAAGCTCACGGTATGACTTCGCCGCGACTTGCCAGCTAAAATCCATAGTCATGGCCTGACGTTGTACAAACCGCCACAGCGAAGGCCGGGACCACAATACGAAAGCACGCCGGATCGCGCGTAACAGCGACCAGGCATTACTATCTTCAAATACAAACCCACTGGCGATACCGTCCGCCAGGTTTTCTAGCGAACTGTCAGAGACTGTATCAGCCAGCCCACCGGTGCGCCGCACCAGCGGCAGCGTACCGTACTTCAGTCCATACAACTGCGTTAAGCCACATGGCTCAAAACGGCTGGGAACCAATATCACATCGGCCCCACCCATGATGCGGTGCGAGAAGGCTTCGTGATAACCGATCTGCACACCCACCTGTCCCGGATGTTCCGCCGCCGCGGCGAGGAATCCTTCCTGTAATACCGGATCGCCCGCGCCTAGCAATGCCAGCTGTCCACCCTGCTCTAACAACCCCGGCAGCGCTTCCAGCACCAGATCCAGCCCTTTTTGACTGGTCAGACGGCTGACTACCGCAAACAGCGGCGCTTTATCGTTGACCTTAAGTCCCATCGCTATCTGAAGCTGACGTTTGTTTTCCGCCTTCTCCTCCAGCGAGTCGCGCGTATATCGCGATGCCAGCAGCAGATCGGTTTCCGGGCTCCAGATTTTTTCATCAACGCCGTTCAGCACGCCGGAAAGACGTCCTTCACGATGGCGTTGCTGCAACAGACCTTCCATCCCGTAGGCAAACTGCGGCTCGGTAATTTCCCGCGCGTAGGTTGGACTCACCGCCGTAATGTGGTCGGCGTAGTACAACCCTGCCTTCAGAAACGAAATCTGCCCGTTAAACTCCAGTCCGTGCACATTAAAGAACGACCATGGCAATTGGATGTCATCCATATGCTTTGCATAAAACATGCCTTGATACGCCAGGTTGTGGACGGTGAACACCGATTTCGCCGGATGGCCGCGCGCCGCCAGATACGCCGGGGCCAGACCTGCATGCCAGTCGTGCGCATGCACCACGTCCGGGCGCCAGAATGGGTCAAGGCCACAGGCCATTTCACAGCCAACCCAACCCAGCAATGCAAAACGCTGTACGTTATCGGTATACGCAAACAGGTTAGTGTCGTGATACGGGCTACCGGGGCGGTCATAGAGATGCGGCGCGTCAATCAGGTAAATACCCACGCCGTTAAAATGCCCGAACAGCAGCGTGATACGTCCGGCGAAGGTATCCCGACGCGTCACGACCTGCGCATCGGGAATGCCGCGACGAATATCAGGAAACGCCGGGAGCAACACGCGGGCATCCACGCCATCGGCAATTTGCGCGGCTGGTAACGCCCCAATAACATCCGCCAGTCCCCCGGTTTTTAACAGGGGGAACATCTCTGAACAAACGTGTAAAACCTGCATTATCGCTCCTGTTTGATCTGCAGTTTGCGCAGCATTTCACGCGTGACCAGTACAATACCTTCCTCTGAACGGTAGAAACGACGTGCATCTTCTTCCGCGTTTTCACCAATTATCATGCCTTCGGGAATAACGCAGGCACGGTCGATAATGCAACGACGTAAGCGGCACGAACGTCCCACCCACACTTCAGGTAACAACACTGCCGAATCAATGTTACAGAATGAATTCACCCGCACTCGTGGGAACAGAACGGACTGCACCACCACTGAACCCGAAATAATGCATCCGCCAGAAACCAGCGAGTTCAGCGTCATTCCGTGGCTGCCGGAACGGTCCTGAACAAATTTTGCCGGTGGCAGCGATTCCATATGCGTACGGATTGGCCAGTCCTGGTCGTACATGTCCAGTTCAGGCGTCACTGAAGCCAGATCGAGGTTCGCCTTCCAGTAGGCTTCCAGCGTCCCCACGTCACGCCAGTACGGTTCGGATTCCGGGTCAGACTGTACGCAGGACAACGGGAATGGGTGTGCATACGCCATGCCAGCTTCGGTGATTTTCGGGATAATGTCTTTACCGAAATCGTGACTGGAGTTTTCATCGAGATCATCTTCCGCCAGCAATTCATACAGATAATCGGCGTTGAAAACGTAGATCCCCATACTGGCAAGAGATTTGGTCGGGTCGCCTGGCATAGCCGGCGGGTTGGCGGGTTTCTCTACGAACTCGATAATTTTATCGGTGTCGTCCACGTCCATCACGCCAAACGCGCTGGCCTCTTCAATAGGCACTGGCATACAGGCCACGGTGCAACGCGCGCCTTTCTCGACGTGGTCGATCAGCATGCGTGAGTAGTCCTGCTTGTAGATATGATCGCCCGCGAGGATCACCACATATTCCGCTTTATAGCGTCGAATGATGTCCAGGTTTTGGGTCACCGCATCCGCCGTACCGCGATACCAGTTTTCACCCTGCATTCTCTGCTGGGCAGGCAGCAGATCGACGAACTCGTTCATCTCTTCGCTAAAGAACGACCAGCCACGCTGAATATGCTGGACCAGCGTGTGGGACTGGTACTGGGTGATCACGCCAATACGGCGGATCCCGGAGTTAATACAGTTGGATAAGGCAAAATCGATAATGCGGAACTTACCGCCAAAGTGCACGGCAGGTTTGGCACGTTTGTTGGTTAAATCTTTTAAGCGGGTACCGCGGCCACCGGCCAGGATCAGGGCAACAGATTTTAATGGCAGCTGGCGCGCCAACATTACACGATCGTTCTTCTCTAAACTCACCATGACTAACTCCTTTTTTATCTTCTCTGGAACACACACAGTCCGTGCGCAGGTCCCTGCCAGACAGCCGTAAGCACCGGATTATCCTCTCCGGCAAATGGGGGAACGGCACACCATTCCCCTTCAGGTAAAACGATATCTGTCACCTCAAGCGTGGCATTTATTGCAATCAGAAAACGGTCTGAAAGCAGGATTTGCATCTGCCTCGGGCCGTTTTGCCACTCATCCGCACTTAAGGGTTGTGCGTACTTATTCAGCCAACGAACATTGCCATCGCCCTCTTCCCACCAGCGATCGTCCGTTAATGCAGGAATTTGCTGACGAAGATGGATCAGGGCAGCGGTAAATGTGGTTAGCCCGCTGTTTGCCTGCTGCCAGTCCAGCCAGGTCAGGGCGTTATCCTGGCAGTAAGCGTTATTGTTGCCGTGCTGGCTATGACCATGCTCATCGCCCGCCAGCAACATCGGCGTCCCCTGGGAGAGCAACAGCGTGGTTAACAGCGCATGAATGCTGTCGCGCCGCCGCTCAATCAGGTCCAGCGTGCCGCCTAATCCTTCTTTACCATGATTGTCGCTGTAGTTATTGCTAGTGCCGTCGCGATTTTCCTCACCATTCGCTTCATTGTGCTTATTTGTGAAGCACACACAGTCGCGTAGCGTAAAACCGTCGTGCGCAGTCACCAGATTGACCGTCGCGCTGGGTTGGCGACCATTGCGTTTAAACACGTCGCTGGATGCGGCAAAACGCCCGGCAAACTCGCCCAACGAGAGATTACGCTGGAGCCAGAAGCGTCGCGTCGCATCGCGGAAATGGTCATTCCACTCGGCAAACGGCGGAGGGAAATTCCCCACCTGGTACCCGCCTTCACCAATATCCCACGGCTCCGCAATCAGCTTAACGCGTGAGAGCAGCGGACAGTTTTGGATCGCGGTAAACAGCGGCGCATCCTGACGAAACGCAGGTGTACGCCCCATGACGGAAGCCAAATCAAAACGAAAACCATCCACATGACAGGTTTCAACCCAGTAACGCAGGCATTCACATGCGTATTCCACAACGCCCGGATGACTCAGATTGAGGGTGTTCCCACAACCGGTCCAGTTGTAGTAATCACCATCGTCCCTGATCCAATAATAGCTACGGTTATCAATTCCGCGCAGCGAGAAGACGGGCCCTTCGAGATCCAGCTCGGCGCTGTGGTTCAAAACGATATCGAGAATGACCTCAATCCCCGCTTTGTGCAGCGCTTTTACCGCATCGCGAAACTCATCAAGCGCACTCTCCGGCGAACAGGCATAGGCCGGATGCAGCGCGAACATCGCTACCGGGTTGTAGCCCCAGTAGTTCGACAGCCCCAGCCGCTGAAGCCGTGGTTCGCTGGCAAAATGCGCCACCGGCAGCAGCTCCAGCGCGGTAATGCCGAGGCGCTTGAAGTAATCGATCATCACTGGATGGCCCAGCGCTTTGTAGGTTCCGCGAATCTCTTCCGGCAGGTCAGGATGCAAATACGTCAACCCTTTGACATGCGCTTCGTAAATCACGGTATTGCCCCACGGCGTGCGCGGCGGGGCATCATCCTCCCAGTCATAATGATCGGACACCACCACGCCCTTCAGCGCGATGGTGGCATTATCATGATGATCCGGTTCATTTAGTCCGCCGTGCAGCAGCGGGTTATCTTTTAACTCGCCATCCACCCGACGGGCGCAAGGGTCAAGCAGCAGCTTGGCTGGATTAAACCGATGGCCCTGCTGCGGTTGCCATGGGCCATGGACGCGATAGCCATAGCGCAGACCGGGCCGGGCGTTGGCCAGATAGCCGTGCCAGACATCACCGCTACGCCCCGGCAGGTCATAGCGAAGTTCGCACCCTTGCTCATCGAATACGCATAATTCAACGCGTTCAGCATGGGCCGAAAAGAGTGTGAAATTGACGCCATGGCCGTCATACGTTGCACCATGGGGGGTGGCGTTGCCGGTTGCCAGTTGCGTCATTACCCCTCCCGAACCAGCCAGATCGTGGCCAACGGCGGCAACGTGAGGCTCAGTGAGTGCTGACGACCATGACTGGCGATTTCATCGCTGTGCACCGCACCACCGTTGCCGGTATTGCTGCCGTGGTAATGCATCGAGTCAGTATTGAGGATCTCACGCCATTTGCCTGGCTGGTTGATACCGAAGCGATAGCCATGGCGGGGCACAGGCGTAAAGTTACTGACCACGATGATTTCATTGCCGACCTTGTCACGACGGACGAACGCCAGCACCGAACGTTCGTTGTCATCCACCACCAGCCACTCAAAGCCATAAGCGTCAAAGTCGAGCTCGTGCAGCGCTTTGTGATGCCGGTAGGTGTGGTTCAGATCGCGCACCAGTCGTTGTACGCCGTGGTGCCAGTTATCGCCGCCTTCCAGCAGATGCCAGTCGAGGCTGGCGTCATGGTTCCACTCACGTCCCTGCGCAAACTCGTTGCCCATAAACAGCAGTTTCTTGCCCGGGAAGGCCCACATCCAGCCGTAGTAGGCGCGCAGGTTGGCAAACTTCTGCCATGCGTCTCCCGGCATGCGGTCGAGAATGGATTTTTTACCGTGTACCACTTCATCGTGCGACAGCGGCAGGACAAAGTTTTCGGTGTAGTTGTACAGCATGCCGAAGGTCAGCTTGTCGTGATGGTGCTGGCGATGAATCGGATCCAGCTTCATGTAGTCCAGCGTGTCGTGCATCCAGCCCAGGTTCCACTTATACCAGAACCCTAAACCGCCCATGTCCTGCGGTCTGGAGACGCCAGCAAAATCGGTGGACTCTTCCGCCATGCTCACCGCACCCGGCACCTGTTCGCCAAGAATGCGGTTGGTATTGCGCAAAAATTCAATGGCTTCGAGGTTTTCACGACCGCCAAATTCGTTCGGGATCCATTCCCCTTCTTTACGGCTGTAGTCGCGATAAATCATCGACGCCACGGCATCCACGCGCAGCGCGTCGATCCCAAAACGTTCAATCCAGTACAGGGCATTACCCACCAGGTAGTTGCTGACTTCACGGCGACCGTAGTTGTAAATCAGCGTGTTCCAGTCCTGGTGATACCCTTCGCGCGGGTCGCTGTGCTCATACAGATTGGTGCCATCAAACTCTGCCAAACCAAAGTCGTCCGATGGGAAATGGCCCGGCACCCAGTCGAGAATGACGTTCAGCCCCGCCTGATGCGCGGCATTCACGAAATAGCGGAAATCATCGCGCGTCCCGAAGCGACGGGTCGGCGCATACATGCCAGTAGGTTGGTAGCCCCAGCTACCGTCGAACGGATGCTCGTTAATTGGCAACAGTTCGAGGTGGGTAAAACCCATCCACTTGGCGTAAGGCACCAGCTGATCCGCCAGTTCGCGGTAGCTCAGCCAGAAGTTGTTATCGGTATGGCGACGCCATGAACCCAGATGTACTTCATAGATAGAGATCGGCGCATCAAACTGGTTGGCTTTTTTACGCTCCTCGCTTTGCACTACTTTTTCCGGCAGACCGCAAATAAGTGACGCGGTTTCCGGGCGCATTTGCGCTTCGAAGGCGTAAGGGTCCGCTTTGATTCGCAGCTTACCGTTCGCATCGATCATCTCGTATTTATACAGCTGACCATTATGCGCACCGGGGATAAACAGCTCCCAGATACCGCTTTCTTTACGCAGGCGCATCGGGTGGCGACGGCCATCCCAGTAGTTGAACTGACCAACCACTGAAACACGCTGGGCGTTGGGTGCCCAGACGGAGAAACGCGTACCGGTGACGCCATCCATGGTATCCGCATGCGCACCCAGCGTTTCGTAAGGTCGCAGATGCGTACCTTCAGATAACAGCCATGCATCCATATCCTGGATCAGCGGACCAAAACGATAGGGGTCATCAATCAGGTTCTGCTGTCCATGCCAGACAACGGCCAGCTGATAGCGAAAGAAATTTTTACGGCGGGGAAGTACTGCACAGAAAAAACCGCGAGAGTCGAGGCAATCCAGCTTGCCGACTTTGCGTCCGGTTTTGGGTTCGATCACCCACACTTCGGTGGCGTCAGGTAATAGGGCGCGGACTTCAAGTCCAGCATCAGTTTGGTGCATACCGAGTACGGAAAAAGGATCCGCAAAATGGCCTGCAATTAGCGCATTAATCACGTCTCTATCGATACGAACGGACATGGTTGTCATCCTGTTTTATGGTGTCACCCCTTCCAACTGATTTTCGACATCAGGTAGTGACACTTTTTTTGACCTGAACGGCGCAGCACAATTGTGCATCCTCTCTGCGTCGTCCCACCTTCAGGCAACAACTTAATACCTCCGGTACTAAGTCACCCTTAAAGAATAGCCAATGCTTTATCTTACTCCTGGTAAAAAATGAAACATCTGCGCTTACTCCTGTATTACGCAAAAAAAGGGGTGATTCCTCACCCCTTGATCGTTAACAAACTATTACGCCAATTGGCGCAGCATACGGCGCAATGGCTCCGCAGCCCCCCACAGCAACTGGTCGCCCACGGTAAAGGCTGACAGGAACTCCGGTCCCATATTCAGCTTACGCAGACGGCCTACTGGCGTGGTCAGCGTGCCGGTAACGGCCGCCGGGGTTAACTCACGCATGGTGATATCCCGATCGTTTGGTACAACTTTGGCCCACGGATTGTGCGCCGCCAGCAGTTCTTCCACGGTCGGAATAGACACATCTTTTTTCAGTTTAATGGTGAACGCCTGGCTGTGGCAGCGCAGCGCGCCGACGCGCACGCACAGACCATCAACCGGGATCACGGAAGACGTGTTGAGAATTTTGTTGGTTTCCGCCTGTCCCTTCCACTCTTCACGGCTCTGACCGTTATCGAGCTGTTTGTCGATCCACGGAATCAGGCTACCGGCCAGCGGTACGCCAAAGTTATCAACCGGCAGTTCACCGCTACGGGACAGGGTCGTCACTTTACGTTCGATGTCGAGAATAGCAGAGGAAGGGGTCGCCAGTTCATCGGCCACATGGCCATACAAATGACCCATCTGGGACAGCAGTTCGCGCATATGACGCGCGCCGCCGCCGGAAGCCGCCTGATAGGTCGCCACGGAAACCCAGTCGACCAGGTCATTGGCAAACAGACCACCAAGGGACATCAGCATCAGGCTAACGGTACAGTTGCCACCGACAAAGGTCTTAATACCTTTGTTCAGGCCGTCGGTGATGACATCCTGGTTAACCGGATCGAGAATAATGATGGCATCGTCTTTCATACGCAGCGAAGAGGCTGCGTCAATCCAGTAACCCTGCCAACCGCTTTCACGAAGCTTTGGATAGATTTCGTTGGTATAATCGCCGCCCTGACAGGTCACGATGATATCGAGCGCCTTCAGCGCATCCAGATCAAAAGCGTCCTGAAGTGTGCCGGTCGCGGTGCCACCGAACGTCGGTGCCGCCTGCCCGAGCTGGGAAGTAGAAAAGAAAACAGGGCGAATGGCGTCGAAGTCACGCTCCTCAACCATGCGTTGCATGAGAACAGAGCCGACCATACCGCGCCAGCCGATAAAACCAACATTTTTCATAGCGTTTTTTTCCTGCAGAGATGTGTGCTGTGTATGCTAACCAGTATCCTACTGGCCTATCCTTCACCATACAAAAAGCAGCCAAAGTCGCAAGTGAAATTAATCAATGATAGCGAAGCCATCAGTAATGCGACTTATCCCGCTGCGCAAGCAAGCAGAAAGTCCGCGGTAATTATCAGGGAATTTGAGTTATGAATGAAATCATTTCAGCGGCAGTTTTATTGATCCTGATTATGGATCCGCTCGGAAATCTGCCCATTTTCATGTCCGTATTGAAACATACCGAACCAAAACGTCGCCGCGCGATTATGATTCGCGAGCTGTTTATTGCGCTGTTGGTGATGCTGATCTTCCTGTTTGCGGGCGAGAAAATTCTGGCCTTTCTTAACCTGCGTGCAGAAACCGTATCGATCTCCGGGGGCATCATTTTGTTCCTGATCGCCATTAAGATGATTTTCCCCAGCGCCACCGGGAATAGCACCGGGCTTCCGGCTGGTGAAGAGCCGTTTATCGTACCGCTGGCGATTCCGCTGGTAGCCGGTCCGACAATCCTGGCCTCATTAATGCTGTTGTCGCATCAGTATCCGAACCAGATGGGGCATCTGGTGATTGCGCTGCTGATCGCCTGGGGAGGTACATTCGTGATTTTGCTGCAGTCTTCGCTGTTTTTACGCCTGCTGGGCGAGAAAGGGGTTAACGCGCTGGAGCGCCTGATGGGGCTGATTCTGGTAATGATGGCAACCCAGATGTTCCTCGACGGCGTGCGGATGTGGATGAAGGGGTAACAGAATTTTCATTGATTTTGTAGGCCCGGTAAGCGCTAGCGCCACCGGGCAATACCATCAGCTCAACAGCTGGAAGGCAATCATACCAACAATCGCGCCGACCGTACCGAGGATGGTTTCCATCATCGTCCAGGTCTTCAGCGTTTGCGCTTCGGTCGCGCCGGTAAATTTACCGAACAACCAGAAACCGGCGTCATTAACGTGACTGACCACGATAGACCCGCCCGCGATACAGATAGACAGTGCCGCCATCTGAGCACCGGAGTAGTTCAATTGCTCAATCACTGGCATCACCAGACCGACCGCCGTTAAGCAGGCTACTGTCGCTGAACCCTGAATGATACGCACCGCCGCCGCCAGCACGAAGCAGGTGATGGCAATCGGCAGGCCCATACCGGTTAACGCTTCGCCCAGCGCCGGACCGACGCCGGAATCTACCAGCACCTGTTTGAACACACCGCCCGCACCAATCACCAGCAGAATAATCCCCGCCGGTTGCAGCGCATGGCCGCAGATTTCCATCACGCGGTCTTTTGGCATGCCCTGGCGCACCGCCAGACCGTAAATCGCCACCAGACAGGCAACCAGAATCGCGGTAAACGGATGACCGATAAACTCGAACCATTCGTAGGTTGAAGAACCGACCGGAACAAAGCGTGCGGCGATGGTTTTCAGACCAACCAGCACCAGCGGCAGCAGGATAAGCGATAAGCTGAAACCAAAGGAGGGCATTTTGCCTTCACCCAGATGCGGCTCGGTAATGTCTTCCGGTACGTGCAGCTCAACGTAACGGCTGATGAAATTACCCCACAGCGGTCCGGCGATAATCATGCCCGGAATCGCGGCGCACAGGCCAATCAGGATCATCCAGCCAAAGTCGGCGTGCATCTGAGAGGCCAGCAGCATCGGCGCAGGCCCCGGCAGCAGGAACGCTGCGGCAGCCGCCACGCCCGCGAACAGTGGAATGACCAGCTTCACAAGGTTAGTACCGGTGTGGCGCGCCATTGAGAACGCCACGCTAATCAGCAGCACAATCGCCACCTCAAAGAACAACGGTAGTGCGCAAATCAGGCCGGCCAGGCCAATCGCATAATGCGCACGGCTGTGACCGAAAGATTTCAGCATCTTGACGGCAATCTGATCGACCGCGCCGGTCTCATGCAAAATCTTGCCAAACATCGCCCCCAGCGCCACCACAATCGCCAGGAAACCGAGCGTGCCTCCCATCCCTTTTTCCATGGTCGCCGCGATTTTATCGAGCGGCATACCGGAAAAGAGACCTGCACCAATGGATACCACCATCAAAGCAACGAAGGCGTGCATACGCGCCTTCATCACTAAAAACAGCAGTAACAAAACGGATCCTACTGCTGTTAAAACAAGCGTTAATGTGCTCACTACTTACTGCCCTGGTTAATAACCTCAATGGTGCTGGCGACCACACCGTCCAGTGGTTGATCGATATCGACCACCAGTACATCGTTTTCATTCGCACCCGGTTCTTCCAGCGCTTCAAACTGGGTAACCAGCATCTGCGTTTTGAAGAAGTGGCCTTTACGCGCCTTCAGACGGCTTTCGATAACGTCAAAATCCCCTTTCAGATAGATGAAAGAGAGGTTCGGGTTACCGTCGCGCAACTGGTCGCGGTAGACTTTTTTCAAGGCAGAACAGACGATCAGCGAAACCTTGTTGGTACGCTGCATCGCAAAAGCGGCGTCATTCAGCGCCTGTAACCACGGTTTACGGTCGTCATCGTTGAGTGGCTCACCGGAAGCCATTTTCATGATGTTGCTGCGCGGATGGAGAAAATCGCCATCAAGAAACGCGGCCTGCAGTTGATGCGCCACTTCGCTGGCGACAGCAGATTTACCGCTGCCCGATACGCCCATCAGAACGTAAACGTGGTGATCATGATTAGTCGTGCTCAAAGCGTTGCCCCCACTGGTACAAGAATCAGGAAATTGTTACGGGTAACTGTTATCGGTAACATTGTCCAGCCGGATAAATAGAGAAGCAATATCCATTCGTGCTCGAAGTGTATAAGTGTGAGCTACTTCAAAGTTGTTGGCTTAAATAGATCCGCCCGGTGACAAGGTGAAACCTAAATCTAACATTTTAGGCGTGACTGCTTCACCGCGAATGCGCGCCAGCAGGCGTTCTGCACCAATGCTGCCCATCCGTTCACGCGGCGTGAGCACACTCGCCAGACGCGGCTCCATCACCTGCCCGATGTCGTGACCGTGGAATCCGGCAATCGCCATGTCATCCGGGATTTTCAGCCCTAAACGCTGACATTCGAAGGCCGCCCCTACCGCCAGGTCATCGTTGGTACAGAAAATGCCGTCGAGCTGCGGGTATTCGCGCCGCGCCTGACGGATGAGTTCAATACCGGAGGAGTAGGAAGAAGACTGCTCGACCATCACGCTGTACGGCACCAGGTTGGCATCGCGCATTGCCTGCTCGTAGCCCCTCTGTTTGATGATCGTACGTTCATCAAGACGTGCGCCAAGATAGGCAACATGACGATGCCCGCGGGCGATGATAGCGGCAGTCATCTGGCGCGCGGCTTCGAAGTTGTCGAAACCGACGGCGATATCCAGACACGGAGACTGGCTGTCCATTAGTTCAACCACCGGGATACCAGCAACCTCAATCATTTTCAGCGTACGGGGCGTATGGCTACGTTCGGTGAGGATCAGACCATCGATATTCCACGACAGCATCGATTCCAGACGCTCTTGTTCCATTTCAGGCTTATAGCCGTAGTGCGCGAGCATAGTTTGATAACCATGGGCGTCAGTGACGGCCTCAATGCCGCGTAGCACTTCAGCAAAAACCTGGTTAGTGAGAGACGGTAACAGTACGCCGATAGCGCGGCTGGTGGCGTTAGAAAGGATATCAGGAGCGCGATTGGGAATATAACCCAGCTCATCAAGTGCAGCGGCAATTTTGCCCCGCAGCGCCACGGAGACCTGCTCCGGGTTACGCAAAAAGCGACTGACCGTCATTTTGGTCACGCCCACGCGGTCGGCTACATCCTGAAGTACGGGTCTTTTCTTTTTCATCGTCCTGAAGCGTTAAAAAGGGATAGATTCCCCCAGTTTACCACGGACGCATGGAATTAATGACAAACGATGAAAAGCCGGATGGCAACGCTTTCGCGTCTTATCCGGCCTACAAAGGGTTACAGCACGTTATACTGGCGGCAGGTCAAACAACAACACTTCGCTGTCGCTGTCGGCATGAATCGAAATTGCCTGTTCATCCCAGATTGCCAGACCGTCGCTGGTGGTCGCTTTGGTCCCGTTAATCGTCACGTTACCTTTTACGACCTGGATCCAGACGCGGCGTTCGGCAGCAATTTGATGCACCGACTGCTCATCTTTGACCAGCGCCCAACGGTACAGCTCCATATCCTGGTACACTTTCAGCGAGCCATCACGGGCATCCGGCGACAACACCAGTTGTTTACCCTGAGCGGCATCGAAACGGCGCTGTTCATAGCGCGGCGTAATACCGTTTTCCTGCGGCATGATCCAGATCTGATACAGATGCAGCTTCTCAGTATTGCTCGGGTTGTACTCCGAGTGACGGATCCCCGTCCCGGCGCTCATGATCTGGAACTCACCAGCCGGAACCTGCTCTTTGTTGCCCATGCTGTCCTGATGCTCCACCGCACCTTCCAGCACGTAGGTCAGGATTTCCATGTCTTTATGGGGGTGAGTACCAAATCCCTGACCTGCGTCGATCACGTCATCGTTAATCACGCGCAGTGCCGAGAACCCCATAAAGTTCGGGTCATAGTAGTTGGCAAAAGAGAAGGTATGCCAGGAATCAAGCCAGCCATGATTAGCGTGGCCACGGTCGTTAGCTTTGCGTAAGTAGATCATTGTGTTCACCCCCAGATGTTTTCGATGGAGTAAGTGTGGACTCAATCCGCCTGGGATCATAGAGGGTGAAAATTGACTCCTCTGTTCAAAAAATATGAACAAACCCAGAGGAGTCTGTGCAGGCTATTTGGCAAGGGCTATCGTGGCAGGCGTTGCCTGTTCAAAGGCGCGTTCGAGGATCTCCAGGTTGGTAAGAACTTCAGATTCCTTGACGTAATTAGGCGTACCGGTGGTCAGCGTCTGGTACAGCGCATCATACACGCGACCGTAATCGCCCACTTCCGGATTTACCTCTTCTTTTACCGTGATGCCGTCATCGTTGACGTACTCCAGCACCCCAACAGAATCGTCAGCGGCGAAACCTGGCTCACCCGGCATGATATTGGCCTTCAGGCTGGTTTCCTGCTGGTCGATGCCGTATTTCACAAACGAGCCTTTGGTGCCATGCACGATAAACTTCGGATAGTCGATTTTCACCAGATGACTGGTTTTAACAATGGCTTTCAGGTCGCCGTAAAACAGCTGCGCTTCAAAGGTATCGTCCGGGTTCGCTTTGTTGCGCAGGCTGCGGATGTCGTAGGCCACATGATCGGGGCGTCCGAACAACGAGATAATCTGATCCATGGTGTGTACGCCCAGACCATAAAACGCGCCGTCCTGCGGCAGTCCCGGCTTGGTTTCTGCTTCAGGACGGTAGTAATCGAAATGGCTTTCAACCTCAACAATCTTGCCGAGCTTGCCGCTCTCAATGGCTTTTTTCGCGGTGAGGAAGCAGGAGTCAAAACGGCGGTTCTGATACGGTGTAACGGTCAGCCCTTTGCTTTGCGCCAGTTCAAACAACTCTGTTGCTTGCGCAAGTGTCGGCGTGAAGGGTTTCTCAACCAGCACATTCTTACCCGCTTCCAGCACGCGTTTAGCGTATTCAAAATGGCTGTCAGCATGGGTACAGACGATCACCAGTTTCACCTGCGGATCGTTTAAGATCTCGTCGAGGTCGCTGGTGAAGTGAATATGTGAATACTGCGGCGCCTGCTCTTCCGGCTTGGCGTGGCGGCGGAAAATGTGCGCGACGTGCCAGCTATTTTTGCGGTTAAGGACGTACGGCAAATGGTAGCGGGTGGTGCTTTTACCAAAACCAATAAATGCGCAGTGTAAGGTCATGAGACGATCCTTTTGAAGGTGATTGTCTACACCATAGCGCAAAGCGGCTGGAGACTGAATCCATCCTGTCATCGTGCCGGATGCGGCGTTGCCTTATCCGGCCTACAAAACCCAGGTCTCAGCTGTAGGCCGGATAAGCGTAAGCGCCATCCGGCATCACTCGCCCTACTCAGGGACAAAATGACAAGTAAGCCAGGCAGAAACAAAACCCAAAAAAAAGCCAGCGCAAGGCTGGCTAAAGTAATACTGGAAGCAATGTGAGCAATGTCGTGCTTTCAGGTTCTCCGTAGGGGTTCCCCTGAACGCAGAGCAATAATAATCATTCTCATTCGCACTTGTCTACTTCTTTTTGCAAAAAAATGCAGTTGACGGATTTTTCTTTCTCAGCGAGTGTAAATACACAATTAACCCTGCAGGAGATAAGGAATGAGTGAGATAGTGATACGCCACGCTGAACCAAAAGATTACGACGCAATTCGTCAGATCCACGCCCAGCCGGAGGTGTACCACAACACGCTACAGGTTCCTCATCCTTCCCTCGAAATGTGGCAAGCGCGGCTAACCGAGCAAGCCGGGGTTAAACAACTGGTTGCCTGCATTGACGATATCGTCGTGGGGCATCTCTGTATTGAGGTCGCGCAGCGCCCACGCCGCAGCCACGTAGCCGATTTTGGTATCTGCGTGGATGCCCGGTGGCACAACCGCGGTGTTGCCAGCGCGCTGATTCGCACAATGATCAACATGTGCGACAACTGGCTACGCGTCGATCGTATTGAGCTGACCGTATTTGTTGATAATGAGCCTGCCGTGGCGGTGTATAAGAAATACGGCTTTGAAATCGAAGGTACCGGTAAGAAATACGGCCTGCGCAATGGTGAGTATGTTGATGCCTACTTTATGGCGCGCGTGAAATAAATTTAAGGGCGAGTCATATCGCCCTGCTTATTGAAAGGACGCAATAGTGAAAAAGTTGTTTCCCCTGGTTTTGCTGGCCTCGCTCTCCCCTGCTTTTGCCACTACCGTACAAAATCTCGATTCCGTACCCAGTGCCATCCAACATCCGGAAGGCAAACAGATTTTTGCTGAGCAAATGGCGGGAGCAACCCCTGCGAAAGGATTTGGCGAGCTTCCTCAGGGCTTATCTGAAAAGCAGTGGATTGCCTGGGTTGCACCGAATGAAGAGCCTGACAACCTGATCCTGAGCGGTGCTAAACCTTGGGGAAAAGACGGTAAATATATTGGCATTGCCTGTTTTGCCGATAATAAGGCTAACGCTGAGCAAGCAAAAAAATACGCGGATAACACCTGCCCGGAAAACTACAGCAACGGGCGCGCTAATAAATTGTATCTCGGCGTTTTTTCCTGGCAGAACCCACAGCTAACGCCGATTGCACGCTCAGAAAAACCGTTAAACCAGCTCTCAGAGTGGAATAAAGCCGCTGAAAAAGAGAGTGATGATGAGTCCGTCAGACCACTGGCATATTATACAAAGCTGGATCTGGCACCGTACCGGATAGCACCTGATACCCTGGCATTTGGGGTGCGGGGTGGATACTCCGATGCCTACTCCGGCGGCGGCGCATTTTATGAAGTGCTTGAACTCTACACCATCAAAGACAGCAAGATAATCAACGTGTATTCCGACCTTGTTTATCAATATACAGACATCGCCGGAGACTGGAATAAAGACGGCACAAGGCAGCACGACATCAGCGAAAGTAAGTACATTCTCAAAATGCGCTCGGCAAAGACGCACGGATTTTATGATTTAGAACGCGTTAACCTGCAGGATAAAAGCAGCCAAATATTCCGCTGGTCCGAATCACTGCAGGGATATGCGCCATAACCAACCCGTCAGGCCTACACCGCTTAGAACGCTGTAGGCCATTCTCTTTTATATCCCACCGAAAAATTCAGGAACGGAAGCGCCATCCAGTCCTGGCATAGAGTTGTTGATTACGGCTTATCGTCTCCCCCCACCGTCATGTTCAGTCCTGGCAACCACCTGAATTATATGGTTATTCAACTTTCTATCTTCATCGCTATTTTTAGTAACTTTAATAATATTAATATTACATTTTTGTTTTTTTTTGGTTTCTGCCATCACTTTATGGTGACAATCACAACAATATACTTCCCCTGGGACTAACTTAACCACGGTGAGGTAAAAAATGAAATTTGAACGCCATCATAGAATATTGAAAGAAATCAGTATTTCGGGAGTTGTAAAAGTTTCAAATCTGGCGAAAAGTCTCAAGGTAACAAAGGAAACTATTCGCTCAGATCTCAATGAGCTTGCCGGACAGGGATATCTCACTCGCTGTCATGGTGGTGCATTTATTACCCTTGACTCTCTTGATAACGTTGCAAAAAACGAAATTGCTTATGTGCTGGAAAAATATGAATCAGCGCAGAAAATAAAAAAAGGTCTCTCTGCCATGAAGAATAATGTATGTGTTATTGGCTCGTTCAATGTTGATATTATCAGTTACCTACCGAGGCTACCCTCGACAGGCGAATCATTACTTGCCGATAAATTTATTTTTTCGCCCGGTGGTAAAGGATGCAATCAGGCATTAGCAGCAAGCTATGCCGATTCTGATGTGCATTTTATTACTAAAGTAGGGTCAGACCATTTCAGTGATTACGCCATTAATTTTATAAACTCATCAAAAATCCATAAAAGCGTTATCTATCAGACCAGAGAAACACAAACAGGTACAGCGACTATTATGGTGAATGGAGATACCGGGGATAACGTCATCGCTATCTATCCCGGTGCTAACATGACAATTTCACCTGATGAAATCACCATACAAAAAGAAGCCATCGTTCATTCAGATATTGTTCTCGTCCAACTGGAGACAAATTACGAGGCACTTCAACAAACCATTCGTCTCGCACAGAAAAATGATATCCCGGTCATTATCAATCCAGCGCCATATAATGAAATGGTTAATACCATCATTGATGATATCGATTATATCACGCCAAATGAAACCGAAGCTGGCCTGCTGGCAAATATGTCCGTCAACGATATTGAATCAGCCAAATGTGCAGCGAAGATTATTCATCAAAAAGGTGTCAAAAATACCATTATCACATTGGGTAGCAAAGGTTCTCTCGCTTATGACGGAACGCAATTCATCTATTCTCCGGCATTTCCGGCCGTTGTAAAAAATACGGCTGGGGCTGGCGATGCCTTCAATGGCGCACTCGCGTCTGGCCTTGCTAAAGGAAAATCACTGGCATCTGCATTGTGCTACGCCAGCGCATTCGCCTCGCTTGCTGTTGAAACACCCAATGCCTCTGACATGCCAGAAAACGAATCCGTTCTTCATCGCATTCAGGGCTCACATTACAAACAAACTATCTCTACACACTAAATCAAGGAGCAGACTATGAACAATACGCAGAAAAAACTAAAGGTGCTCTTTATTGGAGAATCCTGGCATATTCACATGATTCATTCAAAAGGCTATGACAGTTTTACCTCGAGTAAATATGAAGAAGGTGCTACATGGTTGCTGGAATGCTTAAAGAAAGGTGGCGTAGAAATTGATTATATGCCGGCTCACACCGTGCAAATTGCATTTCCAGAGAGCATTGATGAACTAAACCGTTATGATGTCATTGTCATTAGCGATATCGGTAGCAATACGTTCCTGTTGCAAAACGAGACGTTCTATCAGCTAAAAATAAAGCCCAATGCTCTGGAATCAATTAAAGAGTATGTCAAAAATGGTGGTGGATTACTCATGATTGGCGGCTATCTGTCATTTATGGGTATTGAGGCTAAGGCTAATTACAAGAACACCATTCTTGCCGAGGTTTTGCCAGTTATTATGCTTGACGGCGATGACCGGGTAGAAAAACCAGAGGGTATCTACGCTGAGGCTATCTCCCCTGAACATCCTGTCGTTAACGGATTCTCAGACTACCCGGTATTTCTTGGATACAACCAGGTTGTCGCCAGAGAAAATGCCGATGTCGTTTTAACAATAAATAATGACCCGCTGTTAGTGTTCGGTGAATACCAACAGGGTAAAACCGCCTGCTTCATGAGCGACTGTTCGCCGCACTGGGGAACACAGCAATTTATGTCCTGGCCGTTTTATACCGACCTGTGGGTTAACACGCTTCAATTCATCGCCAGAAAATAAAAAACAATGGAGTAACGAAAGTTACTCCTTTTATAAAATTTAAGGATTGATGTATGAACAAAAATAAGTACTCAACTCCCTTACTGATGCTTGCAACTATCTTAGCCGGTATGCTTTCCCCAATGCAGTCTGCCGTTAATGGGCAATTGGGACACTGGTTGCAAGATGGTAATGCTTGCGCAGTAATCTCGTTCGCCAGCGGTCTGGTTGTCATGTTTTTCATTATTATTGCGCGTAAAGAAACACGCCAGCAATTCGCGTCGATCCCGATGCTGATTAAAAAGAGAAAAATCCCGCTGTGGAATTGGTTTGCCGGATTATGTGGAGCGATGGTTGTATTTTCGGAAGGGGCATCAGCCAGCGCGTTGGGCGTTGCCACGTTTCAAACTGCATTAATTTCCGCCCTGCTCCTTTCCGGCCTACTGTGCGACCGTTTTGGTGTCGGTGTGGATGAGAAGAAATACTTCACGCCATGGCGCGTTGCTGGCGCATTGTTCGCGGTTATTGCCACGATTTTTGTCGTGTCGCCACAGTGGCATTCAACCTCCTTTATTCTGCTCGCCATCCTCCCATTTTTGGCAGGATTACTCGCTGGCTGGCAGCCTGCTGGAAATGCCAAAGTCGCCGAGGCAACGGGCTCCATGCTGGTTTCCATTACCTGGAACTTCATTGTCGGCTTTTGTGTGCTGGGTGCTGCACTGGCGATACGTGTCGCATTAGGCCATGTCACCGTCCAGTTACCCGATACGTGGTGGATGTATCTCGGTGGCCCGCTGGGTCTGCTGTCCATCGGGCTGATGGCGATTCTGGTCAGAGGCTTAGGTCTGCTGATGCTGGGTGTAGCGTCTACCGCAGGCCAGTTGCTTGGGTCGGTATTGATTGATGAATTGATCCCATCCTTAGGCAATACGGTCTATCTGGTCACTATCATCGGCACGTTGTTCGCGTTAGTGGGCGCAATTGTTACCACCATTCCTGAATACAGAGCATCCAAAATGGCGCAAAAAATGGAGGTGTCAGGATGAAAGGTTTCCTGCAAACCGTGACAGGCCCAGTGGCGCAAACTGATATGGGTCTAACGCTCCCGCATGAGCATCTGTTTAACGATCTGTCATCTGTTGTTGATGAACCACATTATACTTTTTCACAACAACTGGTAGGGAAAAAAGTCAGTGCTGACCTTCAGTGGGGACTGAAACACGATCCATACTGCTGCGCCGATAACATGGACAGAAAAGAGATTGATGATGTCATCTTTGAAATCAATAATTTTATGTCACTGGGAGGCAGGACTATTGTCGACGCGACGGGTTCTGAGTCTATCGGCCGGGACGCTTCATCGTTACGGGAGGTGGCAATAAAAACCGGTTTGAATATCGTTGCTTCATCAGGACCTTATCTGGAGAAGTTTGAAAGCGCCAGGATCCATAAACCTGTCGATTTATTAGCCGCACTAATTGATAAGGAACTGAATCAGGGGATTGGCGAGACGGATATTCGCGCCGGTATGATCGGTGAAATTGGCGTATCACCCGCATTTACCCAAGCGGAGCGTAACAGTCTGCGGGCAGCGTCTCTGGCACAACGTAATAATCCCCATACGGCGATGAATATCCATATGCCAGGGTGGCTGCGACTGGGTGATGAGGTACTGGATATTGTCCTTGAAGAGATGAACGTCTCTCCGGCAAAAGTTTCGCTGGCACACTCGGACCCATCAGGAAAAGATGTTGCCTATCAACGTAAAATGCTCGACCGCGGCGTGTGGCTTGAATTTGACATGATTGGTCTGGACATTACCTTCCCTAAAGAAGGTATCGCCCCTGGCGTTCAGGAGACCGCTGATGCGGTAGCACATCTGATTGAACTGGGTTACGCCGATCAGATAGTTTTAAGCCATGATGTTTTTCTCAAACAGATGTGGGCAAAAAATGGGGGGAACGGTTGGGGATTTGTCCCGAATGTTTTCCTCGCCTATCTGGCTGCCCGTGGAGTAGACAACGATACTCTGCGCAGGCTCTGTATTGATAATCCAGCGCGGTTGCTCACGGCATAGCCAACAAAACGCCCGGTGCCTGACACCGGGCTATTAATCAAAAATCAGTACCCCGCCGTTAAATCATCCACGGAACGCGGGTCAGACGCGCCATACAGTGCGCCATCCGGTCCAACCATAATGCTCTGGGTGCTACCCATCGCCTCTTTCAGCGCCACTTTCTGTCCTTTTTGCTCCAGCAGCTTGATTGTATCCGGGCTGAAGCCCTTCTCGATGCGCAGTTCATCCGGTAACCATTGATGATGGAAGCGCGGCGCGTTAGTCGCTTCGGCGACGTTCATCCCGAAATCAATGCTATTGACTACCATTTGCAGCACGGTAGTGATAATTCGGCTTCCGCCAGGGCTGCCGGTAACCAGCCAGGTTTTCCCGTCTTTTACCACGATAGTCGGCGACATTGATGACAGCGGACGCTTCTTCGGCCCAACCGCGTTGGCATCACCGCCCACCAGTCCATAAACGTTTGGTACACCCGGCTTAGCGGAGAAATCATCCATTTCGTTATTGAGCAGAATACCGGTGTTGCCCGCCACGATGCCAGTTCCGAAGGTGGTATTCAGGGTATAGGTCACCGCCACGGCATTGCCGTCTTTATCTACCACCGAGAAGTGAGTGGTCTGGTTGCTTTCATACGGGGCGAGCTTGCCAGGTTTGATCTGACTGGAAGGCTTAGCCTTGTTGATATCAATCTGATCGGCAAGCGTTTTAGCATAGGCTTTGTTGGTCAGCGCTTGCCATGGCACTTTCACAAAATCCGGGTCCCCCAGATACTCTGAACGGTCGGCGTAAGCATATTTTTCCGCTTCAGCCATGACCTGCATGGCATCGGCACTGCCAAACCCGTACTTCTTCATGTCGAAGTTTTCGAGAATATTGAGGATCTGCACGATGTGAATACCACCAGAGGACGGCGGTGGCATGGAGAAGACCTGATACCCGCGATAGTCACCGCTAATCGGCGTACGCTCCACGGCTTTATAGCTGGCTAAATCCTCTTTGGTCATCAGCCCGCCGTTCTTCTGCATTTCCCCGGCTATCTGATCGGCAATCGCCCCTATATAAAACGCATCCGGGCCATTCTCGGCAATCATTTCCAGGCTCTTCGCCAGATTCTTTTGCACCAGCTTGTCGCCTTTTTTCAGCGGCTCGCCGTCCTTCCAGAAAATAGCTTTGCTGTTCTCGTGATTGGGGATCACTTCGCTGCCATAGGTTTTCAGATCGTCGGCCAGCGCGTCATTAACCACAAAGCCCTCTTCCGCCAGCTTCATCGCCGGGCGCACCACTTTGTTCAGCGGCATCGTGCCGTATTTCTCCAGCGCCAGCGAGAAACCCGCCACGGTACCCGGCGTACCGGATGCCAGATGCGACGTCAGCGACTTTTTCGCATCGGCGTTGCCCTGTTCATCAAGGAACATGTCGCGGGTCGCGCCAGCGGGAGCCATTTCACGAAAATCGATCGCTGTGGTGTTACCGTCTTTGGTACGCAGCAGCATAAAACCACCGCCGCCCAGATTGCCCGCCTGGGGATGCGTCACCGCCAGCGCATAGCCAACGGCCACGGCGGCATCGACGGCATTCCCGCCCTGTTTAAGAATGTCCACCCCAACCTGGGTAGCTAAAGCATCCACGGAGGCCACCATCCCTTGCTTAGCGCGTACGGGATGGAACACATCTTCCTCGACTCCGTAAGATACCGGCGGTGGCGCAGCCGGCGCGGCAGCAACGCTAAAACAACTTCCTGAGAGCAGAGCAGCAATGGCTACCCGGCGTAAAAACGTCGGTTTTATCATCGTTATTCTCCAGATGTATGGGGGTCGGCCCCCACTAAGCCTGGTGCATAACTCTGAAATAATCATCGTAACGGCGAGAAAGGAGTAAACTTAAGAGATCCCCGAGAGGAGAAAAGCGATGAAACGACTCTTACTTTTAGCCATGCTGTTGCCGTTTGCAGGCTTTGCACAGCCCATCAACACCATGAATAACCCGAACCAACCCGGTTATCAGATCCCGAGCCAGCAGCGTATGCAAACCCAAATGCAAACGCAGCAAATTCAGCAGAAAGGGATGCTCAACCAACAGTTGCAAACGCAGACGCGTATGCAGCAACAGCATATGGAAAATCAAATCAACACCAACTCCCAGCGAGTCCTTCAGTCTCAGCCTGGTGAGCTGAATTCCGGTCAGCAGCAAATGCTGCCCAACAGCAACGGCGGGATGTTGAGTGGAACTCGTAACCCGGACAGCGCGCTGAATAAGCAACATATGCTGTCGGAGAAAAAGAATGGCGACATGCTGAAGCCCTCCAGCACGCCGCAGCCTAACGTTCCGTTAAAAACGATTGGGCCTTAAAAAGGTTGGAAATCCGGACCAATCGTATCAATAGCATCGGTACAGATGCAGTCCACTCCCCAGCGCAGCAGTTCCGCCGCGCGCTGGGGTCGGTTGACGGTATACACCAGAATACGTAGCCCAGCGTCGCGCAGCGCATCCACGCGCGCCTCATCCAGCAGCTTATGATTAAGATGAATAGAGACGCAGCCAAGCCGTGTGGTCAGCTCGCGCCAGTCCTCGCGCCATTCATCCAGCAGCAAGCCTATCGGCAGTTCAGGCACCGCCTGCTGCGCCGCTTCAAGCGCATCAATTTCAAAGGATGACAACAGTGGTGGCGTCATTCCCGCCCACAGTTCCCGCGCAGCCAGCGCCACGACTTTGCCGGTTAGTGTTCCGGAGCCGGTTGTAGGTTTAATTTCAATATTTGCCATCATTCCGTGCTGACGGCAGCGCTCGGCCACTTGCGACAGCAGTGGCAGCGGTTCACCTTTAAACTCACCGCTAAACCAGCCTCCGGCGTCCACGCGCAATAAATCCTGCCAGTTCAGATCGCCGGCCACGCCCCAGCCATTGCTGGTTCGCTCCAGGTTGTCGTCATGCAGCAAGAAGATCTCACCGTCTTTCGACAATTTAGCGTCAAACTCGATCATGGTATGCCCATATCGCGCCCCCACGTCGATCGCCGCCAGGGTGTTTTCCGGGGCCAGCTTACCGCCGCCACGATGGGCGACAATATGGGGGTAAGGCCAGTTACTCATACGCGTTGTCCTGTTTCGCCATCAAAAAGATGCAGATGATTTTCTGGCAGATGCAGCCACAGCGTGCTGCCTGCCGTCGGGCGATGCTGATGCGCCAGTCGCACCACCAGCTTTTGCTCACCCCAGCGTCCGTGTGCAAGGTTGTCTGCACCCAGCATTTCCAGTGTATCAACAACCAACGGCACGCCGCCTTCGGCCTGCGAGCTTAGCGTAATATGCTCTGGGCGGATACCCAACGTCATGTTACGCCCAATAGACTCTCTCGCGCTTCTGCCGATGGGTAACGTCATGCCGCCCTCCAGTTCGAAATGGGTGCCCGCAGCGCTGATGCGCCCGTCCAGCAGGTTCATCGCCGGGCTGCCGATAAAGCTCGCCACAAAGCGGCTGGCAGGTTTTTCATACACCTCAACCGGCGTACCTACCTGCTCGGCAATGCCTTTGTTCATCACCATCACCCGTTGGGCGAGGGTCATCGCTTCAACCTGGTCGTGCGTCACGTATAGCGAAGTGGTTTTCAGGCGGCGATGCAGATGTTGTAACTCCAGACGCATCTGTACGCGCAGCTTGGCATCAAGGTTAGAAAGCGGCTCATCGAAGAGGAATACCGCTGGGTCGCGCACAATCGCTCGCCCCATCGCCACGCGCTGACGCTGGCCACCGGAAAGTTCGCGCGGACGACGTTTGAGCAATTCACCCAGCTCAAGAATACGCGCCGCCTCATTTACCCGCTCAGCAATGTGCTCCTTACCCATCCCGCGGATTTTCAGCCCCCAGGCCATGTTTTCTTCCACGCTCATATGCGGGTAGAGCGCGTAGTTTTGAAAGACCATCGCAATACCGCGATCCTTCGGCTCCATCTCGGTGACGCGTTTATTATCAATCCAGATATCGCCGCCGCTCACCCGCTCCAGCCCGGCGACCATCCGCAGCAGCGTAGACTTTCCGCAGCCGGATGGGCCAACCATCACGATAAATTCCCCGTCCGCGACGTCCAGCGTCAGCGGTTTAATTACCTGGGTTTTGCCGTCCCAGCTTTTGGTTACTGCTTGTAGTTTTAAACCAGCCATTTTTATTTCTCACTATCGACCAGACCGCGTACGAAGGCGCGCTGCATGGCTAACACGATGATTACCGGAGGGATGAGCGTCAGCAGCATGGCGGCCATTACCTGGTTCCACTGCGTGGTACCTTCACCGGTGGCGATCATGCCTTTGATACCCGCTACCGCAGTGCCCAAATTGACGTCGGTAATAATTAACAACGGCCACAGATACTGGTTCCAGCCGTAGATAAAGGTAATAACAAACAGCGCCGCCAGATTGGTTTTTGACAGCGGTAGTACGATATCGCGGAAAAAACGCATCGGTGATGCGCCGTCAATACGCGCTGCCTCAACCAGTTCATCCGGCAGGGTCATAAAGAACTGTCGGAACAGGAAGGTCGCAGTAGCCGATGCCATCAACGGCAGCGTCAGACCCGCGTAGCTGTCGAGCATTTTCAGGTTGGCGATAACCTCCACCGTCGGAAAGATTCGCACCTCAACCGGCAGCATCAGGGTGATAAAAATCATCCAGAAGAACAGATTGCGCAGCGGAAAGCGGAACCAGACGATGGCGAATGCGGAGAGCATGGATACGGTGATTTTCCCTACCGTAATACTGAACGCCATGATGAAGCTGTTAAGCATCATCAACCAGAACGGCGCGCTGTTGACGCCGACACCATTGACCCAGATGAATTTCATGTTCTCCAGCAGCTGCGTGCCGGGAACCAGCGTCATCGGCGTTTCAAACACCGCTTTGTTGTCCAGCGTCGCCGCGACAAACGCGACGTACAGCGGAAACAGGATCACCATGATCCCCATAATCAACATGGCATGGCTGAATATTGTCAGCCCACGACGGTTCTCAATCATTGGTAACGCACCTTACTTTCCACATAGCGGAACTGCACCACCGTCAAAATAATAACCAGGAACATCAGCACCACCGATTGCGCGGCCGAGGCGGAGAGATCCAACCCAACAAAGCCTTCGCGATAGATCTTATAAATCAACGTCGTGGTCGCCTGTACCGGTCCACCCGCCGTGGCGGCATCGATCACCGGGAAGGTATCAAAGAAGGCGTAAACCAGATTCACCACCAGCAGAAAGAAGCTGACTGGGGCTATCAGCGGCAGCGCCAGCTTAAAGAAGCGACGAACCGGCCCCGCGCCATCAATCGCAGCGGCTTCGATCAGCGACCGCGGGATAGACTGCAGTGCGGCAAAGAAGAACAGGAAGTTGTAACTAATCTGCTTCCAGACCGACGCGAACACCACCAGGAACATGGCCTGACCGCTGTTTTGCGCATGGTTCCAGTCATAGCCAAACTCACCGAGAAAATGGGTAATCAACCCACGTCCTGGGTTAAAAAGAAAGATCCACAATACGGCGGCGACGGCGGGCGCGACGGCGTAAGGCAACAGCATCAGCGTCTGGTAGAAACGGCTGCCGCGCACCACGTAATTCACCAGCGCCGCAAAAAATAACGACACCAGCAGACCGCTTACCGTGACTAACGTACTGAACTTAATGGTGGTCCAGAATGAGTCGAGGTAGTACGGGTCATGAAACAGCGCGACAAAGTTTTCCAGTCCGACAAACTGGCTGGAAAGACCAAACGGATCAACGGATTGTAGCGAGTACCACAGCGCTTCACCGGCAGGCCAGATAAAGAAAATAACGGTGATAACCAGCTGCGGAGCCACCAACAAATAGGGAAGCCAGCGCGAGCGGAATACCGGACGGGATGAAGACATGTAGGTTCTTTTCCTGGAAGGTGCCGGATGGCGGTGCAAGCACTTTATCCGGCCTACAAACTACGGACTTGTAGGCCTGATTAGCGCAGCGCCATCAGGCACTTATACACTTAAGACTTGGTCGATTGCTCAAAGCGACGCAGTAACTGATTGCCACGCTCAACAGCGGCATCCAGTGCCTGCTGCGGGGTTTTCTTCCCGGTCCAGACGCTTTCCAGCTCTTCATCCACAATGGTGCGGATCTGCGGCATATTGCCCAGACGCAGTCCTTTGGTGAACGGCAACGGCGGCTTGTTCAGCATCTGGCGGGTGGCGATATCTGCCCCAGGATTCTTCTCATAGAAGCCCTGCTCACGGGTCAGGTCGTAGGCAGCGGTGGTGATCGGCAGATAGCCGGTCTTCTGGTGCCATTCGGCAGCAATTTCAGGCTTCGCCAGGAAGTTGAGGAACTGCGCCACGCCTTCGTAGGTTGCTTTGTCTTTACCCTGCATAACCCACAGGCTGGCCCCACCGATAATCGCGTTCTGCGGTGCGCCCTTCACATCGGCATCGTACGGCATCATCCCGACACCATAGTTAAATTTAGCGTAGTGACGGATGTCGGCCAGAGACCCGGAAGAGGCGGTGGTAATGGCACAATCCCCGTTATAAAACTTCTCTGTGGATTCGTCCTTACGACCGAAGTAGCTGAAATCACCTTTTTTGTTCAGCTCTTCCAGCAGAGCGATATGTTTCACTTGTTCCGGTTTATTGAACTCCAGCACCGCGTCAGTACCGTCAAAGCCGTTGTTTTTGGTTGCTACCGGCAGACCGTTCCAGGCGCTGAAGTTTTCAATCTGAATCCATCCCTGCCAGCCGCTGGCGTAACCGCACTTCATGCCTGCGGCTTTCAGCTTCGCGGTGTACTCCGCCAGATCCTGCCAGGTTTTCGGCGGCTGCTCAGGGTCTAAACCGGCTTTTTTGAAGGCATCTTTGTTGTAGTACAGCACCGGAGTGGAGCTGTTAAATGGCTGGGAGAGCAAGTGTCCACTTTTAGAGTCGGTGTAGTAACCGGAAACCGTCGGTACGAACTGAGACTCATCGAAGTTAATGCCAGCCTCTTTGAATACTTCATAGACCGGTTTAATGGCTTTCGAGGCCATCATTGTTGCCGTACCCACTTCATAAACCTGCAGCAGAGCAGGCGCGTTTCCGGTACGGAAAGCGGCAATTCCTGCACTCAGGCTCTGCTCGTAGTTGCCTTTGTACTGCGGAACAATTTTGTAGTCGGGATTGGCTGCATTAAAACGTTGCGCCAGTGAATCAACTTCTTTACCCAGTTCGCCTTCCATTGAGTGCCAGAACGGGATAGTGGTAACCGCCAGTGCCTGACCTGCAAATGCCAGGCTAAGTGCCAGTCCTAAAGCTGTATGTCGTAACGATATCATCGGTTATCTCTCTTGTTGTGCCGGATGCGCGATATCACGCGTTTTATGCTCGCGGGGGTAACATGACATGCTCGAATGACAGAAAAATAACTTTTTTATTACAAAAAAAAGATAGTAAGGCGACAAACAGATGGCAAGGCGGTGACTGTGCTAAGGAAGGAAAGTGGGAGCTGTGACACGTACAGCGAAAGTGCCTACGAACCGCCGGAAGGCGATGCTAACGCATCTTATCCGGCCTACAAAGGCTTCCGCCGGGGTTATCCACGCAGGCGGGAGGCTATTTGTTCCAGCGTCAACTGGCCCGCAGCCGCTTCAACCGTCATGGCGACGAAATCCGGGTTTGCAGGCAAAGCTATCCCGTTACGCTTTAAAAACAGTAACGTAATAAACAAAGCGGTACGTTTGTTACCATCATTAAAAATATGCCCACGTGAGATAGCCAGTAAATGCATTGCGGCAAGCAACCACACGCCGGTCACACCTTCGTATTCAATTTGATTTAACACCCGATACATCAGCGCTTCAGCACGACCTGGATCAGGCATGCCCGCAACGCCAGGCGTTACACGTAGCAGCCTGTCGTGAAACTGGATTATCTCTTCCGCTGAGATAATTTGTAGAGTCATTTATCAGCCAGCTCCCTGATTTCATTACCATGTACCATCATGATATCGGCAAATTCATCATCAAGTCTTGCGGTCTGATAGCGTTCGAACTCTTCCGCGCTGATGATTACGGCAGGCTTATGACCACGACGTGTAATAGTGACAGGAACGCCGGTGACAGCGCTCTCCAGTACTTCCGCCAGATTTTGTCGGGCTTCGCTATAGTTCATGGTACGCATCAAAACCTCCTCACATGTACAACTCAATTGTACATCTAATATGTACAAAAAAGAAGCATCACTCAGGTTGTGCGAACATAAACACCGGTAAAATTAATCTCTGCGCCAGCGTCGTTCATATTCATTCTGTAAACGCTGCTGCTCTCGTCGCTCACGTTCACGCTGGATATCTGATTTATCCTCTTCCCAGCCAGGGCATACCGAGCTGGTAAACACTTCGCAGGGCGAATCAGATTGCGCTAACGGGTTGTCCGGCTTCTCTTCCCAGATAGCGGGGTCGCGGGGGTCGAACGTTTGCGGTATTGAGGCCAGTGTATTGAATGAAAGCGTCAATAACAGACTTCCAATCATCATGCAGGTGCCTGAACGTATCATCCTTTCTCCATGTTCATTTTTATTATTGATAACTATTCTCAATAATAACATAGAGCAATAAAAAGGGGCCACAGCGGCCCCTTGTCTATTCAAGGAATGATTAACCGCCCAGATACGCGCTACGCACCGCTTCGTTAGCCAGTAACGCATCACCGGTGTCTTCCAGCACCACATGACCGTTTTCCAGCACGTAGCCGCGATCGGCGAGCTTCAGCGCCTGGTTGGCGTTCTGTTCGACGAGGAAGATGGTCATCCCCTGCTCGCGCAGCTGTTCGATGGTGTTAAAAATCTGCTGGATGATAATCGGCGCCAACCCTAGCGACGGCTCATCAAGCAGCAGCAGCCTCGGCTGGCTCATCAGCGCACGGCCTATCGCCAGCATCTGCTGTTCACCGCCGGACATCGTTCCCGCACGCTGAATACGACGCTCATGCAGACGGGGAAACAGGTCATACACCCATTTGATGCGTTCCTGAAACTGGTCTTTTTCGGCAAAGAAGCCGCCCATAGCCAGGTTCTCTTCCACCGTCATGCGGGAAAACACGCGACGCCCTTCCGGCACAATCGCTACCGCTTCGCGCATGATTTTCGCCGTCTGCCAGTCGGTAATGTCTTTACCATCAAAGACGATTCGCCCGCTGGTCGCTCGCGGGTCGCCACACAATGTGCCGAGCAGCGTGGTTTTTCCCGCGCCGTTGGCACCGATAAGCGTCACGATTTCACCCTGGTTGATATACAAGCTGACGTCGTGCAGCGCCTGTATCTTGCCGTAGTGGGCGTTGACTTTGTCGAACGATAACATCGCCTTATCCATATTAATCCTCGCCTCCATTATGCTTCACCTAAATAGGCGCGGATAACATCCGGGTTATTACGAATCTGTTCCGGCGTCCCATTCGCCAGCGGCGTGCCCTGGTTCACCACGTAAATACGGTCGGAAATCCCCATCACCAGCTTCATATCGTGCTCAATCAACAAAATGGTGGTGTTGTGATGGTTACGCAGTTCAGCTATCAGCTCGTCCAGCTCTTTGGTCTCTTTCGGGTTGAGGCCCGCGGCGGGTTCGTCGAGCATCAGGATTTCCGGCTGGGTCACCATACAGCGGGCAATTTCCAGACGGCGCTGGTCGCCGTAGGCCAGGTTACTGGCCTGACGGTTGGCATGCTCCAGCAAGCCAATACGCTCCAGCCAGGTGGCGGCACGATCTAACGCTTCACTCTGCGCACGACGGAACGACGGAGTTTTCAACAGGCCGGAGAAGACGCCGGTTTTCAGTTGCTGATGTTGCGCCACCAGCAGGTTTTCAATCACCGTCATTTCGCGAAACAGACGCACGTGCTGGAAAGTACGTACCACGCCCATACGCGCGATTTGCTGACCCGGCAGCCCTTCCAGGTGCTGGTCGCGCAGCTTAATCGTCCCGCCTGTCGGTTTATAAAAACCGGTCAGGCAGTTGAAGACCGTGGTTTTCCCCGCGCCGTTCGGGCCGATTAACGAGACTATCTCCTGCGGTCGCAGTTCCAGTTCAACGTTGTTTACCGCCAGCAGACCGCCGAAGCGCATCATCAGGCCGTTAACGGATAATAATGGCTGACTCATGCCTGCTCTCCTTTTGCTTCCCCGTTTTTCAGCTTCAACTGTGGACGGGTCATCGGCAACAAGCCCTGCGGACGCCAGATCATCATCAGTACCATTAAACCACCCAGCATTAACATGCTGTATTCGTTGAAATCACGCATCAGCTCGCGTGACACTACCAGCAGGATGGCCGCGAGGATCACCGCAAACTGTGAGCCCATTCCGCCCAATACCACAATCGCCAGCACAAAGGCCGACTCGGCAAAGGTAAAGGATTCCGGGCTGACGAAGCCCTGGCGCGCGGCAAACAGCGTACCAGCAAAACCGGCAAACGCGGCGCTGATGGTAAAGGCGGTCAGCTTGATGCGCGTGGGGTTAAGGCCCAGAGAACGACAAGCAATTTCATCTTCACGCAGCGCTTCCCACGCACGGCCCAACGGCATACGCAACAGACGGTTAATAACAAACAGCGAGAAGACCACCAGCAGCAGCGCCACCAGATAGAGGAAAATGACGCGGTCAGACGGATCGTACTTGACGTTAAAGAAGTTGCTGAAGGTATCCCAGCCGCCTTCACGGGCGGTACGGCTGAACTCCAGACCGAAAAAGGTCGGTTTCGGGATCTGGCTAATACCGTTTGGACCACCGGTTACTTCGGTGTTGTTGAGCAGCAGAATACGGACGATTTCGCCGAAGCCTAAGGTCACAATCGCCAGATAATCACCGCGCAGGCGCAGTACCGGGAAGCCAAGCAGGAAGCCCGCAGCAGCTGAAACCAGCCCCGCCAGCGGCAGACAGGTCCAGAAGCCCAGACCGTAATAGTGGTTCAGCAGCGCGAAGGTGTAAGCGCCGATGGCATAGAAGCCGCCGTAGCCCAGCACCAGCAGGCCGGAAAGCCCCACCACCACGTTTAAGCCGAGGCCGAGGATGATATAAATCATCGTCAGCGTGGCGATATCCACCGTACCGCGCGACACCATAAACGGCCACGCCACGGCAATCACCAGCAGCGCCACCAGGAACAGCTTCTGTTTAACGGTGGAGCCGTCAATCGCCGGCAGAATAAATTTCGGTCCAGAGACGCTCTTCAGGCCTTTCTGGAAGGCTGGACGCAACAGCTGGAAGAGAAAGACCACACCAGTGCCGATAAACACCCACTGCCAGCGGATATCCGCGGCGGTATCGACCACCAGTTTGGTGCCGTCAAGCTCCAGTTGGACACCCATAAAGACGCCCGCCAGGACGAAGAACATAGCGGCAGAGAGCAGCGCCATTGCAAAATGCATCGGTTTCATACTTTCTCTACCTCCGGGCGACCCAGAATACCGGTTGGCATCACCAGCAGCACCAGAATCAGCAGCGCGAATGAAACCACGTCTTTGTATTCAGTACTCAGATAAGCAGAGGAGAGCGCTTCCGCGACGCCCAGAATCAGGCCGCCGATCATCGCCCCAGGGATGCTACCGATTCCGCCCAGTACCGCCGCGGTAAAGGCTTTCATCCCGGCCATAAAGCCGATGTACGGGTTAATTACGCCGTAGAACTGACCGAGCAGCACGCCCGCTACCGCCGCCATAGCCGCACCAATCACAAAGGTCAGCGCAATCACGCGGTCGGTGTTAATCCCGAGCAGGCTGGCCATTTTCAGGTCTTCAGCGCAGGCGCGACAGGCGCGGCCCATACGCGAATAGCGGATGAAAATCGTCAGCGCCAGCATCGCCAGGAAGGTTACAATCCAGATAACCGCCTGCATGGTGGTGATGGAAGCAGAGAAGTTTTCGCTACTGCCGACAGTCCACTGGCCATTAAACAGGCTGGGCAGCGCCACGTCGCGCGAACCTTCCGTCAGGCTGACGTAGTTTTGCAGGAAGATCGACATCCCGATAGCGGAAATCAGCGCGATCAGACGCTTGGAGCTGCGCACGGGCCGATACGCCACACGTTCAATGCTCCAGCCGTAGGCGCTGGCAATCACAATCGCGCCGACGAAGCCCGCCGCGACCAGTAGCCAACTGGAATCAATGCCCATCATCATTAGCGCTGCGATGATCATAAAGGAGACATAGCTGCCGATCATATACACCTCGCCGTGGGCGAAGTTGATCATGCCGATAATGCCGTACACCATCGTGTAACCGATGGCGATCAGCGCGTAGGTGCTTCCCAGCGTGACGCCGTTAAACATCTGCTGCAAGAAATAGAGGAACTGCTCGGACATAAGGTAACCTTTCTTAACCCGCCCGTTTTGCACGGGCGGTGGGATAACTCGTCTTCAGGTATTACTTCGCAACGGTCGATGAACCGTCTGCGTGCCACTGGAAGACACCAAACTCAAATCCCTTCAAATCGCCTTTTTCGTCCCATTTCAGCGGCCCAATCACGGTATCAGCCCCGTGTGCTTTCAGATCTTTCACCAGGTCCAACGGATCTTTGCTACCGCTGCGATCCATCGCTGTCGCCAATGACTGGACGGCTGCATAAGTGATCCACACGTACGGACCGGTTGGATCTTTCTTGTCAGCTTTGAGCGCATCGACGATAGCCTTATTCGCCGGATCCTGGTCATAGCGTTTTGGCATAGTTACCAGCATGCCTTCAGCAGCATCACCGGCAATGTTAGACAGCGACGCATTGCCGACGCCCTCTGGTCCCATAAACTGGGTTTTCAGCCCGACGGAACGCGCCTGGCGCAGCATTTGCCCCATTTCCGGGTAGTAGCCGCCATAATAAACAAAGTCGATATTTTCTTTTTTCAGGCGGGCGATCAGCGCAGAAAAATCTTTTTCTCCGGCGGTAATCCCGTCAAAGAAAACGATGTTGCCTTTGCCCGCTTTCAGGCTGTCCTGCACTGAACGCGCCAGGCCTTCACCGTATTGCTGTTTATCGTGAATGATGGCGATACGCTGCGGCTTTACCTTCTCCAGAATGTATTTCGCGGCGGTCGGCCCCTGAGAGGAGTCCAGACCCGCTGTACGCATGATGTGTGCGTAACCGCGCTGGGTCAGTTCCGGGTTAGTGGCACCCGGAGAAATCATCAGAATGCCTTCATCTTCATAAATATCTGATGCGGGCTGCGTGGAAGATGAGCACAGATGTCCAATAACGTACTGAATGCCGTCATTGACGATTTTGTTCGCTACCGCAACGGCCTGTTTCGGATCGCAAGCGTCGTCATATTCCACAGCGACCAGTTTGTCGCCTTTGACCCCGCCTTTGGCATTGATATCTTTAATGGCCTGACGTGCGCCATTAAATTCCATATCACCCCACTGCGCGACCGGGCCTGACATCGCGCCGACAACAGCGACCTTGATATCTTCCGCCATGACCGCGTGTGACATTGCCAGTGCTATCACCCCTGCGATGATTGTTTTCGCATTCCGTTTCATTACCTGAATCCCCATTCGTGACGTAATTAATATTTTGTATTTATGTGGTTAAAAAGCAGTCTGTGCTTTTTTTGAACTGCACTATTTTTACCAGTCTCATTAATGGTTTAGCGCAGCTTTTTAAGCAAAATCAGGCTAAAATCTCTATTTTTCAGTCGATTAAGAAAAGATAATATTCTGCTTTTCACTATAGATAAACAAAAAAAAGTACATTTGTCAGCATAAAATAACGGTACAAAGAGCCGAATAAAATGCTGCATTCCAGGGTATTATTCTGCCTATTTTTCAATCTCTACGGTTTCAAACTGTCATTACCGTTGTTACAAAATTATTAATCTGGTTATTCACATAAAAAAGAGAAAGCATCCGGGCGAATTATTTCGGTACACTCATTCCATCTTTTGTGATTTGGACATGCTGTTAATGAAGCTGACCATCGTTCGTTTAGATAACTTTAGCGACCAGGACCAGATTGATCTGGGCAAAATCTGGCCGGAATATTCCGCCTCATCGTTAAGCGTAGATGAAACGCACCGAATCTACGCCGCACGCTTTAACGAGCGTCTGTTAGGCGCAGTTCGCGTAACCCTGAGCGGCACGCAAGGCGCATTAGATTCATTACGCGTACGCGATATCACCCGCCGTCGCGGTGTCGGGCAGTATTTGATCGAAGAAGTCATCCGGGAAAACCCTGACGTGAGTTCATGGTGGATGGCCGACGTCGGCGTTGAAGATCGCAGCGTGATGGCCGCGTTTATGCAGGCGTTAGGGTTTACGGCTCAGAAAAATGGCTGGGAAAAAAGATAAAAAAACGCCTCGCAATTTTCCAGGAATTTCACGTTGCTGGAAGACGGCAAGTTATGAAGTCCCCGGTCACTTACATAAGTAAGTGACCGGGGTTGAATAACGTAGCCAACGCATCTGCAGCGCGAAAGGCGCCAGGTAAATTATTTGGCGTCTGTCGCCGTACCATTAGCATGCCAGTCAAACACGCCGAACTCGAAGCCTTTCAGATCGCCCTTCGCATCCCATGACAGCGGCCCCATTACGGTTTCCACTGAGTTGGCTTTCAGGTATTTGGCAATTTCAGCCGGATCGTCAGACTGGTTCAGACCAGCCTGCAAGGATTGCAGCGCGGCGTAGGTGGTCCATACGAATGCACCGCTCGGATCCTGTTTCTTGGCTTTGATCGCGTCCACAATCGGTTTGTTCGCCGGAACCTGATCGTAGTTCTTCGGTTTCGTTACCAGTAAGCCTTCTGCAGACTCACCCGCGATGTTAGACAGCGACACGTTCGCTACCCCTTCTGGTCCCATAAACTGGGTTTTCAGACCCGCAGCGCGAGCCTGGCGCAGGATCTGCCCCATTTCCGGGTGGTAACCGCCGTAGTAAACGAAATCGATATTCTCTTTCTTCAGACGCGCCACCAGCGTAGAGAAATCTTTCTCACCAGCGGTGATCCCGTCGAAGAACACCACGTCAGCGTTAGCTTTCTTGAGGTTGTCCTGTACGGAACGCGCCAGGCCTTCACCGTACTGTTGTTTGTCGTGAACGATCGCAATGCGCTTCGGCTTCACTTTTTCAACGATATATTTGGCAGCAGTCGGGCCCTGATCGGAATCCAGACCGGTGGTACGCATCACCAGGTTATAGCCGCGTGCGGTCAGCTCCGGCGCCGTTGCCGCTGGGGTGATCATCAGAATGCCTTCGTCTTCATAGATATCTGACGCAGGCTGAGTGGAAGACGAGCACAGGTGGCCGATAACATATTTAATCCCGTCGTTGACCACTTTGTTAGCTACCGCTACCGCTTGTTTCGGGTCACAGGCATCGTCATATTTCACCATGACCAGTTTGTCGCCTTTCACGCCGCCTTTGGCGTTGATATCTGCAATCGCCTGCTCTGCACCAGTAAATTCCTGATCGCCATACTGCGCTACCGGACCGGACATCGCGCCGACGACAGCAACTTTAATATCCTTAGCAAACGCCATATTGCTCAAAGACAGGGCGATACATCCTGCCAATAACGCTTTACCCTTCATATTCATCCTGACAATCCCCATTATTGTGGTTATTACGTGTGTTGTGATGTTGTTGTTCAGCACTTTATTTCGATTATTGGATAGCCACCCGTGCTTTAGCAGCATACTCTGCTAAAACATACCCGATTTTTATTATTTTGGAATAGCTAAATTTGACATGCAGATAACAACTTGATGACAAAAAGCATAAACGTCAGGAGAGGAGGGGAGAGATAAAAACAAAAAACCCCGGATTTTCATCCAGGGTTTATCAGCATTTCCAGGTCGGCTGGAAGATTACGCTTCGATCGCCGCACGCAGTTTTTTCATGGCGTTCTTTTCAAGCTGACGAACACGTTCAGCGGAAACGCCGTAGCGATCGGCCAGTTCCTGCAACGTCGACTTGTTGTCTTCGTCCAGCCAACGGGCACGAATGATGTCCTGGCTACGCTCGTCCAGACCTTCCATTGCGTGGGTCAGTTTGTTCGCGGCCTGATCTTCCCAGTTATCTTCTTCAATGCCGTCGGCAAAGTTAGAAGATTTATCCTGCAGATACAGCACCGGGGCCATCGGCTGGCTGTCAGACTCGTCGTCTGAAGACATGTCAAACGTCATGTCCTGCGCCGCCATACGGGATTCCATTTCGCGCACGTCTTTGCTGGAAACACCCAGCTCGCGAGCAACCATCTCAACTTCGTCCTGGTTAAACCAGCCCAGACGCTGCTTGGTTTTACGCAGGTTAAAGAACAGCTTACGCTGTGCTTTGGTGGTCGCGACTTTAACGATACGCCAGTTACGCAGAACGTATTCGTGGATCTCAGCTTTGATCCAATGCACGGCGAAGGAAACCAGGCGCACACCCACTTCCGGGTTGAAACGGCGCACGGCTTTCATCAGGCCGATATTACCTTCCTGAATCAGATCCGCCTGCGGCAGGCCATAACCCGCATAATTACGAGCAACATGAACAACAAAGCGCAGGTGAGACAGGATCAGCGTTTTAGCTGCTTCCAGATCGCCCTGGTAATGCAGCTTTTCAGCCAGTGCCCGCTCCTCGTCAGCCGACAACATCGGCCACGCGTTCGCAGCCCGGATGTAAGATTCCAGGTTACCAACAGGGGCTAAAGCTAAATTTTGCATTTCTTTGGTCATTCAAATCCTCTCAATCTTTTCATCTGGCGCATTGGCTAAAAACTAATTAACAAAAACCAGTAGCAACAACCATGCCAGAGCTTATGAGCAACGAGAATATCATTCAATCTTTTATCAGACAGTGATTTTATCCACAAGTTCCATGTCGTAATGTGTATAGATTACGCACAAAATGTGACATCACAATGAATACGCCGGGAAGAGACAACAGGGACTCTTTCCCTGCAGAGCGAACTACTCAGTGCAGGGAAAGATTATACCAGAGATTTTTTAATCGGGGGTAAAGTGGCGTAAATGTTGAACCGTGGCAAGCCAGGCTGCCACCCAGCCAATCATTGAGCACACCAGCAGCAATAACAGGCACTCATCGAACGATAACCCATTGATATCAAACTTAGTTCCAAATACCTGTGCCACCTCAGTCACCGCTGACGACAGACGCATCACCAAAATTTCTGACAAAATCAGTGAAAGAAATGCACCGGAAAAACCGAGCAGTGCACCGCCGTAGAGGAACGGACGCAGGATAAATCCATCCGTCGCGCCAATCAGTTTTTGCACGTTAATGGTATCGCGACGCGCAAAAATACTCAGGCGCACGCTGTTACCGATGACGAGGAAGACCGCCGCCACCATCAGCACGCCAATCATCGCGGAAACGCGTCCGACAAGGCCTGTCAGCGCCGCCAGACGGGCGAACCAGCTGTCATCCATCCGCACTTCGTCAATACCGTTGATTTGTGCGATGCGGTCACGCAGCGTGTTCAGCGACTCCGTACCCTGGAAGTCCAGTTTCGGAATAACAACCGCCACTGCCGGCAGCGGGTTCTCTTCCAGCATATCCAGCGCGCCGCCAAAGCCAGACCAGTTACGGAATTCGCCCAGCGCGTCGTCACGGGAAAGATAATTTACTTTCTCCACGCCCTGCTCGGCCTGCAACTGACCAACCACCCGTGCCGCCGCATCATCATCCAGCGTTTTTTGCAGGTAAACGGTGATCTGCGGGGACGGATAATACTGGCTTGCCGCATGGTTTACGTTCTTATATACCATGTAGCACACGCTTGGCAGCGTCAGGGAGATGGCAATAACCATCACCGTCAGAAACGTCGCCAGCGGTTTGCTTTTCAGGTCCTGTAACGCGCCCTGAAACGCATAACGTACCTGCTCGTTAAAGACATTGGTTTTACGCGAGTTCGGCTTTGGCGCGGCTTTCGCACGCTTTGGCGCGTTGCGACCGCCGTCACCCGGCGCACCGCCCGATTTGCGAAAGCGATCCAGTCGGCCACCGAACTGTTTGATTTGGTTAATAGCGTCACGTCTATTCATGCGCCAGGCCTCCATGCAGATGTCCATCGCTCAGAACCATTTGGCGATAGGAGCGACGGGAGATCAGGCCAATATCGTGCGTGGCCATTAATACCGTGACCCCGACGCGGTTAAACTCTTCGAACAGGCGCAGGATCCCTTCTGACAGCGCGTCATCCAGGTTCCCCGTTGGTTCATCCGCCAGCAGTACCGCAGGTTTATTCACCACCGCGCGGGCAATGCCGACGCGTTGTTGTTCACCGCCGGAGAGTTGAATCGGGAAATTTTTCGCTTTGTCCAACAGCCCGACTTTATCCAGCGCCGCTGACACGCGACGACGAATATCGTCCCCGCTGGCACCCGCGATGATCAGCGGAATTGCCACGTTGTCAAACACGGTTCTGTCCATCAACAGGTGGTGATCCTGAAAAATCATGCCAATCTGACGACGCAGAAACGGCACTTCACGGTTTTTCAAACGGCTGATGTCATGCCCGCTAAAGTAGATTTTCCCGGCGCTGGGCCGTTCAATTCCACAAATCAGCTTCAGCAGGGTACTTTTCCCCGCGCCGGAGTGGCCGGTCAGAAACGCCATCTCGCCAGGCTGCATATGGAAGGTCACTCCCTGCAGCGCTTGTCTCCCACCGAGATAGGCCTTGCTGACATGTTCAAAGCGAATCATTGTTAATCCTCTCGGGCAAAAAGTGCCTCTATAAAATCGTCCGCTTTAAACGGACGTAAATCCTCGATACGTTCGCCCACACCGATATAGCGGATAGGGATGCCAAACTGATCGGCAACCGAGAAGATAACCCCGCCCTTCGCCGTACCGTCCAGCTTGGTCAGGGTGATACCGGTTAAGCCCACCGCTTCATGGAACAGTTTGGCCTGGCTTATCGCATTCTGCCCGGTGCTGGCGTCGATAGTCAGCATAACTTCATGCGGCGCATCTTCGTCCAGCTTCTTCATGACGCGAACGATTTTTTTCAATTCTTCCATCAGGTGCGATTTATTCTGCAAACGCCCTGCGGTATCAGCAATCAGCACGTCCACATTACGCGCCTTCGCCGCCTGGATAGCATCAAAGATAACGGACGCGGAATCCGCGCCGGTATGCTGAGCAATCACCGGGATGTTGTTACGCTGACCCCAGACCTGCAGCTGTTCTACCGCTGCCGCACGGAAAGTATCGCCCGCCGCCAGCATGACCGATTTACCCTGCTGCTCAAACTGACGCGCCAGCTTACCGATAGTGGTGGTTTTGCCCACGCCGTTGACGCCAACCATTAAGATAACAAATGGTGTTTTGCCATCAACATTCAGCGGTTCGTCAACCTTCGCCAGAATCTCGCCCATCTCTTCTTTCAGCAGACCGTACAACGCTTCCGCATCTTTAAGCTGCTTGCGGCTGGCGCCTTCCGTCAGATTCGCAATGATTTTGCGGGTGGTTTCTACGCCCACGTCAGCGATCAGCAGCTGCTCTTCCAGCTCTTCAAACAGATCATCGTCGATCTTTTTACCGCGGAACAGACTGATAAATCCGGAACCGAGGTTTTCTTTTGTTTTCAGCAGGCTGCGTTTCAGACGCGCAAAGAAACCTTCTTTGGTTGGTTTTTCCTGCTCCTGAACCACCTCTTCTTCTACCGGTTCTTCTACCGGCACCACCATAACCGCTTCTTCAGCAGCCTCAGCGGCCAGCGCCTGCGCTTCCAGTTCTTCGTCGGTCAGTTGCGGTTCGTTTTCGGCTTCTTCTTCAGCCGCCTCAACGATTTCCACGGTTTCCGCTTCGGCCTGCCACTCTTCGGCAGAAACTTCCTCGGTTTTCACCTCTTCCGGCAGCGGCAATTCTTCGCGTTCGATAACCACCGCTGCTGGCGTTTCCACTACAGTTTCAGCAACCGGCTCAATCTCCGGCTGCGCTTGTTCGGCGACAGGTTCTTCTTCCGGCTGCAGTTTTTCGATTTCCGCAACCTGTTCAGTTACTTCAACGACTTCAGCTGCAAAGGCTTGCGTTTCAGCCTCGCTACGGGCTTCCTCGACGTGCGGTTGTTCGTCAACGACGGTAGTTTCTTCAGCAACCGGTTGTTGTTCTTCGTTTTTTACTTCTGTCTCGTTTTCCGGTGCCTGCTCTTTTTGACCAAAGCCCAGCCAGGAAAAAAAGCCACGTTTTTTCTCTTTCGCCATTTGCGACTACACTCCCCCGCTGTTGCTTCATGGCACAGCGTCAACGCTATGTACATAGCAGCTAAAAAAATGATGAAATAGTCTATCACTTAACTTAACTCACATCACCGCCTGGAATGACATGCTATAGGCGGATTGAGCAATAATAGAAATGAAAAAACCGAATCACTCTGGTAGCGGCCAGATCCGCATTATTGGCGGGCAATGGCGTGGCCGTAAACTCCCGGTTCCGGACAGCCCCGGCCTACGTCCGACCACTGACCGTGTGCGCGAAACGTTGTTTAACTGGCTGGCCCCGGTAATGGTCGATGCTCACTGTCTGGACTGCTTTGCCGGCAGCGGCGCGCTGGGGCTGGAAGCCCTCTCTCGCTATGCGGCAAATGCGACGCTTCTGGAGATGGATCGCGCGGTATCTCAGCAGCTACAAAAGAATCTCGCCACCCTGAAAGCCTCCCATGCCCGCGTCGTCAATACCAATACGCTGACATTTTTGGCTCAGGCAGGTACGCCGCATAACGTGGTATTTGTTGACCCGCCGTTTCGCAAAGGATTACTGGAAGAAACATTAACTCTTCTGGAAACTCATGGCTGGCTGGCAAATGAAGCGTATATTTACGTTGAAAGCGAAGTAGAAAACGGCTTGCCACAGGTTCCGGTGAACTGGTCGCTATACCGTGAGAAAGTCGCCGGACAGGTCGCCTATCGCCTGTACCAACGTGAAGCACGAGGAGAACACGATGCTGATTAACCTGGGACGCCTGCTGATGCTGTGCGTCTGGGCATTTTTACTACTGAATATTTTCCAACCCTTTCCACGCCCGCTTAACATCTTCGTTAACGTCGCACTGATATTTATGGTGCTGATGCATGGTATGCAACTGGCGCTGCTAAAAAGCACCATGCCAAAAGATGGCCCGCAGATGACCAGCGGAGAGAAAATCCGTATTTTTCTGTTCGGCGTCTTTGAGTTGCTGGTGTGGCAGAAGAAGATTAAAGATCAGTTGAAGAAGTAACTGTGATCTTATCGCCCGGCGGCGCGTTGCGAGCCGGGGCGAAAAATCTGTAGGCCGGATAAGGCGTAAGCCGCATCCGGCATCAGTCAGATGACACCTTAGCGTTCAAGCGTAAAATCAACAAATCGCGAACCTTTGTAACTCAGCGTGCCTTTATCCCCGACCGTTAACGCGTGGTACTGCTGGGCATCCAGACGAAACGTCTGCTCCATACCCCCGTTTTGTGGCTTAAAGCTGGCTTCATAGCGCATGCTGGTTCCTGCCGGGCTCACTTCCTGCTGACGGGATCGTCGATCGTTAAGCGGTTTTTCCCGTTTGTTACTCACCACCACCTGCTTTTGCACCAGCGGCGCCGCATCATTATCGGCTTTTTCTCGCCGCTGCTGAACAAAGCGAAACGACGCAGCAACGACTATTAAGATAATGATAACAATGAAAAAAAGTGGTGGCTTACTCATATTATTAACCCATCAGAAAATGCGGAAATAAGCATACATCGCCTGTTATGGTGTTGTCATCTGGCAGTGTCGACCTCTACACTGGACAGTAGAGCCGTGAGCACCCCGCTCACGAAAAAATAACGAATTCAAGGAACTAAGATGCTTTGGTCGTTTATCGCTGTCTGCCTTTCCGCATGGTTGTTCGTGGATGCTTCCTATCGTGGGCCCGCCTGGCAACGCTGGGTCTTTAAGCCCCTGACGTTACTCCTGCTGGCGCTGCTGGCCTGGCAGGCGCCAATGTTTAACGCTATCAGCTATCTGGTGCTGGCTGGCCTGCTTGCCTCGCTGCTGGGCGATGCGCTGACGTTATTGCCGCGCCAACGCCTGCTGTACGCCGTGGGGGCATTCTTCCTGTCGCATCTGCTGTACACCATCTACTTCGCCAGCCAAATGACGCTGTCGTTCTTCTGGCCTTTGCCGTTGGTACTGGTGGTACTGGGTGCGTTGCTGATCGCCGTGATCTGGACGCGTCTGGAAGAGTTGCGTGTCGCTATCTGCACATTTATTGGCATCACGCTGATGATGGTCTGGATGGCAGGTGAGCTGTGGTTCTTCCGCCCGACAGCCCCGGCGCTGTCGGCATTTATGGGCGCATCGCTCCTGTTCATCGGCAACATTGTCTGGCTGGGTAGCCATTATCGTCGCCGCTTCCGCGCCGATAACGCAATTGCCGCCGCCTGCTACTTCGCCGGGCATTTCCTGATTGTTCGTTCGTTGTATCTTTAAAACGCTTGACTCTGGAGTCGACTCCAGAGTGCATCCTCCGGTTAATACGAAATGATTATCAACCGGAGGATGCCATGTCGACACCTGATACCAGTGGCAAAAAGGCCCCACAATTCTCTTCTTTTAAGCCAGCGCCTGCGCCACAAAAGGCGGATGACTGCTGCTGCGAAGGAAGCTGCTCTACCCCACCACCCGTATCCGATACCGTACAAGGTACCCGCTATTCCTGGAAAGTGGCGGGCATGGACTGTGCGGCTTGCGCCCGCAAAGTAGAGAATGCGGTCCGCCAGGTCAGCGGCGTTAACCAGGTCCAGGTTCTGTTCGCCACTGAAAAACTGGTGGTCGATGCGGGTTCCGATATCCGCCAGCAAGTTGAAAACGCGGTGCAAAAAGCAGGCTATACCCTGCGCGATGAGCACGCGACGGACGCCGCCCCCGAGTCACGTTTTAAAGAAAACCTGCCGCTGATTTCGCTGATTATCATGATGGCGGTTAGCTGGGGGCTGGAGCAGTTCAATCATCCCTTCGGTCAGATAGCGTTTATCGCCACCACGCTGGTCGGCCTGTATCCCATTGCCCGTCAGGCTCTGCGCCTGATGAAAACCGGCAGCTACTTTGCCATTGAAACGTTGATGAGCGTCGCCGCCATTGGCGCACTGTTTATCGGCGCGACAGCGGAAGCCGCTATGGTGCTGCTGCTGTTTTTAATTGGCGAACGCCTGGAAGGATGGGCCGCCAGTCGCGCCCGTAAAGGGGTCAGCGCGCTGATGGCGCTCAAGCCGGAAACCGCCACGCGCCTGCGTAACGGCGAGCGCGAAGAGGTGGCTATCAATACTCTCCGGCCTGGCGATGTTATTGAAGTTGCCGCAGGCGGGCGTTTACCTGCCGACGGCAAACTGGTCTCCGGGTTTGCCAGCTTTGATGAAAGTGCCCTGACCGGCGAATCGATCCCGGTTGAACGCGCCACCGGCGAGAAAGTCCCGGCAGGCGCCACCAGCGTGGACCGTCTGGTAACACTGGAAGTGCTCTCCGAACCGGGTGCCAGCGCCATTGACCGTATTCTGAAGCTGATTGAAGAAGCGGAAGAACGCCGCGCCCCCATTGAGCGCTTTATTGACCGTTTCAGCCGGATTTACACCCCAGCAATTATGGCGGTTGCGCTGCTGGTCACCCTCGTTCCACCGCTACTGTTTGCCGCATCATGGCAGGAGTGGATTTATAAAGGGCTGACGCTGCTGCTGATTGGCTGCCCTTGCGCACTGGTGATATCTACCCCCGCAGCCATTACCTCTGGTCTTGCCGCCGCGGCGCGTCGTGGTGCGTTAATCAAAGGCGGGGCCGCGCTGGAACAGTTAGGTAGAGTCACGCAGGTGGCATTTGATAAAACCGGCACCCTGACCGTCGGTAAACCGCGCGTCACAGCGATTCATCCAGCGAGTGGTATCGGTGAGGCTGAACTGCTGGCGCTGGCGGCAGCGGTAGAGCAAGGCGCGACACACCCACTGGCACAGGCGATTGTCCGGGAAGCACAAACGCGCGAACTGGCTATTCCTGTCGCAAAAGAGCAACGGGCTTTGGTTGGCTCTGGAATTGAAGCGCTGGTCAACGGCGAGCGCGTACTGATTTGCGCGGCCGGTAAGCAGCCTGCCGACGCCTTTGCCGGGCAGATAAGTGAGCTGGAAAGCGCGGGCCAAACGGTGGTGCTGGTGCTGCGTAACGATAACGTTCTCGGCGTGCTGGCCCTGCAGGACACACTTCGCGACGACGCTCGCAGCGCCATCAGCGAGCTTAATCAGATTGGCGTGAAAGGGGTGATCCTGACCGGTGATAACCCACGTGCGGCCGCCGCCATTGCCAGAGAACTGAGTCTCGAATTCAAAGCGGGACTCTTGCCGGAAGATAAGGTGCAGGCCGTTACCCATCTTAACCAACAGTCGCCGCTGGCGATGGTTGGCGACGGTATCAACGACGCTCCGGCAATGAAAGCGGCTACCATCGGCATTGCAATGGGAAGCGGGACCGACGTCGCGCTGGAAACCGCCGATGCCGCCCTGACCCACAACCGTCTGCGTGGCCTGGTGCAAATGATTCAGTTGGCGCGGGCCACCCACGCCAATATTCGCCAGAACATTGCGATTGCGCTAGGCCTGAAGGGGATTTTTCTCGTCACCACGCTGCTCGGGATAACCGGACTGTGGCTGGCAGTGCTGGCGGATACGGGGGCGACGGTACTGGTGACTGCCAACGCGCTGCGGTTATTGCGCAAAGGGTAATATGTGTGCCGGATGCGGCGTTGCCTTATCCGTCCTGGATGTTACACAGGCTTTGTAGGAGCGCCATCCGGCATAACAAGATTACTGGCCTTTGCGCACCAGATAGCGGTACGGCAGCGAGTCGGTCTCTTTGGCCACCAGCTCATGTTCCATAAAGGTACAGAAGCCAGGAATATCGCGGGTTGTTGCCGGATCGTCGGCGACAATCAGCAGCGTTTCACCGGCCTGCATGCCGCGTACGGTTTTACGCACCATCATTACCGGTTCCGGGCAGCGCAGCCCCTGGGCATCAAGAGTATGGTCGGGGGAAGTAAACAGGTCGCTCATCGTCATCTCATTCATACAAAAACGGCGTTATTTTACGCTCTGTTGTGGCGTAAGCCAATCAGGTTAACGATTGCGTGAAAAACAACCATTGCAATGTGCTCTTAAAGCAGTATCATGCGACGGTTTTTTATTGGGTTCCCTCACCCCATCCAACAAAAAGGTCACAATATGACTCCGTTTACACAAACTCAGCGCGTAAAAGCGTTGTTCTGGCTATCGCTATTTCATCTGCTGGTGATCACCTCCAGCAACTATCTGGTGCAGCTTCCAATCTCCATTTTTGGTTTCCATACCACATGGGGCGCGTTTAGCTTTCCGTTTATTTTCCTCGCGACCGACCTGACCGTGCGTATTTTTGGCGCACCGCTGGCACGACGTATCATCTTTGCGGTTATGATCCCCGCATTGCTGATCTCCTATGTCGTTTCATCACTGTTCTATATGGGATCATGGCAGGGATTCGGCGCGCTGCTGCACTTTAATCTGTTTGTCGCCCGTATCGCCGCCGCCAGCTTTATGGCTTACGCGCTGGGACAAATTTTGGATGTGCATGTCTTTAACCGCCTTCGTCAGAACCGTCGCTGGTGGCTGGCACCGACGGCGTCCACGCTGTTTGGCAACATCAGCGATACGTTGGCCTTCTTCTTTATCGCCTTCTGGCGCAGCCCGGATGCCTTTATGGCCGAGCACTGGATGGAAATCGCGCTGGTAGACTACTGCTTCAAAGTGCTGATCAGCATTATTTTCTTCCTGCCGATGTACGGCGTGTTGCTGAATATGTTACTGAAAAGGCTGGCAGATAAATCTGAAATCTCTGCATTGCAGACGAGTTAAAGGTTCATTTTCCGAGTTGTGATAAGATGGACGAATGAGCCGTTATGGCCGTTTATTGAAAGGAAGAAGTCAATGCGCAATCTGGTTAAATATGTCGGTATTGGCCTGCTGGTTATGGGGCTTGCGGCCTGTGATAATAGCGATACAAAAGCGCCAGCCGAGGGTGCTGCCGCAGAAAGTAACGCCACCGGACAACCGGTCAGCCTGCTGGACGGCAAACTCAGTTTTTCCCTGCCAGCTGATATGACCGATCAGAGCGGCAAGCTGGGCACCCAGGCGAACAATATGCACGTATATTCTGACGCAACCGGCCAGAAAGCGGTGATTGTGATTGTTGGCGACAACACCAACGAAGATCTGGCCGTGCTGGCAAAACGTCTGGAAGATCAGCAGCGTAGCCGCGACCCGCAGCTGCAGGTCGTCACCAATAAATCTATTGAGCTGAAAGGCCACACGCTGCAGCAGTTAGACAGCATCATCTCGGCCAAAGGCCAGACCGCATACTCTTCCGTGGTGTTGGGTAAAGTGGACAACCAACTGCTGACGCTGCAAATCACGCTGCCTGCTGACGATCAGCAAAAAGCGCAGACTACCGCAGAAAACATCATTAACACGCTGGTTATCCAGTAACGGTTAAGACGATGACGCGGCCTCCGGTGACACCACCTGAGGCCGTTTTTTTAACCGCCAGGTCAGCAATAACGCCACCGCTACCAGCCCTGCCGCCGCCAGATAGATAACCGGCACACCCGCCCACGTCATGACCAACCCGGCCAGCGGCCCGGTCACCCCCAGCGATAAATCCATAAACACCGTATAGGTCGCCAGCGCAGCGCCCTGATTTTGCTGTGGAACAGCTTTTACCGCCACCACGCCCAGCGCCGGGAAGACTAGCGAGAACCCGGCCCCGGCGAGCAGAACGCCGATTTTCGCCATCCACGGCATCGAAGCCATCCCGACCAGTAACAGCCCGACGATCTCGACGCTAAAGCAGATCATCGCCACATTTAGCCCGCCTAAACGGTTGATACCGTTTGGGAACAACAAACGAGTGCCGACAAACGTGCAGCTAAAAAGCGTCAGCGCGAAAGCAGCGCCGTCCCAGCCTTTGGCATCATAAAACAGGGTAATAAAGGTGGCGATCACCCCGAATCCAGCGGAGGCCAGGGCCAGCGCCATACCGTACAACCAGACCCGCCCGAGCACCGCGCGAAACGGCAACGGTTTGCCTTTGCTGGCCTTCACCGCAGGACGAGGGAGCGCCAGCAGTATCGCCAACAGCGCCACGCCCATCACGGTCAGCGCCAGTCCCTGTAAGCCACCCCAGGCATAAAACAGAACGCCCAGCGGCGCGCCTATCGCCATCGCGCCATAGGTCACGATGCCATTCCAGGAAATCACCCGTCCGATGTGCATTGAGCCAACCACCCCTACTCCCCACAGCGTAGAGCCGGTCCCGGCAAAGCTTTGCCCGATCCCGAGAATCACCCGCCCCAGGCATAACAGCAGCAGACTGGCCAACGGCCAGCCGTTCGTTGAGCCCGCCAGTAAATAACCCAGCCCACTTAAAAAGCAGCCGCACAGCCCAAATACCACAATTTTCTTTGGCCCCAGCAGATCGGCATAGCGACCGGCGTGCGGACGGCTCAGCAGCGTAGCGAAATATTGCAGGCTGATGACCAGCCCGGCCCAGAAAGCGCTAAATCCCATTACATCATGGACGTAGCCAGGCAACACCGCGAGCGGCAGGCCGATGGTCAGGTAGCTGGCGAAGTTAAACATCACCACAGAGACAATACGCAGGTTCAGGCGTAAACCGCTAAGCGTCGGTTCAGCGACGGGTTCGGGCATGGAGGGTCACCACATTTTCACAACAGTGTTTCATTTCTACCATGTTGCAGAGCAGAAATCAGTAGCCAGTTTAGGAGTTTTAGTCGCAAACCAGCCGCTACACTTAATGCAAAAACGCAGGCAGGAAGAAAACATGACAACCCCTCAACCCGATAAAACGGGTTTGCACATTTTGCTCAAACTGGCCGCCCTGGTGGTGATCCTCGCCGGTATTCATGCCGCGGCGGATATCATTGTACAACTGCTACTGGCCCTCTTTTTTGCCATCGTATTGAATCCGCTGGTCACCTGGTTTATTCGCCGGGGGGTACGTCGCCCGGTAGCTATTACGTTAGTGGTCGTGGTGATGCTGATCGTTCTTACCGCGTTGGTCGGCGTTCTGGCGTCATCAATCACTGAATTCATGGACCTCCTACCAAAATACAATAAGGAACTGACGCGCAAGATTCTGTATTTGCAAGAGATGGTGCCGTTTCTGAATCTGCATATGTCTCCGGAGCGCATGCTGCAACGCATGGATTCCGACAAGTTGATGACCTTCACAACCACGCTGATGACGAGCCTTTCTGGCGCCATGGCCAGCGTCTTTCTGCTGGTGATGACGGTGGTCTTTATGCTATTTGAAGTGCGTCATGTCCCCTATAAGCTGCGCTTTGCGCTGAACAACCCACAAATCCATATTGCAGGGCTGCATCGGGCGTTAAAGGGCGTATCTCACTATCTGGCGCTGAAAACGTTGCTCAGCCTATGGACCGGCGCTATCGTCTGGCTGGGGTTGGCGCTGATGGGGATTCAGTTTGCTCTGATGTGGGGCGTACTGGCATTCCTGTTGAACTACGTGCCCAACATTGGCTCAGTCATTTCTGCCGTCCCGCCCATGATCCAGGCACTGCTATTCAACGGCGTTTACGAATGCGTACTGGTTGGCGCGCTGTTTCTGGTGGTGCATATGGTGATTGGCAATATCCTCGAACCCCGCATGATGGGGCACCGGCTGGGATTATCAACGTTAATCGTCTTTCTCTCTCTGTTAGTGTGGGGATGGCTACTTGGTCCGGTAGGTATGTTGCTCTCCGTGCCGTTAACCAGCGTGTGTAAAATCTGGATGGAAACGACCACAGGCGGCAGCAAACTGGCAATTTTGCTGGGGCCAGGCAGGCCTAAAAGTCGGCTTCCTTGAAAAACTACCAACCGAGGTAGTTTTTATATTTTTATATGACCGTTAAAATGACGCCAACGTAGTTATATATAGAATCTTATCTTAAATAAAGAGTGAAAGGGATTTCATTCTTTATAAAGAAAATACATAAGCCAAGATGATGGTTTCTTTGTCAAAACGCATAAAAAAAATGAATCCCCCCAAAGCATTTAACGTAAACTATCTACTTATCTTTAAAGGTTATTTTATTTGATACATTTTCTCTAAAAATCTATACTTCTCGCCAATGATGATACTGAAAAATTCCGTTGAAGAAAGTCCTGGGATATTACTATCCGGTTATCTCATTACTTTTCTACCAACCATATGAAATAAAATGCTAATTTAGCTTAAATATAATCACAGGCAATACAAGGTGCCCATGATTTCGGAGTTTATTATTTAACACGTATAAACGGTACTTTGATAGGGAGCTTTAATGAAACAGTATATTAAGTGGTTTGCGGCCATTGCCGTTGTCGGTGCCCTGGCGGGTTGTGCACGCACTGCGCCGATCGATCAAGTTCACACCAGTGTGAGCGCGGGACATACTCAGGACCAGGTTAAAACCGCTATCCTGAAAGCCGGTATTCAACGTCAATGGGTCATGTCAGAAGCCGGACCAGGTGTTATTAAAGCTCGCCAACAAACCCGCGATCATGTGGCTGAAGTCCGTATCACTTATACCGCCACCAGCTATGACATCAAATACGACAGCAGCCTCAACCTGCAGGCCTCTGGTGGAAAAATTCACAAAAACTATAACCGCTGGGTACGCAATCTGGATAAAGACATCCAGCTTAATCTGTCAGCCGGTGCCAATCTGTAATTATGCCTAAAGTCGGGTCGAAAAGGCCCGATACTCTTATTATCTGCCATTTAACAGGTTGTCCCCACATGTACGAACAGGATTCGCTAAGCGCACTGGATGCCATTACTGAAGCACAACGTATCGCCTTTGCCCCTATGCTTTTTCAAACCGCGTTGTGTCTGCGAAATGCGGGAGTACTCACCTGGCTAGACAAGCAAGGTAAACGCGGCGCTACGCTCGACGAAATTACCAAGAACAGCACCATCAACGAATATGCCGCCAGTATCCTGTTGGATATGGGGTTAAGTGGGCGAATCATTACCCACAAAGAAGGATACTATTACCTCGCTAAAGTCGGTCATTTTCTTTTACATGACACGATGACGCGCGTGAATATGGACTTCACTCAGGATGTTTGTTACCAGGGACTGTTTTATCTGGAAAATGCGCTGAAAGATGGAAAACCCGCGGGATTAAAAATTTTTGGCGACTGGCCAACAATCTATCCTGCGCTATCACAATTACCGCTGGCTGCGCGTGAAAGTTGGTTTGCTTTTGATCATTACTATTCAGATGGCGCATTTGATGCCGCATTGCCATATGTATTCGCCAGCGCCCCTGCAACCCTGTACGATGTCGGCGGAAATACCGGAAAATGGGCATTACGTTGTTGTCAACATGATGACAATATTACAGTCACCCTCTTAGATTTGCCGCAACAAATTGCACTTGCCCGCGAAAATATAGAAAATGCAGGATTATCTCATCGCATAAATTTCCATGCTGTGGATATGCTTAGCGACTCGCCTTTACCTGACGGCGCTGATATCTGGTGGATGAGTCAATTCCTGGACTGTTTTTCCCCGGAACAAATTATCGCTATGCTAAGCAACGTTGCTCGGGTGATGAAACCAGGCGCGAAGCTGTGCATTATGGAACTGTTTTGGGATGCCCAAAAATTTGAGGCGGCCTCATTTAGCCTGAATGCGTCTTCGCTTTATTTTACCTGTATGGCGAATGGCAACAGCCGTTTCTACAGCGTAGAGAAGTTTTATCACTATCTGAATCAGGCAGGTTTTCAGGTAGATGAACGCCACGATAACTTAGGTGTTGGGCATACTTTATTGATATGTCAGAAGAAAAAATAAGAAACAATCGGAAAAACCGATTTACCGCGGATACGCGTTGATGAAATTTGCTTTCAATATTATCGACTGGCAGGCCAGGGCGCCTGGGTTAAGCGAAACAGAACAGTGGCATGAATGGTCACGGCTTTCGCACGCCATCGATCCCACCGCGCCGTTGGCTAAGCTCAATGAGTTACCGATGATGACAGCTCGCCGCCTCAGTTCCGGCAGCAAACTGGCCGTCGATTGCGGTCTGGCGATGCTACGTCGTCATGATATCAATGCCGTTTTGTATACCAGCCGCCATGGTGAACTGGAGCGTAACTACAGGATCCTGCACGCCCTGGCGACTGAGCAGGCGCTCTCACCGACCGATTTTGCCCTCTCTGTCCATAACTCTGCTGTGGGTAACCTGACCATCGCCGCGAAAAAACCGATTGTCTCCTCCTCGCTTTCTGCTGGCAGGGATACATTCCAGCAGGGGTTATGCGAAGTCATCGGGCTGTTGCAGGCGGGGTATCAGCGCGTATTGATGGTCGATTTCGACGGTTTTCTGCCCGAGTTTTATCACCCACAGTTACCACCAGACATGCCAACATGGCCGTTTGCCGTCGCACTGGTCATTGAATCCGGTGATAGCTGGCAATGTGAAACCCGTCCACACAGCGCGCAGGGCGAGACAACGTTGCCGCAAAGCCTGTTGTTTTTACAACATTACTTACAAGATGCCAGGGCGTTTACCCTGACTGGCGAACGCGTACAGTGGCAGTGGAGTCAGGGATGAACACGATGCTCCTGCGGCTTAACCGGGTATGGCGACTGGTGATGACCGGTTTTTGCTTTGCCCTGTTTGGCCTCGGCGGGCTCCTCCTGTCTACGATTTGGTTTAACGTCCTGCTGATCGCGGTATGGGATAAAGCCCGACGTCGACGTATCGCCAGACGCAGTATCGCTGCCAGTTTTCGTCTCTTCTTAACCGTGGCGAAGCGGCTAGGCGTGCTGGATTACCAGATTGAAGGACGAGACATTTTACGCAACGAGCAAGGGTGTCTTGTCGTCGCCAACCACCCGACGCTCATCGACTATGTCCTACTGGCCTCGGTCATGCCAGAAACCGACTGTCTGGTGAAAAGTGCACTACTCAAAAATCCGTTTCTCGGCGGCGTAGTCCGGGCCGCAGATTATCTGATTAACAGCCAGGCAGATGCGCTATTGCCCGCTTGCCAGCAACGTCTGGAGCAAGGCGATACCATTTTAATTTTCCCCGAGGGAACCCGTACACGCCCCGGAGAAGCAATGACGTTACAGCGTGGTGCGGCGAATATCGCCGTGCGCTGCAGCAGTGATTTACGCATTGTGACTATTAACTGCAGCGAACAAATGCTGGATAAAGAAAGCCAATGGTACAACGTCCCATCGGTAAAACCGATGTTTACCGTTTCAGTACACGAACGGGTTAAGATCGACCAATTTTACGACGCAAACTCACAAGAACCGGCGCTGGCCGCAAGGCAGTTGAACCGGCATCTTTTGCTTCAATTACAACCAGGTACTTTACCTCTTTCAGGAATTAATGATGCAAGCGCTTTATCTTGAAATCAAAAATCTCATTATAACGACATTGAATCTCGACGAACTGACAGCTGATGATATTGAAACCGAAGCGGCACTCTTTGGCGATGGCTTAGGTCTGGACTCAATCGATGCTCTGGAGCTGGGTCTGGCGGTGAAAAACGAGTATGGCGTGATCCTCTCAGCAGAGAGCGAAGAAATGCGCCAGCACTTCTTCTCCGTCGCCACGCTGGCATCTTTCATTCACGCGCAACGTGCCTGAGGATAGTCCGTTATGACCGAACAAAAAGCCATTTACGCAGAAGTCTCCTCGCTGCTGGTCAAGCTGTTTGAAGTTGACCCGCAAGATATTAAGCCTGAGGCGCGCCTGTACGAAGATTTGGAACTCGACAGCATCGACGCCGTCGACATGATCGTGCATCTGCAAAAGAAAACCGGTAAGAAAATCAAGCCGGAAGAGTTCAAAGCAGTACGCACCGTACAAGATGTCGTCGATGCGGTAGAACGCCTTCTAAAAGAAGCGTAATTCTCCGTGTCGGGCACACGCTCGTTGCCAGTCGTACAACTGCTGACAGGTCTACTGTTGCTGGCCTGGCCGTTTTTGATCTGGTTTGGCCTGGCGCATAACAGTCTGCACTGGTTGCTACCGTTGATGGCGCTACTCCTTTTTTTACGCTTTCGCCAGACCAGGCGACAGGCGGGGCCGCTGCGCGTCGTGACACAGGTAGTGGCGGTCGCGGGTATCACCTTGTGCATTGCCAGTTATCTGCTCAAAACGCACCAGCTGCTGCTGTTTTATCCGGTAGTGGTAAACGCCGTTATGCTGTCGGTTTTTGGTGGATCGTTATGGTCTGCAATGCCCATTGTTGAACGCCTGGCACGACTGCGCGACCCAAATCTGCCCGATGCGGGCGTGCGCTACACCCGCCGTGTGACACAAATCTGGTGCGCCTTTTTCATCATCAATGGCAGCGTTGCGCTCTTTACTGCACTGAATGGCGATATGACCCTGTGGACGACCTGGAACGGTATGGTTTCCTATCTGCTAATGGGAACATTGATGGTAGGCGAGTGGTTAGTTCGCCAACTGGTGATAAAACGAGATACCCAATGAATCAGCCCCTCACACTTGCTCAATGGCTCTGTGACCCACGCCCCAACGACGTTCCTGTTGCGTGGCAGGAAGAGCATACCTGGACGCTGGGTCATCTGCGCCACGATGTGGCCCAGTTGGTAACATATCTGCGGCAGCAGGAAGGTGAGCGCTGGGCATTGTGCTTCGAGAACAGCTACTTATTCATCGTCGCGCTGCTGGCAACGCTCCATGCCGGCAAAACACCGGTGATCCCTGGACATTGTCGCGTTTCGTTGTTAAACGAGCAGCACTTGCTGTTTGACGGCGTACTGAGCGATAAAGCGATGGACTGGCAGGGAACGCTGCGGGTGGTCAGCTCCGCCATGACATCCGTGGCCCACGACATCACGTTCCCGGCAATACGCAGTGACGCCTTTGTGGAGCTATTCACTTCCGGTTCAACCGGCCAGCCGAAACGCGTGATCAAACCGATCGCTCGTCTGGATAGCGAAGCGGCATTGCTCGCAACGCGCTTTGCCGATCGTCTGGCAGGTTGCCGGGTGGTCGCGTCAGTGGTACCGCAACATCTGTATGGCCTGACGTTCCGTATCTTTTTGCCGATGGCCTTAGGCCTGCCGCTGCACGCGGCGATGCTTTGGTATGCCGAACAATTGGCGGCACTGAGTTCTGAGCATCGGTATGCGTTTATCAGCAGCCCGGCGTTTCTGAAACGCCTCGACCACAACCTGACACCGCCGCCGGTCGAACTGATTCTGTCTGCGGGCGGCATGCTGCCCTGGCAGGACGTCACGCAGGCTGCTGACTGGCTAAATGTCTGGCCCGATGAGATCTACGGCAGTACTGAAACCGGGATCCTTGCGTGGCGCTATCGCCACCAGGATGATGTGGCATGGCTGCCCTTTCCCGGCGTCAGATTCCAGTCAGAAGACGACGCGTTTCGTGTGTTTTCACCGCTAATTAACGCTGATGATGGCTTGTTACTCGATGATGTTCTGCAGTTTATCGAAAACGGACAGTTCCGCCTGATGGGCAGACGCGGGCGGGTGGTCAAAATTGAAGAAAAACGCATTTCACTCAGCGAAGTGGAGCAACGTTTACTGGCACTGGATGGTATCTGTGAAGTCGCGGCATTGCCCGTCTCACGTGGGGGACGTCAGGGCGTTGGCGTCCTGCTGGTACTGGATGACGAAGCCCGGCAACGCTGGCTTGAGTGCGGTGGTAAACCGCAAGAGCTGACCTGGCGACGTTCGCTGCTGCCCTGGCTGGAGCCTGTCGCGGTTCCCCGCTACTGGCGGGTGATTGATGAGATTCCGGTCAACAGTATGAATAAGCGTGTCTATGCGCAATTACAGGAGTTATTTCATGAAACCCCATGAAATCGAGCGCCATCAGGCACTGCCTCATCAGGCTGAGATTGTTTTACAACTCGACCCGTCTCTGTTTTGGTTCAGCGGGCATTTTAGCGTGCAGCCACTGCTGCCGGGCGTTGCACAGCTGAACTGGGCGATGGATTACGCCACCACGCTGCTGGTACCAGGCTGGCGTTTTCACAGTATTCAAAACGTGAAGTTCCAGTCACCGCTATTGCCAGAGGCCACCGTCACCCTGAGTCTGAGCTGGCAGGAAGCGCGTCAGATGCTCTCTTTTAGCTACCAGCGCCACGACGGTGACGTGCGCCATACCGCCAGCAGCGGGAAGATTCGGTTATGCCGCTGACCTTTTCCCCGTGCGTGTTGATCCCCTGCTACAACCACGGCGCGATGATGTCGGACGTGTTGGATCGTCTTCGGCCGTTCAATCTCCCCTGCATTGTGGTGGACGATGGCAGCGACGAGACTACACGAGATGAACTGGCACGCCTGGCGGCAGAATACAGCAATCTGACGTTAATTCGCCTGCCCATCAACGCAGGCAAAGGCGCAGCGGTTATTCGCGGAATGCAGACGGCGGCAGATGCCGGGTTCAGTCATGCCGTGCAGGTCGATGCCGACGGGCAACATGCCATTGAAGATATTCCCAGGCTGCTTGTATTGGCAAAAGAACATCCGACAGCACTGATTTCCGGACAACCGATTTACGATGATTCGGTTCCTCGCTCGCGCCTGTACGGTCGTTGGGTAACCCATATCTGGGTGTGGATAGAAACCCTCTCGTTGCAGCTCAAAGACAGTATGTGTGGCTTCCGGGTATATCCGGTGGCCCCCACGCTGCAACTGGCACAGCGCGTAACGCTCGGCAAACGGATGGATTTTGATACTGAAGTGATGGTGCGCCTCTACTGGCAAGGCAACACCAGCTATTTTATCCCCACGCGAGTCACCTATCCGCAGGACGGGCTATCCCATTTCGACGCGCTTAAAGACAATCTGCACATTTCATTGATGCACACTCGCCTGTTCTTTGGCATGTTGCCACGCATCCCCTCCCTGCTTTGTCGTCGTTCATCGACACACTGGGCGCAGCAGCAGGAAGTCAAAGGGTTGTGGGGAATGCGCCTGATGCTGCTGGTCTGGCGTGTACTGGGTCGCAAAGCCTTCTCCCTGCTGCTGTATCCGGTCGTCGGCGTTTACTGGCTCAGCGCTTCAACTGCCCGAAAAGCCTCTCAACGCTGGATTAGCCGCGTAAGGGCGCAACTGATCACGCGCCGGATGCCAGTACCGCCAAACCTGACCAGTTATCAGCATTTCCTGCGTTTTGGCGGCGCGATGCTGGATAAGATTGCCAGCTGGCGTGGTGAGCTGCACTTCGGTCGCGATGTGATTTTTGCACCGGGTGCAGAAACGGCGCTGAATATCAGCGAGCCTCGGGGAAAACTGCTACTGGCTTCACATCTTGGCGATGTCGAAGCCTGTCGGGCACTGGCCCAGATACAGGGCAGTAAAACAATCAATGCGCTGGTATTTAGCGATAACGCCCAACGCTTTAAACAGATCATGCAAGAGATGGCCCCGCAGGCTGGATTAAATCTGCTCCCGGTGAACAGTATTGGTCCAGATACTGCCATTCTGCTCAAAGAGAAACTGGAGCGCGGTGAATGGGTAGCCATCGTAGGCGATCGCATCGCAGTCAATCCCCAACGCGGCGGCGAGTGGCGTGTGTGCTGGAGCCGCTTTATGGGGCAAAATGCGCCATTCCCTCAGGGCCCGTTTATTCTTGCGTCTATTTTACGCTGCCCTGTAGATCTGATTTTTGCCCTGCGCCAGCAGGAGAAACTCCACATCTACTGTGAACCATTTGCCGACCCGCTGCTCTTACCGCGCGCCACACGACAACAGGCATTACAGAATACTGTCGATCGCTACGCCGAACGCCTTGAGCACTATGCGCTTCAGTCGCCCCTCGACTGGTTTAACTTTTTCGATTTCTGGCAACTGCCGGACACCAATGACAAGGAGTAAAGGGTGCTTAACGATCCCCGTTTTACGGCTGAAGTCGAGCTAACTATTCCGTTTCACGACGTCGATATGATGGGCGTAGCGTGGCATGGTAACTACTTCCGTTACTTCGAGATTGCCCGTGAGGCACTGCTGAACCAATTCGATTATGGCTATCGGCAGATGAAAGAATCTGGCTATCTGTGGCCCGTGGTCGACACGCGGGTGAAGTATCGCAATGCGCTGACTTTCGAGCAGCGTATCCGTGTACGCGCCCAAATTAAAGAGTACGAAAATCGCCTGCGTATCGGCTACGAGATTTTTGATGCCGAAACAGGTAAACGCGCCACTACAGGCTACACCATCCAGGTCGCCGTTGACGAAAAAAGCCGTGAACTGTGCTTTGTCAGCCCGGATATTCTGTTTGAACGGATGGGAGTGACACCATGAAATTATGGCCATTGCTCGTGCTGCTCGTCAGCCCTTTTGTCAGTGCCTTGACGCTCGACTCCCTACAACAGCGTTTTACCGAACAACCGGTGGTTCGCGCCCACTTCGATCAAACCCGGACGATAAAGGATCTGCCGCAGCCGCTGCGATCTCAGGGCAAGATGTTGATCGCCCGCGACCAGGGGTTGCTGTGGGATCAAACATCCCCGTTCCCGATGCAGCTGCTGCTGGATGACAAACGGATGGTTCAGGCAATTAACGGTCAACCACCGCAGACCGTTACCGCTGAGAATAACCCGCAAATGTTCCAGTTTAATCATCTGCTACGGGCGTTATTCCAGGCGGATCGTAAAGTGCTGGAACAAAACTTCCGCGTGGAGTTCGCTGACTTAGGAGAAGGTCGCTGGACGCTACGCCTGACGCCAATCACCACACCGCTGGATAAGATTTTTGCGACGATTGATTTAGCAGGAAAGACCTACCTGGAGAGCATTCAGCTCAATGATAAGCAGGGCGATCGCACCGATATCGCGCTTTCCCAACACCAACTAACGCCAGCGCAACTGACCGATGACGAACGCCAACGCTTTGCCGCCCAGTAAACGTCCCGCGCTGTTATGGGGAGTCATCTGCCTGCTTCTGCTGGGCATCTTTCTGACGCTGCTACCTCAGGCCCGCCTTAACAGCAGCGTGCTGGCCATGTTGCCAAAGCAGACGCTGGGCGCTATACCTTCGGATCTGAACGAGGGATTTATGCAGCGCCTTGACCGTCAGGTGGTCTGGCTGGTGAGTCCCGGTAAGCAACCGGACCCAGCGATAGCCCGGAACTGGCTGGCTTTACTGCAAAAATCGCACGCGCTAGCCCAGGTAAAAGGTCCAATGGATGCCGACAGCCAGCAGGCCTGGGGGGCATTCTTCTGGCAACATCGTAACGGCCTGATAGATAACGATACCCGCGCCCGGCTGCAAAACGGCGGCGAAGCGCAGGGCCAGTGGATCCTGTCCCAACTTTACTCCGCATTCTCCGGCGTCAGTGGCAAAGAGCTACAAAACGATCCCTTCATGCTGATGCGTGGCTCGCAGTTGGCCATGGCCAAAACCGGGCAGCGTCTGCGCCTGATGGACGGCTGGCTGGTCACCCAGGACGAGCAAGGCAACTATTGGTATCTGTTACATGGCGAGTTGACCGGCTCATCGTTTGATATGCAACAGACGCACCAATTGGTCACCACGCTGAATACGCTGGAAGGTGAGCTCAAAGCCCACTATCCACAGGCTCAACTGCTGTCCCGCGGGACGCTGTTCTATAGCGATTACGCCAGCCAGCAGGCGAAACAAGATATCTCTACTCTCGGCATAGCTACTATGCTCGGGGTGATCCTGCTCATCGTGGCTGTATTTCGTTCGCTGCGTCCACTGCTGCTGTGTCTGATTTCAATTGGCATTGGTGCGCTGGCGGGGACCGTCGTCACGCTGCTGATTTTTGGCGAGCTCCATCTGATGACGCTGGTGATGAGCATGAGCATCATCGGTATTTCCGCCGACTATACGCTCTACTATTTGACCGAACGAATGGTACACGGTGCGGAAACATCGCCATGGCAAAGCCTTGCAAAAGTGCGCAATGCCCTGCTCCTGGCGCTACTCACCACCGTAGCGGCTTATCTGATTATGATGCTGGCCCCCTTCCCCGGTATTCGCCAGATGGCGGTATTCGCGGCGGTAGGTCTGAGCGCCTCCTGCCTGACGGTCATTTTCTGGCACCCGTGGTTGTGTCGTCGGTTGCCGGTACGCCCGGTGCCGGCAATGGTACTCATGCTACGCTGGCTTGCTGCATGGCGACGCAATAAAAAACTCTCTGTTGGCCTGCCGGTGGCACTGGCGTTGTTCTCGCTGGCAGGAATAGCGACGCTGCGCGTAGATGATGATATCTCCCAGTTACAGGCGCTGCCGCAGGACATTCTCGCTCAGGAAAAAGCGATTACCGCCCTGACCGGGCAAAGCGTCGACCAGAAGTGGTTTGTGGTGTACGGCAAATCCGCTCAGCAAACGCTGGAGCGGCTGGAAACCTTTACCCCCGCGCTGGAACAGGCAAAAAAAGACGGGTTACTCAGCGGATATCGCACCATTCCGCTCAATTCACTCGCCCGGCAACAGCAGGATCTGCCTCTGCTAAAAGATGCTGCGCCCGCCATCACGAAAGCCTTAAACAACGCCGGACTGGCAACGGTGAACCCCGATCTTAGCGCCATGCCCGTAACCGTCGATGCCTGGCTTACCAGCCCGGCCAGTGAAGGCTGGCGCTTGCTATGGCTGTCTCTGGCTGATGGCGAAAGCAGCGTACTGGTTCCCGTTGAAGGGGTGAAACAAAGTGATGCTTTAAATACGCTCAGCGCAAAATATTCCGGCGTGGCGTGGGTGGATCGTAAGAGCAGCTTTGACAACCTGTTTGCCCTTTATCGCCATATTCTGACCGGCCTGCTGTGCATTGCGCTGGCGGTGATTGCCTGTGGCGCCGTCATTCGGCTTGGCTGGCGTAAGGGCTTAATTAGCCTGGTCCCCTCAGTGCTGTCTTTAGGTTGTGGTCTGGCAGTACTGGCCCTGAGCGGTCATGCGCTCAACCTGTTCTCGCTGCTGGCACTGGTGCTGGTACTGGGAATTGGCATTAACTACACGCTGTTTTTCAGTAATCCACGCGGTACGCCACTGACGTCGCTGCTGGCCATCACGCTGGCGATGATGACCACGCTCCTAACGCTCGGCATGCTGGTCTTTAGCGCCACTCAGGCAATCAGCAGTTTTGGCATTGTGCTAGTGAGCGGTATTTTCACCGCCTTCCTGCTGTCACCGCTGGCGATGCCAGGGAAAAAAGAGAAAAAAAGAAGATGATTAAACAGACATTCTGGCGCACCGCTGCGCTGGTCGCCACGTTGCTGCTGGCCGGTTGCAGCCACTCGCAGCCGGAACAGAAAGGCCGCCCGCAAGCCTGGTTAGAGCCGGGTACTCGTGTAACGCTACCTGCCCCGGGGATTTCTCCCGCGGTGAATTCACAACAGCTACTAACCGGAAGTTTTAACGGCAAAACTCAGTCACTGTTGGTCATGCTCAATGCTGATGACAAGAAAATCACACTTGCCGGGCTGTCATCAGTCGGCATTCGCCTGTTCCTCGTGACTTACGATGAAAAAGGACTGCACACCGAGCAATCGATCATCGTTCCACAATTGCCGCCAGCCAGCCAGGTGCTGGCCGACGTGATGCTCAGCCATTGGCCGATTAGCACCTGGCAACCGCAATTACCCACAGGCTGGACGCTCGTCGATACGGGTGATAAGCGTGAGCTGCGCAATACCCGCGGCAAAGTGGTCACGGAAATCACTTATCTGAATCGAAAAGGAAAACGCGAACCGATCAGCATTGAGCAGCACGTTTTTAAATACCACATCACCATTCAATATCTGGGTGACTGAGATGATCTACATTTCTGCCGTTGGCATGATTAACGCGTTGGGCAATAACACTGATGAAATCGCAGCCAACCTCACTCGTGGCATAGCGCCGGGAATGCGCCCGCGCACGGGCTGGCTGCAAGGACACCCATCCGCCGTGTTAGCCGGCGTTGACGGCGAGCTGCCCGCTATTCCTCAGCAATTTAGCGCTCATTGTTCGCGCAACAACCAGCTACTGCTGGCAGCACTGATGCAAATCCAGCCGCAGGTGGACGACGCTATCGCCCGATTTGGTCGCGATCGTATTGCTGTTGTTCTCGGCACCAGCACCTCCGGTCTGGATGAGGGTGACGTTCACGTTGATTTGATGCTCAACGGCAAAGAGAGCACTGACTGGCGCTATCCACAACAGGAACTGGGCGATCCGTCACGTTTTCTTAGCCACTGGCTGGCGCTGGATGGCCCGGCCTTTACGCTCTCAACCGCCTGCTCGTCCAGTGCAAGGGCTATCATGAGCGGACGTCGTTTGATCGAATCTGGTCTGGTCGATATCGCCATTGTCGGCGGTGCGGATACGCTAAGCCGAATGCCAATCAACGGATTTCACAGTCTGGAATCACTCTCCCCAACGCTGTGTCAGCCGTTTGGCCGCGACCGTTGTGGGATCACCATTGGCGAAGGCGCCGCCTTGATGGTATTAACCCGCGAGCCACAGCCTATCGCGCTCCTTGGCGTCGGCGAATCCAGCGACGCGTACCATATTTCGGCTCCCCATCCACAGGGGGAAGGTGCCATTCGCGCCATCGGCCAGGCGCTTAACGACGCAGGAATGACGCCGGAACACGTGGGCTATATCAATCTGCACGGTACCGCCACTCCGCTAAACGATCAGATTGAGTCCAACGTCGTGAACGCGCTATTTGGCGAAACGGTCCCGTGCAGTTCAACCAAACACCTGACCGGGCACACACTGGGCGCCGCGGGGATCACCGAAGCAGCGATCAGTATGCTGATTCTGCAACGCGAACTGCCGCTGCCTCCGCAGGACTTTAGCCAGTCACCGCGCGATGAAACATTGCCAGCCTGCGGCATCATTGAACAGCCGCAGTCGCTAACTCGCCCGGTTATCTTGTCTAATTCGTTCGCCTTCGGCGGTAATAATGCCAGCATCCTGATCGGGAGAATCTCATGAGCCACTATTTATCACCGGGCGATTATTTACCGCATGATGCGCCGATGCTGCTCCTTGAAGAGGTCGTCAGTGTGGCGGACGAAACCGCCACCTGCCACGTGACGGTATCAGCAAACAGCGTACTGGCCCCCTTCCTCGACCCCGACGGCAATCTACCTGGCTGGTTCGCACTGGAACTGATGGCGCAGACCATTGGCGTCTGGTCTGGCTGGCACCGCCAGCAACAAGGTCAGGCGAGTATTACGTTAGGCATGGTACTGGGCGCACGTGAGTTAGTCTGTGCCACAGGTGTTCTGCCTGCCGGGAAGACGCTGAGCATCCATGTCAAATTGCTGATGCAGGATGCACGATTCGGTAGCTTTGAATGTGCCATCCAGGCAGACAACGAGACGCTGGCAACCGGTCGCGTCAACACCTTCCAGCCGACATCAGAAGAAATTAACACGCTATTTCAACAAGGAGCGTCCACATGAGCCGTTCAGTTTTAGTTACGGGTGCCAGCAAAGGTATCGGTCGCGCCATCGCCAGACAACTGGCCGCGGACGGTTTTGTGGTCGGCGTACACTATCATCGCGATGTGCAAGGAGCACAAGAAACGCTGGATGCTATCCTCGCCGCTGGCGGCGCAGGGCGCCTGTTGACATTTGATGTTGCCAATCGCGAGCAGTGCCGTGAAATACTGTCGCAAGATATTGAGGCAAACGGCGCATGGTACGGTATTGTCAGCAACGCTGGGATCACTCGTGATGCCGCTTTCCCTGCACTCAGTGATAACGACTGGGATGCGGTGATCCATACCAACCTCGACAGCTTTTACAACGTCATTCATCCGTGCATTATGCCGATGATCAGCGCACGCCAGGGGGGTCGTATCATCACACTGTCTTCGGTTTCGGGCGTGATGGGCAACCGCGGTCAGGTCAATTACAGTGCGGCAAAAGCCGGAATCATTGGTGCCACCAAAGCGCTGGCTATCGAACTGGCAAAACGCAAAATTACCGTAAACTGCATTGCACCGGGACTCATTGATACCGGGATGATCGAGATGGAAGAAGCCGCATTGAAAGAGGCGATGTCGATGATTCCCATGAAACGAATAGGTCAGGCTGAAGAAGTGGCCGGGCTTGCCAGTTATTTAATGTCGGATGTGGCGGGCTATGTAACTCGCCAGGTGATTTCCATCAATGGAGGGATGTTATGACACGTCGTGTCGTGATTACAGGCATGGGCGGCGTCACCGCCTTTGGGGAAAACTGGCAGGCTGTCTCCGCCAGGTTATTGGCATATGAAAATGCGGTACGCAAAATGCCGGAGTGGCAGGTTTATGACGGACTGCACACACTGCTGGGTGCGCCGATCGACGACTTCACTCTACCAGAACACTATACCCGCAAGCGAATTCGCGCCATGGGCCGCGTATCGCTGATGTCCACCCGCGCAACAGAGCTGGCGCTTGAGCAGGCCGGACTGATTGGCGATCGGGTACTGACTAACGGTGAAACCGGGATCGCTTATGGTTCATCAACCGGTAGTACCGGTCCAGTGAGCGAGTTCGCAACCATGCTGACCGAGAAACACACCAATAACATCACCGGCACGACCTACGTGCAAATGATGCCGCATACCACTGCCGTTAACACCGGATTGTTTTTCGGCCTGCGTGGGCGAGTCATCCCGACATCGAGCGCCTGCACATCCGGTAGCCAGGCAATTGGTTACGCATGGGAAGCCATTCGACACGGTTATCAAACGGTGATGGTCGCCGGCGGTGCAGAAGAGCTGTGTCCTTCCGAAGCCGCCGTGTTTGATACGCTATTCGCGACCAGCCAGCGCAACGACGAACCGAAAACAACCCCCTCCCCGTTCGATGAAAAACGCGATGGTCTGGTCATCGGAGAAGGCGCAGGTACGCTAGTGCTGGAAGAGCTGGAACACGCTAAAGCGCGCGGAGCAACGATTTATGGTGAAATCGTTGGCTTTGCCACTAACTGCGATGCTGCTCATATCACCCAGCCACAGCGCGAAACAATGCAGATTTGCATGGAAAAATCTCTGAATATGGCAGGTATTAGCGCCCGGGATATCGGCTATATTTCAGCGCACGGTACCGCAACCGATCGCGGTGATGTTGCAGAAAGTCAGGCAACCTCTGCAATTTATGGTGATAATGTTCCGCTATCCTCGCTTAAAAGCTATTTTGGACATACCCTTGGCGCTTGTGGCGCACTAGAGGCCTGGATGAGTCTGCAAATGATGCGTGAAGGCTGGTTTGCGCCTACGCTAAATTTGAGTCAGCCAGATGCCAATTGTGGCGAGCTGGATTACATTATGGGTGAAGCCCGCAAGATTGATTGCGAGTTTTTGCAGAGCAACAACTTTGCGTTTGGCGGCATAAATACTTCTATCATCATTAAACGTTGGCCGTGATATGTACCGGATCGTTCTTGGGAAAGTTTCTGTTTTAAGCGCTGGCGCACTGCCTGCCGCACTGAGTGAGCAAGCACCGCAAGGTGTCCGCCGTGCGCGCTGGTTGGCAGGTCGCGTGCTGCTTTCCCATGCCCTTTCGCCATTACCAGACATCGTATATGGCGAGCAAGGAAAACCGGCCTTTTCTGCTGACACGCCGCTGTGGTTCAATCTCAGCCACAGCGGTGATGATATCGCCTTGCTGCTCAGCGACGAAGGGGAAGTCGGCTGCGATATTGAAGTCGTGCGCCCGCGCGATAACTGGCAGACACTGGCAAACACAGTGTTCAGTCTCGGGGAACATGCCGAAGTCGAGGCCGAACGCCCGGAGCAACAGGTGGCGGCGTTCTGGCGCATCTGGACGCGTAAAGAAGCTATCGTGAAACAGCGCGGCGGCAGTGCCTGGCAAATCGTCAGCGTCGACAGCACCGCGCTAACTTCCTCACTCTCCGTCAGCCAGTGCCAGCTCGATACCCTGAGCCTGGCGGTGTGTACCCCCACGCCGTTTACCCTGACCGCAGACGCCGTGCAGCGCCTGTAACGCCCTCATTCCCGTGCGCTACCGCGCCATATCGTAAGGTTACAATCGGATGCAACGAGTCACCATTACCCTCGATGACGATTTACTGGAAACGCTCGACGGCCTGAGTCAGCGCCGTGGCTACAACAACCGTTCCGAAGCGATCCGCGATATTCTGCGCGGCGCACTGGCGCAGGAAACCACGCAGGAGCACGGCACTCAGGGCTTCGCGGTGCTCTCGTATGTTTATGAGCATGAGAAGCGTGACCTGGCGAGCCGCATTGTTTCTACCCAACACCACCACCATGATTTATCGGTCGCCACGCTGCATGTACACATCAACCATGACGACTGCCTGGAAATCGCCGTGCTTAAAGGCGACATGGGCGATGTGCAGCATTTTGCCGATGACGTGATTTCCCAGCGCGGCGTGCGCCACGGTCATTTACAGTGCCTGCCGAAAGAAGAGTAATTGCCTGTTTCGTTGCCGGATGACGGCTGCGCCTTATCCGGCCTACGTCCGATACCGTCTGTAGGCCGGGCAAGCGAAGCGCCCCCGGCAATGATGATTACGCCATCGTACCAATCGTCTTTCGAAAGCGTAGTAGCGCTATCAAGAAGAACGCGCTGCCAATCGCCAGCAGCGTCAGAAACTGCGGCCAGACAATGTCAAACCCTGCGCCGCGGTAAAGTATCGCCTGCGCGAGGCTGACAAAATGGGTCGTTGGCATGGTCAGCATAATGTCCTGCACCGCCTGCGGCATGCTTTCACGTGGTGTAGAACCACCAGAAAGCATCTGTAACGGCAGCAGCACCAAAATCATCAGCAGTCCCAACTGTGGCATGGAGCGCGCCAGCGTGCCCATAAAAATGCCGATCGAGGTGGTGGCGAACAGGCTCAGCGCCACGCCCAGCATAAACAGCGGTATCGAACCTTCAATCGGTACGCCGAGCACGCCTTTTACCATCAGCATCAGCGACAGACCGGAAACTACCAGCACCACCAGCCCCATCGACCAGATTTTTGCCATCATGATCTCAAACGGCGTCACCGGCATCACCAGCAGATGCTCAATGGTCCCGTGCTCGCGCTCGCGGATCAGCGCCGAACCGGTAAGCACAATCGCCAGCATGGTGATGTTATTGATGATCGCCATCACCGCGCCAAAACGGGCGGGTTCCAGATTAGGGTTAAAGCGCATGCGCATTTCCAGCGCCACCGGCGGCTCATTGTTATCGCGGTAACGCGCCACAAAGCTGTTCACCTCGCCGCTGATGATATTCTGGATATAGCTGTTGCCGGTAAACGCCTGGCTCATCCGCGTGGCATCGACGTTAACCTGTATATCCGGTTGTCGTCCGGCCAGCACATCACGCTGAAAATCAGGCGGAATGTTTACGGCGAAGGTATAGCGCCCGGCGTCCAGCCCGGCATCCATCTCATCGGCAGTGATCATCTCCGGCGGTAAAAACCACGGGCGATAAAAGCTGTTCACAATCCGATTCGACAGCTGCGACTGGTCCATATCGGCAATGGCAATCGGCGCCAGATGCAGCGAACCTGGCAGGACTGTCGCGGAAGAATAAACCGAAATCGTGAAGGCGAAAACGATCAGCGTCAGCATCGCTTTGTCACCCAGCAGGCTGCGCAACTCTTTGATGCCGAGGTTATAAATATTGCGTAATCGGCGCATCACCCCTCCTGTTTTTTCAGCAGTAATACGCTCAGACCAATCACCACCGGAATGGCTACCGCCAGCGGAATAAACAGCTGCCAAAGATCGGTCAGATCCAACGCTTTAGAGAATGTTCCGCGCGCGATGGTCAGAAAATGGCTGGTCGGGTAAATTTCACCAATCCACCGTCCTGGCCCTTCCAGCGAAGCCACCGGATCGATCATCCCGGAAAACTGCGTCGCGGGGATCAGCGTAATAATCGCCGTACCAAAAATGGCCGCGATCTGGCTTTTCATAAAAGTGGAGATTAACAGCCCCAACCCGGTGGCAATGGTGACGTACAGCAGCGCGGCCAGCGTCAGGGTCACAAAGCTCCCCTTATGCGGGACGCCGAACACAAACACCGACAGCGCGCACAACAGCAGGAAGTTCAGCATGCCCAGCACGATGTACGGCAACTGTTTGCCGAGTAAAAACTCGCTGCGGGTCGTGGGCGTAACGTACAGGTTGATAATCGACCCCAGCTCTTTCTCACGCACTACGCTGAGGGCGCTGAGCATGGAAGGGATCATCATCAACAGCAGTGGGATCACCGCCGGAACAATCGCCGGCAGACTCTTCACATCCGGGTTGTAACGATAGCGAGTTTCAATGGTCATCAGCCCGTTTTGCCCACTGGCATTGGGTTGACGCGCCATCACATCCTGCAGCCAGGTCTGGTGCATCGCCTGCACGTAACCCCTGACCGTTTCAGCGCGGCTTGGCATTGCGCCATCGACCCAGACGCCGATCTTCACCGGCGTTCCACGCGCGATATCGCGACCAAAATTTGGCGGAATTTCAATTGCTACCGCGACTTCTCCCGAACGCATCCGTTTGTCCAGCTCTTCATAACTGGTGAGCGGCGGTTGCTCGATAAAATAGCGCGATCCCGCCAGATTTAGCGTCCACGCCTGGCTACTGACGGTCTGGTCACGATCGAGGACCGAAAAACGCAGGTTCTCCACATCCATGCTGATGCCGTAGCCCATGATCAGCATCAGGATCACCGTGCCCATCAGCGCCAGCGTGGAGCGTACCGGATCGCGTCGTAGCTCCAGCGCCTCGCGGCGGCTGTAGCTGAACAAGCGCCGCAGGCTAAAACCTTGCCTCGGCGGTTTACTGTTTTCATGCACTGTCGGGACATTGGCTGGCGCTAACTGCGCTTCCGGCGCCGGGCCTGCCGCTTCCTGCAACCAGGAGATAAACGCCTCTTCCAGACTGGCAGCTCCACGCTGTTTCACCAGCTCCTGCGGCGTGCCGCTGGCCAGCACTTTTCCGGCGTGCATCAGCGACATGCGGTCGCAGCGCTCCGCTTCGTTCATAAAGTGGGTGGAGATAAAAATGGTCACTTTGTCCTGACGCGATAGATCAACCATCAGTTGCCAGAACATATCCCTCGCCACCGGATCGACCCCGGAGGTCGGTTCATCAAGAATGAGCATCTCCGGACGATGGATCACCGCCACCGCCAGCGACAGGCGTTGACGGATCCCCAACGGTAGCGCACCGGGCAACGCATCTTCGACATCGGTCAGTGAAAAGCGCTCGCTCATCTCCTGCACCCGCCCAGGGATTTCTGCTTCGGGGATATGGAACAACCGCGCATGTAATTCGAGGTTTTGCCGGACGGTCAGCTCGCTGTAGAGCGAAAATGCCTGCGACATATAGCCTACCCGGCGGCGGGTATCGATATTTTTCGGGTCAACCGCTTGCCCAAACAGCCACGCCTCGCCCTCGCTTGCGGGCAGCAGCCCGGTGAGCATTTTCATGGTAGTGGATTTACCGCAGCCGTTGGAGCCGAGAAAACCAAAGATTTCCCCGCGCGGAATGCGGAAGTTAACGTGGTCCACCGCCACAAATTTACCGAAGCGCATGGTCAGGTCTTTCGCCTCGATGGCAATCTCTTCCTGCTCAGCGTGATACGGCGGGATCACGACCGGTTTATGCGCCTGGCGCTGAGCTTCAGGTAACAGCGCGATAAACGCCTGCTCCAGCGTGTTGCTGTTGGTTTTTTCGCGTAGCTGCTGCGCGCTCCCGGTGGCTAACACCTCCCCGGCGTTCATCGCCACCAGCCAGTCAAAGCGCTCGGCTTCTTCCATGTAAGCGGTCGCCACCAGCACGCTCATGTTGGTCTGTCGCTGGCGAATGCTGTTAATCAGATCCCAGAACTGGGCACGGGACAGCGGGTCGACCCCGGTGGTGGGTTCATCGAGAATTAACAGCTCCGGGTCGTGGATTAACGCGCAGCACAGCCCCAGTTTTTGCTTCATCCCGCCCGAGAGTTTCCCGGCAGGACGGTCGCGAAACGGTGCCAGTCCGGTGCTATTCAGCAGCTCGGTAATCCGCGCCTCACGCTCCGCTTTGTCATGCCCAAACAGGCGAGCAAAGAAATCGACGTTCTCATATACCGACAGCGTGTGATACAGGTTTTTCCCCAGCCCTTGCGGCATCCAGGCAATGCGCGGGCAGACATCCCGGCGATGTTTTGGGTCGCGCATATCGCCGCCCAGCACCATCACGTTGCCGTGTTCAATGACCCGCGCGCCGGAGATGAGCGACAGCAGGCTCGATTTTCCGACGCCATCCGGGCCAATCAGTCCCACCATACATCGGGCAGGGATATCCAGCGTGATATTGTTCAGCGCTACCGTTTTCCCGTAATGCTGACTCACGCCGTCAAGGTGCGCCACGGGAGGAACGGGAACCAGCGCCAGATGCGTCATTGCGGCAACCTCACTACCAGGTCGTCAGGCCAGGCTCGACTTTCATCAACACGTACCCACGCCATGCCCGGCAGACCGGTTTTCACGTACTCAAGATGCTGCTGCAACAGCTCTGGCGGGATACGCGCTTTGACGCGGAACATCAGTTTCAGCCGCTCATCGCTGGTTTCGACCGTTTTCGGCGTGAACTGCGCGACGCTAGCCACAAAGCTGATGGTCGCTGGAATACGCAGATCCGGCGCGGCATCCAGCACCAGGCGTGCTTCGCCGCCAATCTTCAGTAAACCAGCCTGTTCGGTAGGTAAGAAGAACGTCATGTAGACATCGCTGAGATCGACCATATTCAGCACGCGACCGCCCGCGGAAAGCACCTCGCCCGGTTCGGCGACGCGGTACTGCACGCGACCATCGCGCGGGGCTTTCAGCTCGCTGTCATCAATATCAGCAGCGATACGACGTTCAGTGGCCTGCGCGGCTTCTACACGGGTTTGCGCCTGAATAATGCTGGTACGAGCGGCTTCAATGGCGGCTTTTGCCGCAGAGACCTGCGCCTTTGCAGATTCCAGCGCCGCACGAGCGCTTTCTGCCGCAGCCCTGTCGTCATCCAGCTGTTGCTCAGACACCGCTCCACGCTGGGATAACGAACGGGAACGTACATGGCGTTTAGAGACCGATTGCAGTTCCGCCTCGCGCTGTTTTACCACCGACTGCGCGGCACGCATTTCACTTTGCCGCTGCTCTAACAGCGCTCGCGCCGCCGCCACCGCGCTTTCCGCTTCTTTGATTTGGGCGACCGCTTCCAGCCGCTGCTCCTGCAGCACGCGGGTATCCATTTTCGCCAGCACCTCGCCCTGACGAACAAACTGCCCTTCCGACACGAGAATCGTGTCAATTCGCCCGGCAATCTTGGTGGCAATATCCACTTCGGTGGCTTCAATTCTGCCATTGCTGGCTGCAAACCCTTCCGGTATTCCCGCAGGACGGAGCATCCACCATGCTATCGCGGCCACCACAATCAGGATGCCCGCCCCCCACCACATCAGATGACGTTTTAACTTATCCATATTCGACCCGCCGTAATCCCTGTTATCAAACAATGCGTGTCACAAAGCCCACTGAACAGCTATTCAGCGGGAGATTCCATCCGGGATGAGAAGGAATGAGAAATATTGGCCAGAGAGCGGACAGGCGCGAAGGCAACCTGCGCCGCGCAGGAAGTGAATGACGAAAATGCTGTGAAATCGGGTAGTAATGTTGTCATCATCAGCGTTCCTGGCCGGAAATGAAACACGCATACTCATAACTGCTGTCTATTGAATACTAACACCTGGATTCAATATGTCTATTCGGTTGTAGCAGGGATGTTGCAGGAAAAAAAATCGTGCCCGGCAATTCCTTCACCGGACACCTATAGTGCTTAAAAAGCCTGCTGATAAAGTCGCAACGCATCGTCTTCAGTAAGCGTCACGGGATTGTTATCCAGTAAACGGGTCTGCTGCATAGCATCGTGGGCCAACAGCGGCAGGTCCTTTTCAGGTACATCGACGTCACGCAGCCTGTTCGGTGCGCCGGTTGCGGCAATAATCTTCACCATCGCGGCAATAAACGACAGGGCATCATTTTCCACGTCCCCTGTCACCTTCGCCCCAATGACGGCTGCCAGCTCACCATAAAGTGGAGCCGCCGCTGACGCGTTAAACTGCAGCACTGGAATCAACATCAGCGCATTCGACAATCCATGTGGAATATGGTGTCGTGCGCCCAAGGGATAAGCCAGCGCATGCACCGCCGCCACAGGGGAATTGGCAAAAGCCTGGCCTGCCAGCATCGCGCCCAGCAGAACATTTTCTCGTGCCTCACGGTTGTTCCCGTCACGACATGCGGTCACCAGATGGCGACTGATTAAACGTAACGCCTCTCGGGCCAACGCATCCGAAAGCGGGTTCTTCTTATGCTTGCCGGTATAGGCCTCTATCGCATGCACCATCGCATCTATCCCGGCGGCAGCGGTGTGGACCGGCGGTAACCCCAGCGTCAGTTGCGCATCCAGCAGCACCAAATCACCATACAGCTGCGGGGAGACAATGCCCATTTTGCTGTCATCATGCGTCGTTAAAATGGCAATATTGGTGACTTCAGACCCCGTACCTGCCGTAGTGGGAATATTTACCAGCGGCAAACGTTGGCCGATAACCTTGCCAATCCCGTAAAGCTCCGGCAGCTCTTGTTCAGAGTTGATTAACACAGCCACCAGCTTCGCGACATCCAGCGAGGAGCCGCCGCCCAGGCCAATAACCATGTCACAGTGGCCATCGCGTGCTACCTGTATGGCTTCGCGAACAAGGTGTTCATGCGGATCGGGTTGAACCCGAGCATAAACCGTCACCTGAAATCCTGCGTCTTGCAGGCTATGCAGAACAGGCGGCAGAATCCCTGCTTTGACCAGTCCTGGGTCGGTTACCAGCAATACACGACGCGCGCTAAAACGCTGCTGAAGGATCTCTCCTAATCGTGCCGCACCCGCCCATTCGACGATGATCTCCGCTACCGTCGTAAACGCAAAATCCTTCATAACATGGTTCATTGATGTATTCCTTGTAGTAAGAAAGACAGCGTTTACCTACGCGGTTCATCGGGAAGAATGTGAAAGCTTTTCACCTCTTTACGTTCCAACAGCGGAGTAATAATTCCAACGCCAATACGTTGAAAATGTTCCGTTTGTCGGTGAAGTTCAAGACCTTGTGCGCAACGATAAGTCTCAACAATCACAAAGCGATCGCCGTCTTCCGTGGAACGGAAAAACTCATAGGTGATATTTTCAGGCTCGTTACGCGTCGCCTCCGCCAGCATGCTGAGCGCATCGTTTACCTTGTCGCCCATCGTCGGTTGGGCAAAATAATGTGCGACAACAAACAGCTGCGTATTTTCCATTTTTGGCTCCAGGTGGTTAACGTAGAAGATTCACATCCCATAACGCACTGTCGCTGCTTGAGACGGCTATCGCGCCGTGCAACAGTGCTGTCTGAGCATGCTCCTCATTGCAGACAAACCCGGACGCCACAATCGGCGGCAACACATTACGATCGGCCTGCGGAAGCAACGGCAGCATCTGCGCGGGCATCAGTTGCACATAATCAGGTTCGCTTTGCTCCACCGCTTTCAGGCTGCGTAGCCAGGTGGAACGGTCAGTGACAAAGATTTTCTGCATGGTCACCAGCCCGCATTTTTTCGCACGCTGTACGGTTTGCAAACGCGTAGAGAGCAGCCCCATCGCCCCTGTTTCAGCCACATAATCGATGCCACCTTTATCCTGCGACAGCCCATTACAACTGTCGATATTGACGATGACGTACTTTCCCGCCTTCGACAGCAGTTCGATCACTGGCTGGAGCTTAATCAGATCGATATTAGCAATAATGCAGACTTCAGCTTTGCTGGACAGCGCGGTTTTCAGTTGCTCAATGCCGTAAATCGCCATGATGATGGGATGGCGTGCCAGAAGCACGCCAAGGTTTTTGATCATGATTGACCTGCCTGATATGAGTGCAGCTCAGCGCTTAACCCCAGTTTTCCCGGGTTCAGGATATTCTGCGGATCCAGCGCCTTTTTAATGCCGGCCAAAACCGAAAGCGATTCACCTAAAGAGGCCTGCATATAGGGGGAACGAAGCAGCCCAACGCCATGGTGATGGCTGAGGGAGGCATTGTGTTTAATCAGCACCGCATTTGCCGCGTCCCATGCCGCACGATACCATGCCCCGCGTTGCTCAACCGCCACATCGCCACGCAGCGAGAAGTAAAGGCATGCGCCATCGACGTAGGCGTGGGACTGGTGCGCTGAACCAGCCAGCGTCCCCGGTACAGCGTTAATCGCAGCCACCACATCATCATATACCGCGCTGAGATCGCGCCAGCGTCCCACCATTTCCAGCGTGTCCGCCACCAGACCGGGGCTTTTCTTAAAGCCTTCAGCGCTTTTGCCCGTCAGATACCGGGTATCCAGCCAGCGTTCAAAGATGGCCTCACCGTCAAGTTCCTCTCCGCTCTGCTTACAAACACGCTCACTGATAGCCAGCACCGCGTCGACCATATCTGGCTCTCCTTCGTCCGCAATTAGCAGGACATTGGTCTCTGGCAGACCAAACTGCACACCGCTTTCCAGATTATCGTACAAACGTAGTGCCGCCGGATTCGCGCCATGCTGTAAGATTTCGCGACATGCCTCCAGTCCACTGGCGAAACTGGAAAAACCCCAGGCGATGGCGCGGCCATAATCCGGCAGGCGATGCAGCTTCAAACGCACACGCACAATCACACCCAGCGTGCCTTCCGAACCAATGAACATTTGCTGTAAATCCGGTCCGATAGCGCTGCGTGCATAACCGCCCACGGTGATTAAGCGCCCATCGGCAAGTACCACATCCATCCCAAAAACCATATCTTCAATTTTGCCATAGCGGGTAGAAAGCTGCCCCGCGCCACGACAGGCGACCCACCCACCCACGGTACTAATGCCAAACGAAGACGGCCAGTGGCCCATCGTCATACCGTACTCTTTTTGGATGATTTGTTCGAAAACATCGCCAAACATGCCGGCTTCTACCTCAACAATCTGACTTTGCGGGTCAAAATCGATAAATTTATTGAGTTCGCAAACATCCAGCACGATCCCCCCACGCAACGGCAAGGCGGCTCCGGTAACGTTACTGCGCCCGGCAGAAACCGTGACCGGGATGGCGGATTCACTGGCAAGACGCATCACGTCCTGAATCTGTTCCACGGTGGAAACGCGCACAATCCCCCCTTTTGAGGTGGCGGGGGTGCCCTGGGTTTCCGCAATCATCGAACCGGCCCACCAGTCGCGGGTCCAGGAAATCACATCGGCCTCAGACGTCAGCACTTCATCGGCAATGACCCGTAGACGGTCAAACGTCGCTTCGGTTATTGCAACGGGATCAACCTGCATTCCTTTTGCGCCACCGCTGCGGGTGATATCCGTTGCCCATGCGGGACGAGTATGTGCGCCAACGGTATAATTTCCACGGTTGTAACCACGTTTAATCGCTTCTTTACTGATCATTCTGATGTCCCCATAAGCATTGATTTTTCATGTTTAATTGCGGCCTGATAGCTGGCGACCTGTTTAGCCACGTGCTCAGGATGTAATCGGAGTTCTTGCTGCAGTATTTCCCCAACGCGTTCAGCGGCAGCGGCTGATGCATCGCGCGCCATCAGGCGAGCACGAATTCGGCGCGACAGCACATCGTCAACAGTGCTGGCAAGCTCATGGCGCACGGCGTACACCACTTCCGCTTCGGTATAGGGAAGTCCTGCGACGATAGGCTTCATGAGCGACGGATCGGCCTGGATAATGTCACTGACAAAATGGGCTTCAGTACCGTAGCGCTCGCCCAGATGTGCAGACAGACCACCTGAGGCCAGAATGGCCTGCGGGTCATAGCCAGCCGCGCCAAGCAAATACGCAGTTTTCGTTGAGCAGGCCTTCTTACGACCCAGTATTTTGCTGGCCGCATCGATGGTTTCTTCCGCCATATGACGTGATGTCGTCAGCTTGCCGCCGACGATGGTAATGAGCCCGTCCGCTGAAACCCGGATCTCATGGTTACGCTTCATCTCAACGGTCTTTCCACCCGCCACGCCCACCAGAGGACGGCAACCGGCGATACTTCCCACCACATCTTCCGGGCGCAGATCCGTTTTCAGCGCTGAGTTGGCCCCTTCCAGCAGAAAGTCCAGCTCAGTGCGATTACAGTGAACATCGTTCAGATCGCCCTGATAGTCCTCATCCGTAGTGCCCAGATAGGAGACGTTGCCCCAGCGCGTTATGGTCGCGCGTCGGCTGCGTCCGGCAACCGGGATGGTCACCGTGCAATCATTGCGAATCTTCATCCATGGGATCGCGACGTGGACCCCCTTCGCCGGGCGAATATTCAGAGGAGATGCCTCCCCTTTTTTCAACCCGTTCCAGTCACGTAGCCAGACGCCCGTCGCCATAATGACCACCCGCGCCTTAACCTGAATTTCTCGGGCATCGGCATACACAATGGCCCCATTGACTTTACCGTGCTGATCACGAGTGGTTTCAATGACTTCTGCATGGTTCGTCACCGTCGCCCCATGAAACGCCGCCGTGCGCACCAGGGCCAGCGTTAATCTGGCATCATCAACGCGGGCATCGAAATACATAAAACCGCCGGAGAGTTGCTCTTCTTTCAGCGTTGGGCAGTGCGACAGTACTTCCGCCGGAGTCAATTTTTGGTGAAGGATACCTTCCCGCCATCCGCCGGCGAGATCGTAGGTCCAGAGCAGACTTTCAAACGCCGAAGACATGCGCTTATCAAACACGCCATTCTTATCAAGCACCGGAAATAAAAAAGGAAGCCGCTGCACCAGATGGCGAGCGTTCCGGCGCATACGCTGGCGTTCGAGCAAAGAGTGGCGCACCAGCCCCAGGTTCCCCTGCTCGATATAACGCAAACCACCGTGCACCATTTTTGATGACTTGGATGACGTCCCCGAAGCGAAATCGCTTTTTTCAATCAGCGCGACCCGATAGCCACGCAGGCTGGCATCCAGCGCCGCATAGGCTCCCGTCACGCCGCCGCCGACAATCAGGATGTCGTAGGTTTCGCTTTCGAGTCGGTCCAGTTGCTCAGGTCGCTGTAGACGCAACGGCTCTGCGCCGTACATTTCACTACGTGTTTTATTGGGCTTTCGCGAAGGGAAAAACTTCATGAGTGGGTACGCTCCTGATTAGCTGAAGTGAAGCTGCTGGCGGCATCTATTTCGAGCGCAATACGCATCTCCCAGCGGTTTATTTTTTGTTCGCGAAGGTCATGACTAATTTTGGGTTCAAACAGGCGCGCTGTTTTCAGCGTGGCGCAGGCATCGGGCAACGAGTCCCACAGCAGCCCATCGGCCCCTGCCAGAAATGCCGCACCACGTAAGCTGGCCCGTGCTGTTTCGGCCATCCGCCGTACGGGGATCCCGCTAACATCAGCCTGGATTTGCAATAACGTATCGCTATTGGATAACCCGCCCCCAACCACCAGTTCTTGTGCAGGTATGCCGGTTGCCGCTTCATTCGCACGAATACAGGCAGCGACCGAATGCGCGATACCTTCCAGAATGGCGTAAGCCACCTGCGGGCGCGTGGTCGAGATTGAAATACCGTTAAGGGAGGCGCGGGCCTGCGGTTGCAGATGAGGAACACGCAGACCCGTCAATGCCGGAATGAAACTCACGCCGCCAGAATCACTGGCCTGCGCAGCCAACTCGCTAATTTGTTCGGGCGAGTCAAACCAGTGCAGCTTTTCGCACACCCAGTTCAAAGCCGAACCGGTAGTTGGAACGAAAGTTTCTACAGAGAAGTGTGAACGCCCTTTTTGGCGGCGAGCTGTCATTGTGAGCGTGCTTTCACAACTCTTATTCAACGTCGGTACCGTCGGCCCCATCATCAAGTCGACAAAGCTGCCGGTCCCATGCATACAAAAAGCCTGTCCGCGTTCAGTACAGCCAAGGCCGATAGCCCCCGCAAACTGATCTCCGGCACAGGCCCGGATCGGGACGCTAATTCCGAGGATATCCTCACGCGTGGTGCCAAAATCATCAGCATCATCATGTAATGATGGCAGCAATGACGCCGGGAAATTCAACGCCTGCAGCCAGGACAAGTGATACTGATGCTCGTTAAGGCAATACGCCCCAGCAGACGTGGCGTTAGTAGGGGTAGTGACACATTTTTTTTCTTGCGCCAGATGCCAGAGTAACCAGCTGTCAACGGTGCCAAACACCAGCGTTCCGGCCTGGTGCGCCTTCTTCACTGCCGATGTGTTGGCGATATGGTATGACGCCCAGAGGTAAGGAGAGCGTATCCCAACCGGCCGGCCAATGATCGGCAGCAGCTTCGCATCCCATTGTGGGGCGAGTTGCGCCAGTTCATCCGTAAAACGAGCATCCTGCCAAACCATCGCAGGTGCCAGCGCCTTGCCAGTGCCTGCATCCCAGAGCACCGCTGTTGAACGTTGCGTAGCAATCGCCAGCGCCACAATGCGCATCTTGCTACGCTGGGCGTTGGCAATCGCAGTGCGACACACGGCAATGGTGGCCTGTAGTATTTCATCAGCATCTTGTTCAACAACGCCATGGCGCTGGCTACTGACCTGAAGCGGTTGGTATTCCAGGCAGTGGACCTGGCTATTTCGCGCCACCACTGCCGCGCGCGTACCAGATGTCCCTTCATCTATCGCCAGAATGACATCTTCATATTCAATCATTTCGTGCTCCTGTTTGACTCGGGGGCCATCGACTCTGGATAAGACGACTGTGATGGTGCGAACTGCGGAGCACCAGGCTCGTTATCCGGCTGGATGGTCGTGCGAGTGGGATCCCACGGGATCGCAAAACAGACGATGCTCGCAAATAGCGGAACTGCGGACATGATCAGGAAAGTTGTTTGCAGACCGTACAGATCGCGGAAGACGGGGAAAATAAACAACCCAAGCGCCGCACCGATTGCGCCAAGTGCCCCCACCACACCGTTGGCACCTGCTCGCAGTTCACTGCGAAAAGAGAGTGATGAAAGGCTTTTCCCATTTGCGCCAGGCCCGCCAGAGTGACAAAGAATAAACAGCGCAGGGACCAGCAAAGAGGCCCACAGCGGCATACTGTCGCTAAACAGCCCCAGCGTAAGCAGTACGAGAAAAGCCACGGCAAAACCGATCGCCGACGAACGGCGCAGGCCCAGGCGGCGACCTATAGCGGGCGACAGGAAGCCGCCAACGATACCGAAAACGTTAAAAAACAGTGAACACAATGTTGCGTATACAAAGTTCTTACCGAACATCGCAGCGCTAATAACCGGTAAATACCAGCCGACACCAAAATATTGTATTGACTGGCAGATCTGAACCGTAGAAGCCAGAATCGTACGCGGCAAATAAACGCCACGGAATATTAGCAGCACATTTTTCGCACCTTTTTCCGCTTGCCCAATGACCGGTTTTTGCTCCGCCTTTGGTGCCAGAATAAAATTCTCACCATATATTTTATTCATAGCGATCACGGCCTCAGAAAGACGTGATTTTCTCGCCAGCCATACCGGGCTTTCAACTAAATAACGAAACTGGAAGAACAGGACAATCAGTCCGCATAATGCTGTTACGGCAATAGAATAACGCCAGATAGCATCTCCAACATCCCAGGAATAAAACATCAGCGCCAAGACCAGGTTTAAACACACCGCGACATACCACACCCCTTGCCAGGTGTTTAAACGGCTTTTTAGTTTCACCGGGGTGAACTCCGCTAACATCGCCATGGCCACGGCAAAATCCATTCCGTAAGAGACGCCAACGAAGAAGCGGCCTATGATAATGGTGCTGAAACTGGAGGACGACATCACCAGCAACGCACCGATCACCGCCATTATTTTGGCAATAATCAGCGGCGGAACACGCCCCCAGCGATCGGCAATCCAGCCGCCGATGGGGTTAAATAATATGGCAACCCACGATGAGAATGAGGTCAGCAGCGCAACTTCAGTCGCGCTCAGATTTAAATTGCGGGTCATTGGATTTAATCCAGCGCTGAGAGCTGAATTTGAAAAAGCGTCAAGAAACAGGCCGCCTAGCGCTAACCACCAAATAACACCGGCTCTGCCATTGATTTTTCCGCGTGAGTCGATGCAATGAATAACATCATCAACACCACGGATTTTTATCGGATTCGAGAATGAGCATGCGGACATGGCTTTCCCCTTCATAATATTCGGAAGAAGGTCGCCATTAGCTAAAAAAATGCAATAAGAGACCATCTTAATTTCACAGATAGTCTCTTATCTAAAATCTGTATTTTTCCACTCTAGAAGGTAACGGAAAGCGTGTCAAAGCGACTTTATCGGTTGACTTTGATTTTGTGATATGTAGCACAATTGTTAATAGGAGATTACATTAACAACGTTTGGCGCGGCATTTCTGGCTGATGCCTGCATGCCTCTATGCGATGGCTGGACATCCCCCTCAGCGCTAATACCAGATGTATGCTGAACATACGTCGTTTCCTCGGCGCATCGTTAATGCAAACCCGCAATAAATAGACTTTGAGTATGCGATTAGATTTATCACAAATTACCAGATTAAAATAAAGTCATTTAAATTCATTGAATTACGATTAACTCTCTTTGCTTATTGTTATTTTCAACGTTGATTTTTCGTTATGTTGATCACATTAACATCAAAATGATGGTGATCTTAAAATAGGATTTAAATATTGTGGTCAGGCCGCTAGACCACAATAAGAGGATATATCATGAAAAGAAAAACAATGGGATGGCTTATCGTTTTTCTTCTATTTATAGTTTACATGCTTAACTATATGGATCGTTCAGCATTGTCGATCACCGCTCCACTCATTGAAAAGGAATTAGGATTTAATGCCGCTGAAATGGGTATGATTTTCAGCGCATTCTTTGTTGGCTACGCACTGTTTAACTTTATCGGTGGCTGGGCCAGCGACAAGTTTGGTCCTAAGACAGTATTTTTGGTCGCCGCATTACTTTGGTCAGTATTTTGTGGGATGACCAGTTTAGTTACCGGTTTATGGACCATGCTGGCCGTACGCGTATTATTTGGTATGGCCGAAGGACCAGTTAGCGCAGCCGGCAATAAAATCATCAATAACTGGATTTCGCGTAAAGAATCCGCCACTGCGATTGGTATTTTTAGCGCCGGTTCACCGTTAGGTGGTGCAATTTCTGGTCCGGTCGTTGGCCTGTTGGCTCTTTCATTAGGCTGGCGTCCGGCATTTGGGATTATTTTCCTGTTTGGTTTAGCCTGGGTCATTCTCTGGTACTTCATTGCCAGTGATAAACCGTCCAAAAGTAAACACCTTGCCCCGGAAGAGCGTGTCGATTTTGAAAACCATGACGACATTATTTTAGCGGATGACGGTAAAGCAATGCCTTCTCTTGGCTACTACATGAAACAGCCGATGGTGTGGGCAACGACGCTGGCCTTCTTTAGCTATAACTACATACTCTTTTTCTTCCTGACCTGGTTTCCAAGCTACCTGAATCACTCATTACATCTTGATATTAAAGAAATTAGCATTGCAACCGTGATCCCGTGGGTGATAGGCGCAATCGGCATGGTTCTGGGCGGCGTATGTTCTGATTTTATCTATCGCGTTACAGGAAATGCCCTGCTTTCTCGACGTCTTATTCTCGGCGTGTGCCTGGCTGGTGCGGCGATTTGTGTTGGTGTTTCAGGCACAGTCACCACCATCAGCAGCGCCGTTGGACTGATGTCTGTCTCGCTCTTCCTGCTGTATCTGACCGGGCCAATTTATTGGGCTGTTATTCAGGATGTAGTGCATAAAGATAAAGTCGGTAGCGTCGGCGGAGCCATGCATGGGCTAGCGAATATTTCCGGGATTATTGGCCCACTGGTCACCGGATTCATCGTTCAGTTCAGCGGTAAATATGATTACGCATTCTATCTTGCTGGTGCTATTGCGATTGTTTCCAGCTGCCTGGTATTCGTATTTGTCAAAAATAAAGGATTGAAAGAAAATGAAAGTCAAAGCTGTTTACATCAATAAACCTGGTGAAATTGAAACCCGCTGGGTTGATTATCCTGAAAAGAAAGATAATGAAGTGCTGATTAAAGTCGATGCTGCCGGAATATGTGGTTCTGATATTGGTGCATTTCGCGGAACTAATCCTTTAGTAACCTACCCACGTATTATTGGTCACGAAGTTACCGGCGTAGTTATTAAAGAAGGCAATGGTATGCCGGCCAACATAAAAGAAGGAGACCGCGTAATTGTTGACCCTTATATCTATTGTGGTCACTGTTATCCCTGCTCGGTAGGCAGAACAAATTGTTGTGAGAATCTAAAAGTAATTGGCGTGCATATTGATGGCGCAATGCAGGAGGTGGTTGCTCACCCTGCGCATTTGATTCACAAAATCCCTGATGACGTGGCCTCCGAGATGGCACCGCTGGCAGAACCGCTGACCATTGCGCTACATGCGCTACATCGGGCCAAACTCACCGCAGGGGAACATATCGCCATCATTGGGGCGGGTGCGATAGGTCTGATGGCGGCACTGAGCGCATTACGTTATGGCGCGACACCTATCCTGATCGATATCGTGGAAGAAAGACTCCAGTATGCCAAATCGCTGGGCGTCCCGTACGTTATCAATCCCTCGAATACGCAGGTTATTGACGCGATAAAAGATATTACGCAGGGCACGATGGCCCAGGTCGTGGTTGAAGCCTCTGGCGCTAACAGCGCGATTCGCGAAACGCTGGATCTGGCCTCTTTTGCTGGTCGTATTGCTTTCACCGGCTGGCCAAAACAGGAAACATCGTTACCCACCAATCTGATCACGTTTAAGGAACTGGATCTTCGCGGATCCCGTACCAGCGCAGGCGAGTTTGAAGAAGCATTACAGATGCTTGCAACGCTGAACATCAATCCTGCGGATGTTGTCAGCAAAGTAGTGAGTATTGATGAGGTTCCTGCCGCTGTAAAAGAACTCGATCAATACCCGGAACGCTATCTGAAGATCAATGCGACCTTTCATTAATTTTCCCAGGAGATAAAACAATGGAACAAACCTGGCGTTGGTATGGCCCGAACGATCCCGTGTCGTTGTCCGATGTTCGTCAGGCCGGAGCAACCGGCGTAGTAACAGCGCTTCATCATATTCCAAACGGTGAAATCTGGTCCGTAGAAGAAATTCTCAAACGCAAAGAGATCGTAGAGAAAGCCGGTCTGGTCTGGTCCGTCGTGGAAAGCGTGCCGATTCATGAAGATATCAAGACCCATACAGGGCAATACGATCTCTGGATTAGCAATTATCAGCAGACGCTGCGTAATCTTGCCCAATGTGGCATCTATACCGTGTGTTACAACTTCATGCCGGTTCTGGACTGGACGCGCACAGACCTGGAATATGAATTGCCCGATGGCTCAAAAGCCCTGCGCTTTGACCAGATTGAGTTTGCCGCCTTTGAGCTGCATATTCTCAAACGTCCGGGGGCCGAAGCAGATTACACCGCGGATGAGATAGCTCAAGCGGGTGAGCGTTTCTCCACCATGAGCGAAGAGGACAAGGCGCGACTGACACGAAACATTATTGCCGGTCTGCCAGGCGCCGAAGAAGGTTACACGTTGGACCAATTCCGTAGCCACCTGGCGACTTATCAAAATATCGACAAAGCGGCCCTGCGCGAGCACTTTGCCTTTTTCCTGCGGGCCATCATCCCGGTTGCGGAAGAGGTTGGCGTACGTATGGCCGTGCACCCAGACGATCCGCCGCGCCCAATTCTTGGTCTGCCGCGTATTGTCTCCACCATCGAAGATATGCAGTGGATGGTAGAAACCGTCAACAGCATGGCGAATGGCTTCACAATGTGTACAGGCTCTTATGGGGTGCGCGCAGACAACGATCTGGTAGATATGATTAAACAGTTCGGCCCACGGATTTACTTTACGCATCTGCGCTCCACGCAACGCGAAAATAATCCCAAAACCTTCCATGAAGCGGCACATCTTTCCGGTGATGTCGATATGTACAACGTGGTGAAAGCGATAGTCGAAGAAGAAGAGCGCCGTAAAAATGAAGGTAACGCCGTCTTGATCCCCATGCGACCAGACCATGGTCACCAGATGCTTGACGATCTGAAAAAGAAAACCAATCCCGGTTATTCCGCTATTGGGCGTCTGAAAGGTCTGGCTGAAGTACGTGGTGTTGAGCTGGCTATCCGGCGCGCCTTTTTCAGTTAATCAGATTATTGCCGCATGGTGTCCATCGCTATGCGGTTTTTCATTCCGTCAGGACCGGTCTTTGATAGCACATCATCAAAGAAGATCTTCAATGACAGGAGGTTGTCATGGAACAAAATCTCGCCAACGCTCAGATTTCCACCCCGCGCCCATGCTGGGATCGTTCACGCCTGGTTTCCCGAATCGTACATCTTGGCTGCGGGGCCTTTCACCGCGCCCACCAGGCACTTTATACCCATCATCTGCTGGAAAGCAGCGACAGCGACTGGGGTATCTGCGAGGTTAACCTGATGCCCGGAAACGATGCCACGCTGATTCAAAATCTAAAGGCGCAGGATCTGCTTTATACCGTTGCCGAGCGTGGGGCGCAAAATACAGAACTTAAAATCATCGGTTCGATGAACGAAGCTCTGCATCCAGAATTCGATGGCGGAGATGCAATTATCCGCGCAATGGCGCGCCCGGAAACCGCCATTGTTTCACTGACAATTACCGAGAAAGGTTATTGTACCGATCCCGCCAGCGGCGAACTGGATCTGAATCACCCGTTTATCCAGCATGACATTGTAAACCCGCAGTCACCAAAATCGGCGATTGGCTATATTGTCGAAGCTCTGGCGTTGCGTCGCAAACAGGGATTAAAGGCCTTTACCGTGCTGTCCTGCGACAACGTGCGAGAAAACGGCCATGTCGCGAAAGCAGCTGTCCTGGGGCTGGCAGCGACCCGCGACCCGCAACTGGCCGATTGGATAGCCGCGCATGTTACGTTTCCTTGTACGATGGTGGATCGCATTGTCCCAGCGGCAACGGATGAGACATTAGCGCAAATCGCCGAACAGCTTGGCGTGTACGATCCCTGTGCCATTGCCTGCGAGCCGTTCCGCCAGTGGGTTATCGAAGATAACTTTGTTAATGGTCGTCCGGACTGGGATCGGGTTGGCGCGCAGTTTGTGGAAGATGTAGTGCCGTTTGAAATGATGAAGCTGCGTATGCTCAACGGCAGTCACTCTTTCCTCGCATACCTTGGTTATCTGGGTGGCTACGAGACGATTGCCGATACGATGACAAACCCGGCGTATCGCAACGCTGCGCTGGCGTTAATGCTTGATGAACAGGCTCCAACGCTGTCGATGCCTGAAGGTACAGACCTGGCAGGTTATGCGGAGTTGCTGATCGCAAGGTTTAGCAATCCATCGTTGAAGCACCGAACCTGGCAAATTGCGATGGATGGCAGTCAGAAATTACCGCAACGCTTGCTGGACCCCATTCGGCTTCATCTTGAACAAGGAGACAACTACCGTCGCCTGGCTCTGGGCGTTGCAGGCTGGATGCGCTACGTCAGTGGTATAGATGAAAAAGGCAATCCAATTGAAGTGGTCGATCCTTTGGCGGAACAGTTTCGGGCTATTTATCAGCACTATCCGTCAACTGGGGAACGTGTCAGGGCACTACTGGCAATTGACACCATCTTTGGGCGGGATCTGCGCGATAACACCGACTTTGTTGAGCATGTCACCGCTGCCTGTCAGCAATTGCACAGCTTAGGCGCCCGTGCAGCGGTAGCCGATCTGAGTCATTAACGCTTGTGTTTCAAAGACCCACGATCTGCCTGACGTAAGCCAGATGTTCCAGCGATTTTTGATAAGCACCGTCAGCATCCGCCTGGCGAATCGCATCCACAATTGCTTTATGTTGCTGATTCATACTGGTTAACACATCCCGGTTGCCGGAGCGTTTGTCCAGTCCGGCATACGGGATGTTAACGCGTTGCTCCCACAACATACGCGACATATCTAGCAAGACGCGGTTCTGACTGGCTTCAGATACCGTTAAATGGAATTGCTTATCGAGAGAGTAAAAACCATGGACATTGTTTTCACTAATGGCTTTTTCCATGCTGAGGTGCAGCGCTTCAAGCTGGCTAATTAGCTCATCTTTGCCTGCTTCTGCAGCAAGACGCGCACAATGGCTGTCGACCAACTCTCGCGAATAGAGTATTTCTTCAACCGTATAATCACTGGCAGAATGCTTTTTATCAGTAACAATCACGCCATTACCGGACTGGATGGTGATCCACCCTGAGATCTCAAGCACAATCAACGCTTCTCTGAGCGATGCCCGACTCACGCCAAGTTGCTTCGCCAGTTCACGTTCAGGGGGCAAGAAGCTTCCCGGCGGAAAAATACTATCGTTGATGAGCTTAATGATGAGATTGGCTATCTTTTGATAGAGCCGCTCCTGTTTTACCTCAGGAATAACCATGTGCATCCCGTTCCCTTCTGTGTACGATTTTTAACTGATTTATCTTATCATTCCCGGAGTTAAGAAACGCATGCCTGAGTCAGTTCCTTGTAACAGAGGTAAACAAATTCACTCACCAGATACCAAATCCTGTGCGCATGCCCAGGCGCTCGACCATGCCCACTGGAAGTTATAGCCTCCCAACCAGCCGGTGACGTCCATCACTTCGCCGATAAAGTAGAGCCCTGGCACTTTGCGGGCTTCCATCGTGCGCGATGACAGCTCGTTGGTATCAACACCGCCCAGCGTGACTTCAGCGGTACGATACCCTTCCGTACCGTTCGGCTGCACCCGCCACTCGGTCAGCGTTTCAATCAGCGTTTGTTGATCGCGCACGTTAAGCTGCTTCAGAGACACGTCAGGAATTTGCCCTAACTGCTGCAAGCATTCCACCAGACGCTTTGGCAACTGCATCGCTAATGTGTTCTTTAAGCTCTGGTTAGGGTGTGTGCTACGTTGTTCGTCGAGGAAGCTCGCCAGGTCAACATCCGGCAACAAATTAATGCTGACAAATTCGCCTGGCTGCCAAAAACTGGAAATCTGCAAAACAGCCGGGCCCGAAAGTCCTCGGTGTGTAAAGAGCAGATTTTCACGAAACACGGTGCCATCCTCGGCGGTGATAACGGAAGATACCGATACGCCAGAGAGCACCTGAAGCTGCTCCAGCAGTGGCTTATGCAACGTAAAGGGCACCAGTCCCGCGCGCGTTGGCAACACCTTCAGTCCGAACTGTTCGGCAATTTTATAACCAAACGGCGTTGCCCCCAGACCCGGCATGGAAAGCCCACCGGAAGCGATAACCAGTTTTTTCGTGCCGACCGTCATGCCGTTCAATTCGAGGGTGAAACCTTCATCATCCCGCGCCACGCTCAGGACTTCGCTACGTAACCGCATAGTTACGTTACCTTTTTCACACTCGTCTACCAGCATATCGACAATTTGCTGTGCGGAATCATCGCAGAAAAGCTGACCTAGCGTTTTTTCATGCCAGGCAATACCGTGTTTGCCCACCAGGTCGATAAAATCCCACTGCGTGTAACGCGCCAGCGCCGATTTGCAAAAATGGGGGTTTTGGCTCAAATAGGCGGCCGGTTCGACATAAAGATTGGTAAAGTTGCAGCGTCCCCCGCCAGACATGAGAATCTTGCGTCCTGGCTTTTTACCATTATCAATCAGCAGTACTCGACTACCTGCTTGTCCTGCCTGCGCGGCACAAAACATACCCGCTGCGCCAGCGCCTATAATAACGGTATCAAACCTTTCCACGTTGCGATCCTCTCTAAAAAGCGGGTGTGAATTGTAAAGATTCCTCAGTGGTCGCACCAGCACCAAACTACCGATAAAGGGTATTTAACTGAAATATATAGGATAATTCTTTAGTGGTGTAAAACAAAGCAGGAGACAAATCAAAAAAACTCTATATTTCACTTTGCCCGCGCCGCCAAAGTCACTGATAATGCGCCGCGTTCATGTCCTCAAAATGGCGTAACGTCCTATGCTACATTTGTTTGCTGGCCTGGATTTACATACCGGGCTTTTACTATTGCTTGCTCTGGCTTTTGTGCTGTTCTACGAAGCAATTAACGGCTTCCATGACACAGCCAATGCTGTCGCAACCGTGATCTATACCCGTGCAATGCGTTCGCAATTGGCGGTGGTCATGGCTGCGTTGTTCAACTTCTTTGGTGTTTTGCTGGGTGGTCTCAGCGTGGCGTATGCCATCGTGCATATGCTACCAACGGATCTGCTGCTTAATATGGGATCGTCACATGGCCTTGCCATGGTGTTCTCCATGCTGCTGGCGGCAATAATCTGGAACCTGGGTACCTGGTACTTTGGTTTACCTGCATCCAGCTCCCACACGCTGATCGGCGCCATTATCGGTATTGGTTTAACCAATGCACTGATGACCGGCACCTCGGTGGTGGACGCACTTAACATTCCGAAAGTTATCGGTATTTTTGCTTCGCTTATCATCTCGCCAATTGTTGGTCTGGTGGTTGCAGGCGGTCTTATTTTCATTCTGCGTCGTTACTGGAGCGGTACAAAAAAACGTGCCCGTATCCACCTGACGCCAGCAGAACGTGAAAAGAAAGATGGCAAGAAAAAGCCGCCGTTCTGGACCCGTATTGCACTGATCCTCTCCGCTATCGGCGTTGCGTTCTCTCATGGCGCTAACGACGGGCAGAAAGGCATTGGTCTGGTGATGCTGGTACTTATTGGCGTAGCGCCTGCAGGCTTCGTGGTGAATATGAATGCTTCCGGTTACGAGATTACCCGTACCCGTGATGCAATCAATAACGTCGAAGTCTTCTTCCAGCAGCGTCCTGACCTGCTTAAACAGGCCACTGGCGTAGACCAGCTGATTCCGTCCCCGACGGACGCGGCACCCGCGACGACGACAGAGTTCCATTGCCACCCGGCGAATACCATCAACGCGCTGGAACGTGCGAAAGGTATGCTGGCGAACCTGGAAACCTACGACAAGTTAAGCGTCGAACAGCGTGGTCAGCTGCGCCGTATTATGCTGTGCATCTCTGATACCACCGATAAGGTGGTTAAGCTGCCAGGCGTAAGCGCCGACGATCAGCGTCTGCTGAAAAAACTGAAAGCTGACATGCTGAGCACCATTGAGTACGCGCCTATCTGGATCATTATGGCCGTCGCACTGGCGCTGGGTATTGGTACGATGATTGGCTGGCGTCGCGTAGCCACCACCATTGGTGAGAAAATCGGTAAGAAAGGCATGACCTATGCCCAGGGGATGTCGGCACAGATGACCGCCGCAGTCTCTATCGGTCTCGCCAGTTACACCGGCATGCCCGTTTCCACCACCCACGTTCTCTCTTCTTCCGTTGCGGGGACGATGGTTGTTGATGGCGGCGGATTGCAGCGTAAAACGGTAACCAGCATTCTGATGGCCTGGGTCTTCACCCTGCCGGCTGCGATTATTCTTTCCGGGGTGCTGTACTGGCTTTCCCTGAAGCTTATCTAAGCGAATGCACGGTAAAAAAGCGGGTCAGGAAGCTGGCCCGCTTTTTTTGTATCTGTTATTGGAATCAGTGCCAAATAATCAGCGCAACCATGCTGATTAGCACCAGGCCGCATAGCGCGCTGGTAAGGATGAACTGACCGCGAACCCGCTCACAGCGGCGAATAAATTCATCATCATGATGATCGCGGTAACGCTGAGCGTAGATATACCACACCAGACGCATCTGCTTGTTCGGTTGCCCATGCGAGGTAAAAAAGCCCCCTCCATCTACATACTGGTAAAGTAATGGATCGCAACCACGAAGTACCACTAACAGTGCGCGTAGCGAAGAAAAATAGCGCGCCATATTAACAATGCAAACGACACATAAAGCCCAGAATAATGCAATGGTGCTTATCATACCTCCTCCCCGGCGACCCGCCCACGGAACTCCTTTCCGGGACTACCGCTCCCCGATACCCTGCCAAACCATTCAATGAAGAGTGCAGCCGAAACCGTTCGTGTTAGTATCACGCATCCGAACGCCTCTTTAAATAGTGTAGGAGATCAGTTAATTTTTTTGCCATAAGGTTAATCGCTATCAATGCAATTAACTAAAAATTTTGTTTAACTGCTTGGCAAGCAAGGCGGATTGACGGATTATCCTGGTCGCTATAATGTAAGGATAGTCCTTATATGGTACGTTTTTACGACTGGGCTAGCCCCGCGCATAAGGTTCGCAGGACGCGGATGACGCGGCGGCAGATAAACGCCAGCAGGCTAGTCATCGACAACTTATGGAAGGAGTAACACTATGGCTTATAAACACATTCTTATCGCGGTTGATCTTTCTCCGGAAAGCAAAGTTCTGGTTGAAAAAGCGGTTTCTATGGCGCGACCTTACAATGCTAAAGTCTCCCTTATCCACGTTGACGTAAACTATTCCGACCTGTACACCGGGCTCATCGATGTGAATCTGGGCGACATGCAGAAGCGCATTTCTGAAGAAACCCACCACGCGTTAACCGAGCTGTCCACCAATGCAGGCTACCCTATCACCGAAACCCTGAGCGGTAGCGGCGACCTGGGCCAGGTTCTGGTTGATGCCATCAAAAAATACGACATGGACCTGGTCGTATGTGGTCACCACCAGGATTTCTGGAGCAAACTGATGTCCTCCGCGCGCCAACTGATCAACACCGTCCACGTCGACATGTTGATTGTTCCGCTGCGTGACGACGAAGAAGCATAAAATGCTTGCTGCCGGAAGATAGCCCGGCACGCTGTAAGCAATTAAGCCTGTAAACGCCCGCCTTTGCGGGCGTTTTTGTTTTTATCATCCGGACACAATTAGTACATCAATCCAACAAATAAATCATAATTAGTGTGATCAACTAATTGGATCGAAAACTATCTCTATAATACTCTACACCCGCGGCCAATAACCGCAGTCTATAACAAAATAAGACTTTTTCGGCGCGTTTAAGTATACGCGTTCATACTTTTCGGGATGGCTTTGAAAGGCGATGGAATATGAATAAAACTGCACCTACGGGCTTGCTGCAGCAACCTCGTCCGTTCTTCATGATCTTCTTTGTGGAATTATGGGAACGATTTGGCTATTACGGCGTTCAGGGCATCCTGGCGGTATTTTTTGTTAAGCAGCTCGGATTTTCACAAGAACAGGCATTTGTCACCTTTGGTGCCTTTGCCGCACTGGTTTACGGCCTGATCTCGATCGGCGGCTACGTCGGCGATCACCTGTTAGGCACCAAGCGCACGCTGGTACTCGGTGCCATTGTGCTGGCAATCGGCTATTTCATGACCGGGATGTCGCTGCTCAAGCCGGATCTGATCTTTATTGCTTTGGGTACTATTGCCGTCGGTAACGGGCTGTTTAAAGCCAACCCGGCAAGCCTGCTGTCCAAATGCTATCCACCAAAAGATGCCCGTCTGGACGGGGCTTTCACCCTGTTTTATATGTCGATTAATATCGGTTCGCTGCTGTCGCTGTCGCTGGCACCGGTGATTGCCGATAAGTTTGGCTACGCTGTGACCTACAACCTGTGCGGGGCCGGGCTTATCGTCGCGCTGCTGGTCTACTTTGCCTGCCGTGGAATGGTGAAGGACATCGGTTCTGAACCTGACCATAAACCGCTGAATTTCCGTAACCTGTTGTGCGTGCTGGCCGGTACGGTAGTGATGGTATTTATCTGCGCCTGGCTGATGCACAACGTGCAGGTTGCCAACCTGGTGCTGATCGTCCTGTCGATTGCTGTCACCATTATCTTCTTCCGTCAGGCATTCAAACTGGATAAAACCGGGCGCAACAAGATGTTCGTGGCCTTTATCCTGATGCTGGAAGCGGTGGTGTTTTACGTGCTGTACGCGCAGATGCCGACATCGCTGAACTTCTTTGCGATCAATAACGTACACCATGAAATTCTTGGTTTCGCCATTAACCCGGTGAGCTTCCAGGCGCTGAACCCGTTCTGGGTGGTACTGGCGAGTCCGGTACTGGCCGCAATCTATACCCGTCTGGGCAACAAAGGCAAAGACCTGACCATGCCGATGAAATTTACGCTCGGTATGTTCCTGTGCTCATTGGGCTTCCTGACGGCCGCCGCTGCCGGGATGTGGTTTGCCGATGCGCAAGGGCTGACGTCGCCATGGTTTATCGTGCTGGTGTATCTGTTCCAGAGCCTGGGTGAACTGTTGATTAGCGCCCTGGGACTGGCGATGGTCGCCGCTCTCGTGCCACAACACCTGATGGGCTTCATTCTCGGGATGTGGTTCCTGACGCAGGCTGCGGCCTTCCTGATGGGGGGTTATGTCGCCACGTTCACCGCCGTACCAGAGAACATCACCGACCCACTGCAAACGCTGCCTATCTACACCAACGTCTTCAGTAAGATTGGCCTGGTCACCCTGGCAGTAACGGTCGTGATGGCGATTATGGTGCCATGGCTGAACCGCATGATTAATACGCCAAGTACCGAACAGTAATACTCAGTGCCGGATGCGGCTTACGCCTTATCCGGCCTACATTCAACAAGCCCGATCGCTTTGCGCCATCGGGCATTTTCGATCATTACCCTTTGCGAGCGTCTATCCACTCCTGCACTTCCACCACAAAGGTGTCCGGTGCTTTACGGTACATTTTGCGCGCCAAATCGAGAATCGTATGCTGGCCGAGCGCTTCTTCCATTCGCTGCTGGGCCATGTCCATTACCGAACGCACGCCACAAATGCCTTCACAGGCCCACTCAGGTGGATGCTCCTCAAATACCGCCAGCCGCTGGCGAATTTCACGACATTCAAAGATGCGCTTATCGCCATCAATAGCATTCACCACATCCAGCACCGTGATGTGTTCAGCGGGTTTAGCTAACTGGAAACCGCCGCCCTTGCCTTCAATGCTGCGCACCAGACCCGCTTTCGACAAACGAGTAAAAATTTTCGCCAGATAGTCATATGGCACGCTTTGCAGCTCGGCAATTTCCCGCACGCTCATATCCCGCGCGTCGCCCTTACTGTCGACCATACACATCAGGCTATGAATGCCGTACTCAACCCCAGAACTGTAGAATGCCATTCTCTTATCTCAGCCAAAATGAATCTGAGTTTATTGTAGCTTTTTCATCTCATTCATTCCAGACAGCAAAATAACCCGCCTGCAAAATAAAACTTTAAATATATATTTATCAAATAGATATTCAAAAACTCTCAACCTTTTAGGTAAAAAGGAGCTCGATCGCATTGCAATCCTTAACTACGACAAATAAAATCCGAGTAAATAATTCGTAGTCACCAGTGAGAAAAACCCAATGCGTAAACAAATTCTGATCGTGGGCGCCGGCTTTGCCGGTATGTGGGCAGCATTAAGCGCCGCGCGACTGGCGGATAAACATCAGCAGGCCATTGATATTACAGTAATTGCCCCACAGCCAGAGCTACGTGTCCGCCCACGTTTTTATGAAAACGCCGTTCATACGCTGGTCGCACCGCTGCAACCGCTGTTTGACGTTACCAGCGTCAACTTCTTGCAAGGTCACGTCGAGCAAATCCTCCCGGACTCTAAAGAGGTGAGCTGGAAAGATGCCAACGGTGACATTCATCTGCGCCGCTACGACCGCCTGGTGCTCGCCAGCGGAAGTCATGTAAACCGCGACGCCGTCGCCGGTGCCGCCGAGCACGCGTTTGACCTCGACCAACTTGAAAGCGCCGCCGTACTGGAGCAGCACATTAAAGATCTGGCATTACAACCGGAAAGTGAGGCTCGCAATACCGTGGTGGTCTGCGGCGGCGGCTTTACCGGGATTGAAATGGCGCTGGAATTGCCGGGTCGTTTGCGCGAAATATTGGGCGCTGATTCTAAGACCAGAGTTGTCGTAGTTGAACGCGGTGCTCAGCCAGGCGGACGCTGGAGCCAGGAATTACGTGACGTGATTATCGAAGCCTCTGCTGAACTGGGCGTCGAGTGGCTGGTCAATGCGGAAGTAGAAAGCGTGGATGCCTCCGGCGTCACGCTGAAAGATGGGCAGGTGATTGCCTCTCAGACGGTTATCTGGACCGTCGGCGTGCAGGCCAATGGCCTGACAGCACAGATTAACGCCCCGCGCGATCGCCAGGGCCGTCTGCATGTGAATGCCAATCTGCAGGTTGTGGGTCACGATGATATCTACGCCACTGGCGATGTCGCCTATGCCGCCACCGACGACAAAGGCAACCATGCGCTGATGACCTGTCAGCACGCTATTTTGTTGGGTAAATTTGCCGGTAATAACGCCGCGGCGGACCTGTTAAACGTAACACCACTGCCATATCGTCAGGAAAACTACGTCACTTGTCTGGATCTCGGTGCCTGGGGTGCGGTGTATAGCGAAGGATGGGACCAGCAGGTGAAACTGACGCGCGCAGAAGCGAAGAAGCTGAAGGTGTCGATTGTCAGCGAGCTGATTTATCCGCCGAAAGCAGATCGTGCAGTAGCATTTGAAATTGCCGATCCGCTGGCACCGTTTGTTTAATGGGTAATGCCGGATGCGGCTAACACCTTATCCGGCCTACAAAGACACGCTGCCATAGGCCTGATAAGCGCACCATGCCGGATGCGGCTAACGCCTTATCCGGCCTACAAAGACACGCTGTCGTAGGCCTGATAAGCGCAGCGCATCAGGCGATTCAGCACACAGACCAACAAACTATGCCGTCCCGGCGTAGATATCAAACCGATGCCCTTTCGTGACTACCGCGTTCGGCGTGGCGACATCCGCCAGCGGCGGCGCGTAGTCCGGGCGCTTCACCACCACACGTTTAGTGGCTAACTGACGCGCAGGCTCCAGCAGGCCATCCGCATCCAGGTCCGGCCCCACCAGCGACTGAAACACACGCATCTCTTTTTTTACCAGCGCGCTTTTCTGCTTATGCGGGAACATCGGGTCGAGGTACACCACCTGCGGGCGCGGCGTGATATCGGTTAACGCCGTCAGACTCGACGCGTGGATCAGCTGTAAACGTTCCTGCAGCCACGGACCGATTTCCGGGTCGGCGTAGCCGCGCGCCAGACCATCATCGAGCAGCGCGGCAACCACTGGGTTTCGTTCCAGCATCCGTACACGACAGCCTACCGAGGCCAGTACAAACGCATCGCGCCCCAGCCCTGCGGTTGCATCGACCACATCCGGCAGGTAATCGCCTTTAATGCCGACAGCCTTCGCCACCGCTTCACCGCGACCACCGCCAAACTTACGCCGATGGGCCATCGCTCCGCCCACGAAATCAACAAAGATACCGCCGAGTTTGGGTTCATCACGTTTGCGTAGTTCCAGATGTTCCGGCGTCATCACCAGCGCCATCAGGTTATCTTCATCGTGTTCCAGTCCCCAGCGGGCGGCAAGAACAGATAAGGCGCCGTCTCCGGCGCCTGTTTCATCAATTAAGCAGATTTTCAATTCCGCTTTACCCTAAATAATTCGAGTTGCATCAAGACAACAAGTGAAGGAATCCCTGGGAACGTACAAATAGTACGTGACCAGGGTGAGTGAGCGCAGTTGCCGAAGAGGCAGCTTGAAGTATGACGGGTAAATCAGCCTTTGATCCCGTAATGCTCCAGCATTGCATCCAGCTGTGGCTCGCGGCCACGGAAGCGCTTAAACAGTTCCATCGGCTCTTCAGAACCGCCACGGGTGAGGATGTTATCGAGGAACGATTGTCCGGTTTGACGATTGAAAATCCCTTCATCTTCAAAGCGAGAGAAAGCATCCGCCGCCAGTACGTCGGCCCACAGATAGCTGTAGTAACCCGCCGCGTAGCCACCAGCAAAAATGTGGCTGAAGGCATGCGGGAAGCGGCCCCAGGTCGGCCCCGGCACCACGGCGACCTGCTTTTTAATTTCCGCCAGCGTATCGAGGATTTTAGCCCCTTGCTGCGGGTTAAATTCCGCGTGCAGACGGAAATCAAACAGACCGAACTCCAGTTGACGCAGAATAAACAGTGCCGCCTGGTAGTTTTTCGCCGCCAGCATTTTATCCAGCAGTTCCTTCGGCAGCGGTTCACCGGTCTCAAAGTGACCAGAGATAAACGCCAACGCTTCCGGCTCCCAACACCAGTTTTCCATAAACTGGCTCGGCAGTTCGACCGCATCCCATGGCACACCGTTGATACCGGAAACGCCCGCGGTTTCGACACGGGTCAGCATATGGTGCAGACCATGGCCAAATTCGTGGAACAGGGTGATCACTTCATCGTGGGTAAACAGCGCAGGTTTACCGTTCACCGGGCGGTTAAAGTTACAGGTCAGGTAGGCGACCGGCTTTTGCAATGTGCCGTCGGCTTTACGCATCTGGCCGACGCAGTCGTCCATCCACGCCCCGCCGCGTTTATGTTCACGGGCATACAGATCAAGATAGAAGCTGCCGCGCAGCTCGTTATTTTCGTCGTACAGCTCGAAGAAGCGAACCTCCGGATGCCAGACGTCAACATCGGTGCGCTCTTTAGCGGTGATGCCATAAATACGTTTAACCACTTCAAACAGGCCGTTCACGGCTTTGTTTTCCGGGAAGTATGGACGCAGTTGCTCATCGCTGATGCTGTAGAGGTGCTGTTTTTGTTTCTCGCTGTAGTAAGCGATATCCCACGGCTGCAAGTCATCAACACCAAATTCCGCTTTCGCGAAGGCGCGCAATTGGGCCAGCTCTTTCTCACCCTGCGGACGGGCACGTTTCGCCAGGTCGGTCAGGAAGTCGAGAACCTGCTGCGGGTTCTCCGCCATTTTGGTAGCCAGAGATTTAAAGGCGTAGCTTTCAAAGCCCAGCAGCTGTGCCAGCTCATGACGCAGCGCGAGGATCTCTTCCATTATCGGGCTGTTGTCCCATTTGCCCGCGTTTGGCCCCTGGTCAGACGCGCGCGTGGAGTAAGCACGATACATCTCTTCACGCAGTCCCTGGTTATCACAGTAGGTCATCACCGGCAGGTAGCTTGGGATGTCCAGGGTTAACAGATAGCCTTCCTGCTCTTTGGCTTCAGCCTGGGCTTTTGCGGCGGCCAGCGCGCTTTCCGGCATCCCGGCAAGTTCTGCTTCGTCGGTCACCAGCTTAGTCCAGCCCATCGTAGCATCGAGGACGTTATTGCTGTACAGGTTGCCGAGCTCAGACAGGCGGGTAGCGATCTCACCATAGCGCTGCTGTTTTTCCTTCGGCAGACCAATACCAGAAAGCTCAAAATCGCGCAGCGCGTTATCAACCGCTTTTTTCTGTGCAGTGTTCAGAGTGGCGTAATGATCGCCATCACGCAGATCGCGGTACGCTTTGTACAGGCCTTCATGTTGTCCAACCCAGGTGCTGTATTCAGACAGCAGCGGCAGCGTTTGTTCGTAGGCTTCACGCAGTTCCGGGCTGTTTTTCACCGAGTTCAGATGGCTAACCGGAGAGAAAATACGCCCCAGCACATCGTCAACTTCCGCCAACGGCTGGCAGAGGTTTTCCCAGGTGTACGGCGCGCCCTGCGCAACCACGCGCTCAACGTTTTCGCGGCAATCATTCAGCGCCTTAGTAACGGCAGGCACAACGTGCTCAGGCTGAATTTTAGAAAACGGCGGCAGTTCGAAGGGAGTCAGCAATGGATTGGTCATTAGCGCGGTCCTGTTGAAAAGAGTGAATGAAGCGCGTATCCGGCGCTGTGCATATTAATTTGTACAATGGGGTTAAGTGTAGAGGATTTCAATGCTAACCGTGACGGAAAGACGCCCGGTAGCGCTGCGCTTACCGGGCCTACGGGTAATCTGTGCCGATCTGCTGTAAACTGTGGCAAATCGTCATTTCAGCGGAATTTCATTACCCATGCTCAGTTATCGCCACAGTTATCACGCAGGCAACCACGCCGACGTCCTTAAACATTCCGTTCAGAGTCTGATCATCGAGTCGCTCAAAGAGAAAGAAAAACCGTTTCTCTATCTGGACACCCATGCTGGCGCTGGCCGTTATCAGCTGAGCAGTGAGCATGCCGAACGTACCGGTGAATATCTGGAAGGGATCGCCCGCATCTGGCAGCAGGACGATTTGCCTGCCGAACTGGAGCCCTACATTGGCGTGGTGCAGCACTTCAACCGTAGCGGTCAGCTGCGCTACTACCCGGGCTCTCCGTTAATTGCTCGCCAGCTGCTGCGCGAACAGGACAGCCTGCAATTAACTGAACTGCACCCGAGCGACTTCCCTCTGCTGCGCGGCGAATTCCAGAAAGATGAGCGCGCTCGCGTGGCCAAAGCCGATGGTTATCAGCAGCTGAAAGCAAAATTGCCGCCGGTTTCCCGTCGTGGGTTGATCCTTATCGATCCCCCATACGAAATCAAAAGCGACTACCAGGCAGTAGTGACCGGGATTAACGAAGGCTACAAACGTTTCGCGACCGGCACCTATGCGTTGTGGTATCCGGTGGTTCTGCGCCAACAAATCAAGCGCATGATCCACGATCTGGAAGACACCGGCATCCGCAAAATTCTGCAAATTGAGCTGGCGGTACGCCCGGACAGCGATCAGCGTGGCATGACGGCATCCGGCATGATTGTGATTAACCCGCCATGGAAGCTGGAGCAGCAGATGAACAACGTCCTGCCGTGGCTACACAGCAAACTGGTCCCGGCAGGAACCGGGCATACTTCAGTAAGCTGGATCGTGCCGGAGTAATCGCAGCCATCGGTGGAACCTTTTAATATCAGGTATACAATCGCGAATATTTTGGCGGATGGCGTAACGCTTCTCCGCCCTACAATGAACATAAAGGAGCGGTCATGACCAAGCACTATGATTACATCGCTATTGGCGGCGGCAGCGGCGGTATTGCCTCCATTAACCGTGCAGCAATGTACGGCCAGAAATGCGCACTGATTGAAGCCAAAGAGCTGGGCGGCACCTGCGTTAACGTTGGCTGCGTACCGAAGAAAGTGATGTGGCATGCCGCACAGGTCCGCGAAGCGATCCACATGTACGGTCCGGATTACGGTTTCGACACCACCATCAATAAGTTCGACTGGGATAAACTGATCGCCACGCGTACCGCTTATATCGACCGCATTCATACTTCGTACGACAACGTGCTGGGCAAAAATAATGTCGATGTGATCAAAGGCTTTGCCCGCTTTGTGGATGCCAAAACCATTGAAGTAAACGGTGAAACCATTACTGCCGATCATATTTTGATTGCCACCGGTGGTCGCCCGAGCCATCCGAGCATTCCGGGTGTGGAATACGGTATCGATTCCGATGGTTTCTTTGAACTGCCCGCGCTGCCAAAACGCGTGGCCGTTGTTGGCGCAGGCTATATCGCCGTTGAACTGGCTGGCGTGATTAACGGCCTGGGTGCTCAAACGCATCTGTTCGTGCGTAAACACGCGCCGCTGCGTAGCTTTGACCCGATGATCGTCGACACGCTGGTTGAGGTGATGAACGCCGAAGGCCCGACTCTGCATACTCACGCGATTCCGAAAGCGGTCGTTAAAAACGCTGACGGCAGCCTGACCCTGCAACTGGAAGATGGTCGTAGCGAAACGGTAGACTGCCTGATTTGGGCAATTGGTCGTGAACCAGCCACCGATAATTTCAACCTGGCTGTTACCGGCGTGAAAACCAACGAAAAAGGCTACATCGTCGTTGATAAATTCCAGAATACCAGCGTGCCGGGTATTTATGCCGTCGGCGATAATACCGGCGCCGTTGAGCTAACGCCGGTTGCCGTTGCCGCGGGCCGTCGCCTGTCTGAGCGTCTGTTTAACAACAAGCCGGACGAGCATCTGGACTACAGCAACATCCCGACCGTGGTCTTCAGCCATCCGCCAATTGGCACCGTGGGCCTGACCGAGCAGCAGGCTCGTGAACAGCACGGCGATGACCAGGTGAAAGTGTATAAATCATCGTTTACCGCGATGTATACCGCTGTCACCTCACATCGTCAGCCGTGCCGCATGAAACTGGTTTGCGTCGGTCCGGAAGAGAAAATTGTCGGTATTCACGGCATTGGTTTTGGAATGGATGAAATGCTGCAAGGCTTCGCGGTCGCGCTGAAAATGGGCGCAACCAAGAAAGACTTTGATAACACCGTTGCGATTCACCCAACGGCGGCAGAAGAGTTCGTTACCATGCGTTAAGCAATAAAAAACCGGATGGCGCTTTACCATCCGGTTTTCTCTTATTTACCCTGCATATATGGCGTATACACGCCGTTTAAGCTTTCGAGGAACGCCACGATATCGTCGATATCTTCCTGCGGCAGTTCTTTACCTACCTGATAACGCAGCATCAGTTTTACCGCACCGTCGAGCGTAGGCACATCACCGCGATGGAAATAAGGCGCGGTCAGCGCAACGTTACGCAAGCCTGGGACTTTTTGACGCAGCTTGTCACGTAATTCATTAGTGACGTTCATGCGGCCAATATCTGCGGCAGTGACCTCGCCAAAATTAAAGTCCTTTTTCAAACCCAAAGGTTCGAATGAGCGTCCGCCTAAAATAATACCGCCATGACAGGTCGCACACTTATTATCTTTAAACAACTGATAGCCATGTTTTTGCTGAGCAGTTAACGCCGTTTCATCGCCGCGTAGCCATTTATCAAACGGCGAATTTGGCGTAATTAGCGTTTTCTCAAACTCAGCAATCGCATCGGTAATATTATCCCCGCTGAATCCCTGCGGATAAACCGCGATAAACTCTTGCTTGAGTTGCGGATCCTTGTCTAGTTTCTGGATAATTTCATCCCAGGATTTAGACGCCATCTCGATAGGATTCAACGGCGGGCCGCCTGCCTGCGCCTGCAATGTTGGCGCACGACCATCCCAGAATTGTTCAACGTTGAAGACCGAGTTAAACACCGTCGGCGCATTAATCGGGCCAACTGCGCCGCCTACGCCGATCGACGTTTTCCGGCCATCCACGCCGCCTGCATTCAGGGCGTGGCAATGCGCGCAAGAAATCGTGCTGTCACCTGAAATACGCGGGTCGTGGTAAAGCGTAAAGCCTAGCGCCACTTTGCGGGCATCAGTCGGGATGCTTTCCGGTATCGGCTGCACAGGTTCATTACGATGCTGCGTGGCGGTATCGTTACTGGCGTAATACTGCTCACGCTGTTTCGCAATCCAGCCCAGGATCTCTGCTCGCTCCGTATCGCTTACCTTGCCAGCCCAGTGCAGCGCGGTGTATCGCGTTGGCGGCATGGTGTCGTATTGCATCACCCATTCAATTTTATTCAGGTCGCTTTGCAAAACGGGTTTATCTGCGACCAGCGCCGCACGAACGGCTTCAAGATTGAATGATTTGTATCCCAGTTGAATATCGTAATTCATCAACTGCTTAGCGACAGGGAAAGAAGAATAGAAAGGTAATTCAGCTGAAGGCGTGTGACAATAATCGCATCCTTTTTCGCGTAAAAAACCTAATACTTTATTATTTTCTTCCAGCGTAGAGGCCTGAACATCTGCCTGTTTGCTACGTTGATTATCGTGATACCACACATAACCGGATAATCCAAAATAACAAATCGCGATGCCAGCTATGGCTATCGCGGTAAGACGGGTAATGATTTTCATTATTTTTACCCTCACCGTTGTGAGTTATTGTGACCCAGAAAATTAGAATAATTAATGCACAGTCTTTGTCAGACCTGACCATCATAGGAAATGAGGGAATTACTATTTTGATAAGTATCAAGCAATTACATGGGGGAGAACTATCAATAGAATAGCCTGCGCCTATTATAGAGATAAGACGTTACCTGTCTCTGTTCACACCTCGTTGCAATCGAATGCTCTGAAAATGGAATATATTCAGATCATGCAAAACTATGAATTATTCATTATTTTCATTGGGATAGTCTGATTTTTTAAATTTTGCTCAGCATTAAAACGTGATCAACCGCACGCTTTACTCACCCGACACCGAAGCGAATGTCTACGCTTAACTGACGACCGGGCAATAGCCTTAATCTTTCAACGTCCATCGGAGGTCTTTCTCATTATGCTCAACCAGAAACTACCCCACGCCCCTTCTGAAGAAATGACGATCGACATCGATCTGCTTTATGAAATGGATCCGTGCGAGTTAAAGCTGGATGAAATGATTGAGGCGGAGCCTGAGCCGGAGATGATTGAAGGGCTTCCCGCTTCAGATGCGTTAACCCCTGCCGATCGTTATCTCGAACTGTTCGAACACGTCCAGTCATCCAAACTGTTTGCGGATAGCAAAACCTTCCCTGACTGTGCGCCCAGAATGGACCCGCTCGACATTTTAATCCGTTATCGCAAGGTTAAACGCCATCGGGACTTCGATCTGCGACGCTTCGTCGAGAACCATTTCTGGCTCCCGGAAACGCCCTCCAGCGAATACGTTTCTGACCCGGAAAGTTCGCTGAAAGAACATATTGATCAACTGTGGCCGGTGCTGACGCGCGAGCCGCAGGATCACATTCCCTGGTCCTCGCTACTGGCGTTACCGCAGTCATACATTGTGCCTGGCGGACGCTTTAGCGAAACCTACTACTGGGATTCCTACTTTACCATGCTGGGTCTGGCAGAGAGCGGCCGCGAAGATCTGCTGAAGTGTATGGCGGATAACTTTGCCTGGATGATTGAAAACTATGGTCACATCCCGAACGGCAACCGTACTTACTATTTGAGTCGCTCACAGCCGCCGGTCTTTGCGCTGATGGTGGAACTGTTTGAAGAGGATGGCGTACGCGGCGCGCGTCGTTACCTTGATCATTTAAAAATGGAGTACGCATTCTGGATGGATGGCGCCGATTCCCTGGTGCTCAACCAGGCCTACCGCCACGTGATCAGAATGTCGGACGGCTCTCTACTTAACCGCTATTGGGACGATCGTGATACGCCGCGCGATGAATCATGGCTTGAAGACGTCGAGACCGCCAAGCATTCGGGTCGCCCGCCCAATGAAGTGTATCGGGATTTACGCGCAGGCGCGGCCTCTGGCTGGGATTATTCCTCGCGCTGGCTACGCGATGCAGGTCGCCTTGCCAGCATACGCACCACGCAGTTCATCCCGATTGACCTGAACGCGTTCCTCTACAAGCTGGAAAGCACTATCGCCAATATTTCCGCGCTGAAAGGTGACAAAGAAACGGAAGCGCAGTTTCGCCAGAAAGCCAGTGACCGTCGCGATGCGGTAAACCGCTATCTCTGGGACGATGAAAACGGCTGCTATCGCGATTACGACTGGCGGCGCGAACAAATGGCCCTGTTCTCTGCCGCCAGTATTGTGCCGCTGTATGTCGGGATGGCAACGCATGAACAAGCCGACCGGCTTGCTAACGCGGTTCGCAGTCGCCTGCTAACGCCCGGTGGCATTTTAGCCACGGAGCATGAAACCGGGGAACAGTGGGATAAACCCAACGGCTGGGCGCCGCTGCAGTGGATGGCGATCCAGGGCTTCAAACTGTACGGTGACGACCATCTCGGGGATGAAATCGCCCGTAACTGGTTGAAAACGGTGAATCTCTTTTATCAGGAACACCACAAGCTTATCGAAAAATACCACATAGCCGACGCAGCGCCGCGCGAAGGCGGCGGCGGGGAATATCCGTTGCAGGACGGATTTGGCTGGACAAATGGCGTGGTGCGCCGACTTATCGGTTTGTATGGCGAACCCTAGCGGCTGACGGTCTGAGTCATCAGGTTGTCAGTTAATCGCATCGTACAGCTCGGCGTGAATTTTCTGCCATTTCTTGTTCTCAGGGCTTGGCTGGGCGCGAACACGCAGCTCGGCCTGCTCAAGATCATATTGCTGACGCGCAACAACCGCAGGCACGGAACAAAAACTTTGCAGATAACTTTTATGCAGCGAAGTGAGCGATGCCCCATTCGACATCGCATGGCTGAGCGTGGTCATAAACTGTCGGCATGGTTTGCTTTCGTCCATCTGCGAAGGGTAACGCAGCAGCAGTCTCAACACTTCAGTATTGCCCGCCGAAAACGCCTGCTCCGTCCACGCCAGCTTCCAGTCCATCCCGCCCTGCAGAAACAGTGACGTCACGCGGATGTCATTGCGATCGATAGCCGCCCGCATGTTAAAGGCATCCCAGGTGATGCCCATTCGGGTTACCGCCTCCCGTGCGCTGGGGGCGTCACGTCGCGGTTCCTCCTGCACAATTTCAACGGACTGTCCGGATGACGCCTGTGGAGCTGGCGAAGTAAATAACCAGAACGCACCCAGCGAAATCGCCAGCACCATCACGCCGACCGCTACCCACAACATGCCGGAAATCAGCTGTTCACGTTCTTCCGCCGTGCGCTTGGCCCGCTTTTCCGGCGGATCAATACTGTCTGCGATTTCATGCTTATCGCCTCCCGCTTGCTCGTCTTTTTGCTTTGCCGTTTCCCAAAACTGGCGGACCATGGCCTCATCAGATTCCAGATACGACGCAGGGTTAATGCGCGTACGCCGTTCTTCAAATGCCCGTTGCACAGGATGAGTTATCTGTCGGTACTGATAGTCCAGCAACATCAGTTGTACCGACGTCAGTGGCTGCTGCGCGATAACGCAGTTACGAGCCAGGCGGCAATCATCCAAAAACATGCGTAGCGTGATACGCGGCTCAACAAATGACATGAGCACCGAGGTATCGTTATAAATCTGCGTAAAGTGGCGAACGAATAACTTCTTATCGACGACCATCAGCGCCAGCTCGCTAAACATCATACCGTCCAGCGCATCTCGTCCTTCGCCCAACTTTAGCCAACGACGCAAGCGTTCACCGCCAAAGTGCTGTTTCAGAAAGCTGTTGAGAGGATGTTGATCCGGCCATACCTGCGCAATCAGTGATTTGAGGGTTAATTCTATTGCGCGAAGTTGACGCTGCGCCCGCATCTGAGCATCCGGCTCCACAGGTGCAATTTCGGTTTGATACTTCAGGATGGGCTGTTGCTGGCGTAATTGTTCCAGAGAGGCCACAAAGCGCAGCGCTGAAATCAGCTGGTTTTCACTGACGTCCTGACCATTTTCATATTGGGGTACACTCTGTTGAAGATGACGTAGCCGCAGAGTGAACTGGCTCAATTGCGCATCATTCATCTGCAACCGTCTGGCGACAGCTCCCCAGCCGCCCAGATTCAGTCGTGCCTGATCCAGTTGTTCGAGAAACCACCGTGGGTCCTTGCCTTCTGCGACATGTACGCCTAACAGCAGTAATATTTCTACCGACGCCTGGCGGATAATCCCCAGACAATGTTCAAAGGGTGTACATGTCGCTTGTAACGCGCTATTGGTCATCATCTTCCCTAAAAGGACCCAAAACGTGCGGCCTCACCATGGTATGTAATTATCTTTTTTAAACGCTACGCTGTGCCGATGTAGACTAGAACACATTCATATAGCAAATAAATAAGTTTTACAGTGACTTCCGCACAATCATTGAAATTTATTCTGGAGATAAGCCTGTGCCTGTACTGCAAACATCGCGTCTGCTCTGCCGCCCACTGACAGAAAATGACTGGACGTTCTTCTTAACGCTACAGCAGAACCCAGATGTGATGCGCTTTGTCGCTGACCCACGTACTGAAGAGGAGATACGGACAGCCTTCAACTCCCGCTTACCTGAATGGTTTCCCGGCAGCCCGCACTGGCTATGTCTGGTCCTGTGCGATAAGACATCGGGAGCACCGCTTGGCGTGACCGGATATATTCAAGATAGCAATGGATGTGCCGAGGTTGGCTTTCTGCTCGCCCCAGAGGCGCAGGGTAAAGGTTATGGCGCTGAATCTCTGCATGCCGTATGTGAATACGCATTTTCCAGTGGCGGTCTGCGGCGACTGACAGCCTGTGTCACCGCAGGAAACGAAGCCTCACGGCGTCTGTTGGAAAAGATTGGGTTCATTCACGAAGGCACGCTACGCGCAAGCTACTGGCTACAACAACCTGGCACGATGACTGGATTTTTGGACTGCTAAAACAGGAATATCAGCCGCCCACGGCATAGGTCGTTTTGCGGTAAATACTGGCTGTAAGGCAACTAGCGTAACGGCGTGTTTTTTTTAGAATAGGTCTCTTTGCACAGAGATTATTATGTCGCTGCGTTCGACGCATTTCACGCCCGCTTGTATTGCATTTATTAAGCAATGGCAGGGCCTGTCGCTGGAAAAGTATCAGGACAAAAAAGGCATCTGGGTCATTGGCTACGGGCATGAAATCTCCGCCAATGAATCCTTTGATACTCCAATTACAGTGATGCAGGCAGAAGCATTGCTGCTTACAGATATGAGTATCTGCGAGGCATTCATCCATAAGGAAATGCCGCAAATAAAAGACAGGTTTCAGCTAGAAGCATTAATTACGTGGATATTCAGCGTGAGTATTACCCGATTTTGCGCTAAAAAGATCTGGCCGGAGTCTATTTCACAGCCAGAAACATCCTGACTGTGAAATATATTCCTAGTAAATAGTGTTGTTTAACATCATTGCCGCCTGGGTACGATTTTTTACCTCCAGGCGCTGGTACAACGATTCAAGATGGGCTTTTACCGTTCCGGTACTGATATTTAACAGTCGACCAATTTGTTTATTAGATTCTCCGGCGGCCAGCATGGTCAATATCTCCCGCTGACGCGCACTGAGTAATCTGATATTTTGCCCACCGCTTTCGGTAGCGGTTATGCAATCTCTGGGGATAAACATCATACCCATCGCGACGCTATTGAGGGCCAGCGTAAAGGTTTCCGCGTCAGAATCGCGCGGAACAATGGCCAGCACGTTCAGTTTAGTGACCTCTTGCAGCCATTTTTTACGGCAATCCGTTGCGGTTACCAGCACTTTCACCGTCGCAAAGCGTTCTGCTATCTGTTGCAGCAAGCTACAGCAGAACTCAGCATCAAGGTCGCCATCCAACATAACTAATGCCTCGGGTTTATCTTCCAGCATCAACCAAAGCTCATCTGTCTGACTGACACCCTGAACATCCACTCCTGGAATACGTTGCTGCAAACTTACATTCATTCCATGAATAAATATTGACTGCCTGTCAAACATTACTACCTGCATTATTTATCTCCATCCGAACAGGATATTAGCCTTAACATGTGGAAGGGTATTACCCATAGGATAAAATAAGAAGTCACCATTTGGCGGGGGCCATTTTACCGATAGGCGGGGAAGAAAGAAGCAGAAGTTATGAATAGTTACAGCTCAATCCGAAGGATCATACAAAGGAACAAAAACAGTTTCGGATATTAGGGAAAGTCTTAATATTTGATGTCCGAAATTAGAATGTTAATATTATTTTTTTGAAGTCTATATTCTTAGCCAAAAATAAGGAATGCACAGTAACAGACAAAGATGTTACAAAATGAAATGTCGCATCAATTGATCATCACCTGTAGTTTCCCCAGGCAGTATTGCTATATCAATCGACACTAAAGATTGCGGGCGATTGCATCACTCCGATCAGATCTTCAAGTGGAACGGGTCTGCATAAATAATACCCTTGTAAAAAATCACAGCGTTTTACGCGCAGATAATCGGCCTGAGCCTGAGTCTCAACGCCCTCGGCAATCATTCGCAGACCCATCTTCTGCGCCAACTCAATAAGCGTATCGACAATCCTGGTATCACCCCCCTCACCAATCTGGCCGACAAACAGTTTGTCTATCTTAATAAACTCCGGTTCCAGCGCGTGGAGGTAACACAGATTCGAGTATCCCGTCCCGAAATCATCTAACGCCACGGCGATATTGGATTTTCTCAACGAGGCAAACCACTCACTTAGCTGGGGGGTAAAGTGTAGAGGGCGTCTTTCGGTAATTTCGATAACCAGTTGAACCTGACCCGGGGCAAGCTTTTGCATGAGCGCCACAGCGTCCGACTCAAAGCGCGGATCGAGGCAGTTTTCAGGACTCAGATTTAGGTTAAGGTAAAGTCCATTAGGGAAGAGAGGGAGCCGCGGCTGCAGGTCGGCAATGACTTGCTGGATAAGTTGATGCGTCAGCGAGACGATAAGGCCATGCTCCTCCGCCAGGGGAATAAAGACATCAGGAGGAATAGTGCCATATTGGGGATGCGTCCATCTGGCAAGCACCTCAATACCTGCGATTTTACCCGTCTGGCTGTTAAAAATGGGTTGATACACCGGTCTGAACTGGCGTTGGGCGATGGCTGTCTTTAACACTTTTACCGGTGCGCAGGTAAGGCAGCGGGTCAGCAAGATACTTGTGTCAGAGAATAATGTCGGGAGTTGCCTGGTTGTGGTAATCATCACGAGCCTCAAGCGTGCGGCAGCCTGTCCAGAACAGCCGCACGGCAATCATCAGAACTTGACCCAGTCATCCTGGTCGTTAGAGGAAGGACGTGCCATTGAGGTCGCCCTGACGGTGTTCACACCCTTTGCCTTATGGTTTTGCGCAATGGCGGTTTGATCGTTCGACACGCGAAAGATCGATACCACTTTTTCAAGTTGAACGGCCTGATCCTCCAACGAACTGGCCGCCGCTGAAGACTCTTCAACCAGAGCGGCGTTTTGTTGGGTGGTGGTATCCATCTCCGCCATAGCCTGCGCAATTTGTGAGATCCCGCGGCTTTGTTCATCGGTCGCAGCGGCAATTTCATTCATGATGTCGCGCACCTGAGACACGGAAGTCTCAATCCTGTTCATCGCAACGCCCGCGCTCTCCACCAGGTGAAAACCGTTATCCACATACACCACGGACTCATTGATCAGGTTTTCAATCTCTTTTGCTGACTGAGCGCTGCGCTGGGCAAGAGTACGCACTTCGGCCGCAACCACGGCGAAACCTTTCCCCTGATCGCCCGCACGGGCTGCTTCTACCGCGGCATTGAGCGCCAGAATGTTGGTCTGGAAAGCAATACTGTTAATGACGGTGGTGATTTCAGAAATACGGTGCGAACTGTCGCGCACGCTCTTCATGGTCTCGATCACCTTCAGTGAGATCGTGCTTCCTTCCGTCGCATTCTGTGAGGCTTCATCCGCCAGCAGCCGCGCATGGTTAGCATTTTCAGCGTTCAGCGCGACGGTCGAGGTAAGCTCTTCCATACTGGCGGCAGTTTCCACCACAGCGGCAGACTGTTGCTCAGTGCGGGCCGATAAATCCATATTCCCCGCCGCAATTTCAGAGGACGATCTGGCAACACTATCCACGCCGTCACGCACATCGTTAATGATGTTTTTCAGGTTGCTGTTCATGGTGGAAACCGCCTGCATGAGCAGACCCGGCTCATCACGACGCGTACTGGTTAGAGTGCTGGTTAAATCACCCCTGGCGATAAGCTCAGCCACGCGCAGGGTTTCATTCAGCGGACGGGTAACGGATAAAGTAATCCCCATTGCCAGCAGGACGCCCAACGCTATACCAATAACGGCAACGATGCCCATCTGCAACTGCACGCTCTCTACCGTATCGGTGACCTTTTTCTGCTGCATGCTAAATAACGTCTGAATCGCCTGAGTCAGCGTGATCGCTTTATCAGTTAAGGTATCGGAGAGCGCTGCCTGTTGATCCCAAACGCTTTTGTAATTGACCAGCTCTACCGCTACGCTCTGCATGTCTTCAAGCCCGGACTGCAACCAGACCTTTTGCTCTTCAGAAGCCATGGGTAACAACTGCCCGGTATCGGACTTTGCTGTCTCCAGACGTTTGCGGATCCCATTCATTAACTCTTCTGTCGGGTGCTGTTTATACAGCGACATCTGTGAGTCAATGTCACTCATAATAAATGCGATTTGGGCCGCAACAAGCGCGTGTTGGGCATCCAGCGTACCATTCCGGCTCAGCTTTGAGGCCAGCTCAGAGTTATCGCACAGTCCCTGGGTATTCAGTTTTTGTTCGCTGATTTTCTTTTCAGAAAGCGCTTTCGTAAAAGGTTCAAGGCTCGCTACGTAGCTATTGACTGCATTTACCGTATCATCCAGCGCCTTTTTCCCTTCCTGGGACCAGGACAATGTATCCATATCAGCAGCAATACCCTGCATGCGTCTGGTGGCGGCATTGATTTGATCCAGGTATTTCTGGTCCAGCGTGTACTGAAAATTCGTGCGTCCCAGGCGTACCTCGGACAGCGCGTTAAACAGATCGGTGGTATGCCCATTTTTTTTCACTTTGTCCTGGATATTCGCCAAACCAAGCAAGCCTGAAACCAGAATAGCAAGTGTAACGAGCAGGACGATTGAAAATCCAAAGAATAATTTCTTACTGACTTTTAAATTGGTAAAGCGATTAATTATGCCCATATATTACCCCAGAGTCGGTATATACCGAACAACAATGCTATTTAACGAACATTAATAGAAAATAAACATAGAAAAGATAACGATAAAAAAAAGCCCCTCACACCTGCGTGCTTAGGGCAAATACCTGGGTTGACATCACTCACTCAGGTTATCTGTCTTCTCCCTTTTTCTAACGGCATGAGTCGGGAGTTCGCTCACTCTATAATAAACGGGGATAACATCAGGATAATTGATAACATACCCCCGCCCTCTTATGTTAAGAATAAAATCCGGGGGTAAGCCCAGCAGGCCGAGTTTATTATTAAGATTGTGCAGGACCTGCCATAATCTTTGCGTGGAGGGGCTCAGACTGTGCGCCTCCCAGATTTTTTCAAATAGTTCTTCTTTCGTTACAGGCTGGCTCCTGGCATTCATTAATAAATACAGGAAAAGCCTTAACATTGTTTCATTAAAATAGATTGACGCAAAAGCGAGGCTTTTCTCTGTATGGCTACCTGTAAGCCGATACAGTCGGCGATTAGAAATGTCAAAATGAATTTCGTCACCGATCATAAATCCATATAGACGATAGCCCATATCTTATACCCACGTTAAATGAAGACGAACATGCACCTCTACATATAAGCGTTGAGATAATCCATACCGTTTATGTGGTGGATTATATGGCTGCTATAAATGCTTTCCAATCCACAACCCGATGTACTATCAGGAACCGGTCGTTTAGCATTCGTTTATGGTAGATTAGAAGTTATAAATTAAATTCACGGTTTATTATTCTTCATATGAGAAATTTTCAGCGTATGTACCCTGTTTTCGTATAAGCGATCGAACACTCAACTTTTAATATCGAATTTATCTGACTTTAAAGAATTAACCCCTGAACCCCCTGGTTCGCTACATGGTCTACTCCCTTTCTCCCATTAACGCCACGATAAGAGCAATCGGCCACAAGAAGCAGTGATATTTTTTGATTTATAATGAATCATAGCGCACGACTCGAGGGGGAAACGCGTGAAACACACTGGCAGGTATAACGATAATTATTTGATTTACAAAATTAAAAATCTGAATCAGAAGTTTAGCGCTCAAGCCAGTTAAACATCGTGGACAATCCGGCCCAAGATGCCGCAAATGGTCAAGTCATGAATAAAGTGTTTCTGATAAACGAAACGGTAATATTTGAACCAGAACTTCGCCGCCTTGGGTCATTAGCGAGTTACCCAGAACGCGCGGTCACTTTGCATGGCCCGGTAAATGAATGCCTGGCACAACTGATTGAACACAATGGAGAAGTGCTTACACAACGTTATCTGTTCGCTGCCGTATGGGAAAAGCAAGGAGCGGTAGTGACAACCAATGCGCTTTACCAGACGATTTCATCCATCCGCAAAGCATTGAAAGCGGCTGGTCTGGCTGATGATGTGGTAAAAACACTGCCCAAGGCAGGCTTCAAGTGTATCGCCCGGGTTGCCGCGGGTGAGCGGGACGATTTTCTTAAACCGCAGAAAATATCTGCCGACCCCATTTTAATCGCACCATCATCTGAACAAACAGAAGCATTTTCCGAGACCGTTAAAACAGCACCAAAGCGTTTGTGGCCGTACTGGATAGCAGCCCTGCTGTTTATTCTCTCTTGTAGCGTGCTTTATCAAACGTGGAAATATGATGAACCCATTTTTGTTCGCTATCACCCTGTTGGCCAAATGAACGGATGCAAAGTTTTTTCCTCCTGGTACGATCGTGACAAAAGCCAAAGCGCATTTGAAGCATTGTCCGGTCGCTATTCATTCAGCTGTCGTGAAGGTGAGAATGCTTATTTAACGCTCAACCATGCGCAGCGTGGTGTAACGGTGTTAATTTGCGATAATAACCCACAAAAGAGCGCCACACGTTGCCGCTCCATTTATTATAAGCAGCAATATAATGAAAATGAATAAGGGTTTTTTAATCTGGTCGCTGATTGGTCTGGCGATTGCTGCGCCGCTATTGACTACCGGTTATATTCAACATCAGCGAGCGAATTTTAGCTGTGAGATCCATACCGCCATTGTGTATGACAATTCGGTACTGGATATGATCCTGGATTTTAATCTTAATAATGGCAATGGTAACTATGAAGCTGTGGGGGAATATAAAGAGGTTGGTGCTCAGTCTCAGTCCGTTAGTAATAAAGTGACATTTAAGTACTGGCATGAGGATGGGGAAGTAATCATGGTTTCTGATGAAACAAATCCACTCCCGAAGAAGAATGAACTCTTCAGAACGTTCATCCCCGATTTCTTTCAGCACCGCGATCGCGGTATCAGATTTCAGATAATACCGGTAAACGCCACCAGCTATATTTTTAACTATGATGGCGCGCCCGTTTTCTATTGCTCCAAAGGCTGAGTAAGAGACTGTCGATTACAGGAACATGCCGCCGGATACCTCAATACGCTGTGCCGTCATCCAGGCCAGTTCATCGCTGAGCAGCGCAGCAATGGCATCGCCGATATCATCCGGCAAACCAACGCGTCCCAGCGCCGTTTGCGATGCAATGTACGCATTCAGTTGCGCGTTATCCCGCACGTTTCCGCCGCTAAAATCCGTCTCTATTGCGCCAGGCGCAATAATATTCGCCGTTATACCGCGCTCTCCCAGCTCTTTGGCCTGATAACGGGTTAACACTTCCATCGCACCTTTCATGGCTGCGTATGCGCTGTAACCCGGTAGCGCAAAGCGGGCTAGCCCGGTCGAGACATTGAGGATGCGACCACCTTTATTCATCAGCGGTAGCAGGCTCTGCGTCAGGAAAAAGGGGCCCTTAAAATGGATGTTCAAAAGTTGGTCAAATTGCGCTTCGGTAAATGCCGGATACGGCGCGTTAATGCCGATTCCGGCATTGTTCAATAAATAATCAAACGAGTTACATTGCCAATACGTTTGTAGGGTTTCCTGCAGCTGTTGAACAAACTGAGGGAATGTAGAAATATCCCCGACATTCAACGGCAATGCCGCCGCTTTACCGCCAGATTGGCGAATTTCATCCACAACCTGCTGCGCTTCTTTTTCATTACTGTTCCACGTCAGGATAATACCAATTCCTTTACTCGCCAGCTTCAGCGCCGCGTTTTTACCGAGTCCACGACCGCCACCGGTCACCAATGCGATACGTTGCGTCATAAGAAACCTCATTTCAGGTGTTGTGAAGATTGAGACAAAGCTTATTAGGTGATAGAAAAACAATAAATACTGCTAACTGCGCATTACTGTTTCATTTAGAACAACAATAGGGCATAAGAATGGATAAAATTCACGCAATGCAGTTGTTCATCCGCGTCGCAGAACTGGAGAGCTTTTCGCGCGCGGCAGACACCCTCGGACTTCCTAAAGGTAGCGTATCGCGCCAGATCCAGGCTCTGGAAAATCATCTGGGCACGCAGTTGTTGCACCGCACCACCCGCCGCGTTCAGCTCACGCAAGACGGCATGATCTATTACGAACGCGCGAAAGATCTGTTGAGTAATCTGGATGAGCTGGATGGGCTGTTCCATCACGATCCGTCCAGCATCAGCGGCAAACTGCGCGTTGATATGCCGGTCGGTGTCGCAAGAAACCTGGTGATGCCCCGCTTACCGAGCTTTTTGCATCAGTATCCAGGCCTGGAACTCGAACTCAGCAGCAGCGACCGCCTGGTGGATCTGGTCCGCGAAGGTTTCGACTGTGTGGTACGCGTGGGTACGCTGAAAGATTCAGGGCTGATTGCCCGCCCGCTGGGAAAACTCACGCAGATTAACTGCGCCAGCCCGCAGTACCTCGCCCGCTTTGGTTATCCGGAAAGCCTGGAGGATTTAGCCTCACATGCAGTGGTGCACTACTCGGTCAATTTGGGAACACGTGCGCAAGGCTTCGAAGTTGCGACAGAAAACGGCACGCAATGGGTTAAAACTGGCGGCATGCTAACGGTAAACAGTACCGAAACCTATCACGCAGCATGCCTTGCCGGTCTGGGCATTATTCAGGTGCCGCGTGTGGGCGTGCGTGATGCTCTGCGCGCCGGTACGCTGGTCGAAGTGTTACCGCAATATCGCGCCGAGCCAATGCCGGTCTCTTTGCTTTATCCGCATCGGCGCAACCTATCCCGCCGGGTACATCTGTTTATGGAATGGCTGACTGGCGTAATGAAAGACTATGTGGATTAGTCCATTTTTCAGGATGCGCCCCTGAGCAGGCTATAATGTCATGAGTGAACAAAATAAGGACAACCGATCGGATGACGCAGGAACAAGACGCAAAGCACCCTACGCCAGAACATAAACCAGCCTCCGCCGCGCCGGAGAAAAACGCTAAAGCGAACCAGGCGCTGAAAACCGCTCTGACCTTCGCCGATAAAATTCAACGTCAGCCCATCATCGCCCATCTTATTCGTGCCGCAGAGCGGTTTAACGATCGTATGGGAAATCAGTTTGGCGCCGCCATTACCTACTTCTCGTTTCTGTCGATGATCCCAATCCTGATGGTGTCGTTTGCCGCCGCGGGTTTCATTCTCGCTTCGCACCCTACGCTGTTGCAGGACATCTTCAGCAAGATTCTGCTTAACGTCAGCGATCCGACGCTCGCCTCTACGCTGAAAAACACCATCAATACCGCCGTTCAGCAGCGTACTACCGTAGGTTTGGTAGGGCTGGGCATCGCGCTCTATTCCGGAATTAACTGGATGGGGAACCTGCGCGAAGCGATTCGTGCCCAGTCGCGGGATGTTTGGGAACGTACGCCGCAGGATCAGGAAAAAATTTGGGTCAAATATCTGCGTGATTTTGTTTCCTTGATTGGTTTACTGGTTGCGCTGATTGTTACCCTGTCCATTACCTCTATCGCCGGTTCCGCCCAGCAGATGATTATCTCTGCGCTGTATCTCGACGGCATCGAATGGCTGAAGCCCGCCTGGCGACTGATCGGCCTGACCATCTCTATTTTCGCCAACTACTTGCTGTTCTTCTGGATTTTCTGGCGGCTACCGCGTCACCGACCGCGTAAGAAAGCGCTCATCCGCGGTACATTTATCGCGGCGTTGGGGTTTGAAGTCATCAAAATGATCATGACGTATACCCTGCCGTCACTGGTGCAGTCGCCGTCAGGCGCGGCATTTGGTTCCGTGCTTGGATTGATGGCGTTCTTCTACTTCTTCGCTCGTCTGACCCTGTTTTGCGCAGCCTGGATTGCCACGGCGGAATACAAAGACGACCCGCGTATGCCAGGGAAAACACACCGCTAATTCATCATTCATGCCGGATGGCGCTACGCTTATCCGGCCTACAGGAGGTTTAGTTGTAGGTCGGGCAAGCGCAGCGCCCCGGCAGGTGACGACACCTTAACCGCCACCGTTTGCAGAATATAAATCTAACCAGTAACTTTTATTTAACCAAAAACCAGTTTTATCATCCAAGTTTTAAATTGTGTGAAGCATTTCATAGAAGTGAAATCTCAAGCCTAAAAATTATCCCCTTTTTGCTCCATTTTTGACCGTTCTCAAAGTTTGTTACAGATTGAAATGTCTCTTTTGCTGTGCGTAATATGACCTTTCGTTCGGCCAAAAATAAGAAAATATTATGCAAGCAACAGCCACAACACTCGACAACGAACAGGAACACACCCCGGTCAACTCGCGCAATAAAGTCGTCGTCGCCTCGCTCATTGGCACCGCCATTGAGTTCTTCGACTTCTATATCTACGCCACCGCTGCGGTAATCGTGTTCCCGCATATCTTTTTCCCGCAGGGGGATCCGACCGCGGCTACGCTGCAGTCCCTCGCCACTTTTGCTATCGCCTTTGTGGCCCGACCGATCGGTTCTGCGGTATTCGGGCATTTCGGCGATCGCGTCGGCCGTAAAGTCACGCTGGTTGCTTCACTGCTTACCATGGGGATCTCGACGGTGGTCATTGGCCTGCTGCCGGGCTATGAAACTATCGGCATTTTCGCCCCACTGCTGCTGGCGCTGGCGCGTTTTGGCCAGGGTTTAGGTCTGGGCGGTGAATGGGGCGGCGCGGCGTTGCTGGCGACGGAAAACGCGCCACCGCGCAAACGCGCGCTGTACGGCTCCTTTCCACAGCTGGGCGCACCTATCGGCTTCTTCTTCGCCAACGGCACTTTCCTGCTGCTCTCCTGGCTGTTGACCGACGAACAGTTCATGAGCTGGGGTTGGCGCGTACCGTTCATCTTCTCTGCGGTACTGGTGATTATCGGTCTGTACGTTCGCGTTTCGCTGCATGAATCCCCGGTCTTCGCCAAAGTAGCCGCGGCGAAAAAACAGGTGAAAATCCCGCTGGGTACCCTGCTGACAAAACATGTTCGCGTGACGATCCTCGGCACGTTCATCATGCTGGCGACCTATACGCTGTTCTATATCATGACCGTCTATTCGATGACGTTCAGTACCGCCGCAGCGCCTGTAGGGCTTGGCCTGCCGCGTAATGAAGTGTTGTGGATGCTGATGATGGCGGTCATTGGTTTTGGCGTCATGGTGCCGGTGGCGGGCCTGCTGGCCGATTCGTTTGGTCGCCGCAAGAGCATGCTCATCATCACCACGCTGATCATTCTGTTTGCACTGTTTGCCTTTAAACCGCTGCTTGGCTCTGGCAATCCGGTACTGGTGTTCGCCTTCCTGTTGCTGGGCTTAAGCCTGATGGGTCTGACATTTGGCCCGATGGGCGCACTGCTGCCGGAGCTGTTCCCGACCGAAGTACGCTACACGGGGGCGTCGTTCTCGTACAACGTTTCGTCGATTCTCGGCGCATCGGTTGCCCCATACATCGCTGCATGGTTGCAGGCAAATTATGGTCTGGCGGCGGTTGGTACGTATCTGGCATCGATGGCGGCGTTAACGCTGATTGCGCTGCTGTTAACCCACGAAACCCGCCATCAGTCGTTGTAATTCTTTTGCCGGATGCGGTGTAACCACTTTATCCGGCCTGGGTTGAGCATGAAATCCAGGCCGGATAAACATCCGGCTAAACATCACTTCTTCATCTGCGACAGAATTGTCCGGCACTGATTCGCGTCACCCTCTGATGGCGAAATCAGCGCCAACAAGGCCGCCGCAGGAGTAACTAACGTAGCTAATGCGGCAGCAACCGCACCACGCGCAATCAGCGGTCCGGCCTTCACGCCAGCCTGCGGATTCTTAAAGGTGCCGCGAACATACAGCGGCGAACGCAGCGTAATAATACGAATCCCTTTACTCTCCGGATCGATGGTTAAATCCAGTTGCTCCGACGCAAAGCTTGCCGTACCAGTGACATTAATGACTGCGTTTTCCGTGTCGAAAGCAAAAATCTGCGGACGCGCCACGCCGTTAACAATATCCAGATTCGCCGCCGCACAGTTCACCCGCACTTCGTCATCGCCAAATATCTGTCCGACGATATAGTTGCCCAGATTCAAGCCCACGATTTCCATCAGATTCCGGCTGATCAAGCCGTCATTCATCAGCAGTTTCAGGTTGCCATTGCTGTTACCCAGCAGCGCCGCTACCGAGTTTCCACTTCCGCTAAACCGGGCGTCCCCGTTCATTTCACCGAGCGTTTTCTGCATCAGTTCCACATCGGGCATCAGCGCTTTTAGCTTCAGCCGCCGCGCCTGAATATCCGCCTGCCCCCGCATTGGCTTTTTATCCCCTTCCAGATGGATGCTGGAGACAATGCTGCCTCCCGCAAGACCAAATTTCAGCGGTTGCAGGCGCAGGTCGGCATTTTTCAGGATGATATGAGTGGAGAGATCGCTGATCGGCAGGTTACTGCCATGCTCAATACGCCGTCCTTTGAAACGCACGTCAGCGTCCATCACATTCCATTTGTCGGTTTCAAAACGGTCATACGGCAAGACCTTGCCCGCAGGCTGAACGCTCTTCTCACCTTTGCGCTGTTCAGATTGTTTTGCCCGTTCCGCCCCTTTACCTGAATCCACACCGATTAGCGGCCCCAAATCGGCCAGCCTCAGCTGGCGTGATTCCACATCGCCCTTCAGCATGGGTCGCGGCTTACCGGTGGTGTAGGCCAGCGTTCCATGAATATCGCTGTCGCCAATGCGGCCATTGAAATCGCGATAATCAAAAACAGAGGATTTTTCCGGGTCAATTTTCGCCACCAGACGTCCGTCGGTTTCAAACGGCGGCGTATCCGGCAGCAGTACGCCGGTCAAATCGTACAAATCTCCTAGCGAATCTCCCGAGAATTTAAGCCGCAGATCCGCCCCACCCATGTTCATCGGATCGTTTATCGTGCCGATAAACGCTACGCGCGTATTGCCCGAACGGAAATCAGCCTGAATCGGGAAAGGTGTTCCTTCGCCACGCAGCGCCAGCATCCCGCCTATTTTTCCGCTACCGCTTAGCGGTTCGCCGTTATATCGCCCTTGCACTTTCAGCCCAAACACGTAGTCCTCGACGCGGGCATTGCTCTCTTTACCTTTTGCGCCGGTCACTTCGCTAAAGGGTAACGGTTTACCCAGCGGATCGACCAGGATCTCAATCTCCGACTTCGTCACCTTATCGTTAATGGCGATACGTCCCTGGTCGAACAGAATGTTATCCAGCCGGAAAGACCATGCGGATGGCGGCGCATCAGGATCGCGGTTTTCGTCCCCAGCTAAGTTAAAGGTCCAGTTATTGTTTTTCTCCGACAGGCGGATCAGCCGCGCATCCGGTTTGACCAGCTTGACCCACGGGAGCCAGACGGTTTTTGTCAGCAGTGCCAGCGGGGCGAGCGTAGCTTCAACACGCGGGAGATGCACCATGGTGACGTCAGGAATGTCTGGCGGGTTGCCGAGGATGATATCTTCAGCATGAACGTGCGGCCACGGAACCCAACTACGCCAGCCGGTTTCCTGCTTCTGGCGTTCCCAAACCACGCCCAGGTCACCCCGTATAGCAAAGGGACGGTTGAGTTCTGTAGAGACTTTCTGGTTGATGGTCGGTTTGAGCCGGTTCCAGTCAAATGTCGCAATCACAATGATGAGTACGACGATCAACAACAAGAAAACCCCTATTACTGAAGTGGTTATTTTACCTGTTTTCGTCATGTCTAACCTCCTTACTTCCTTCCTTGCCTGTCCTAAAGATAGTCCAGCAGGATGAAAAGGAGGTGCGCTACGCACTCATCAAAGCGACAGAATTACGTCTTCGAGGGTATCCAGGGGCACTGGACGAGAGAGAAAATAGCCTTGCGCAGCGAAAGCCGGTGAGTTTTGCACATCACGCCACTCTTCCAGCGTTTCAACGCCTTCGACAATGACACCGCGGCAATAGCGGTTCATGAGCTGCAATAGCAGTGTGAAGAGATTACGTCCCTCCGGCGTCTTGCGCAGCATGACGAACAGGTCTCGCGCCACTTTGATATAGTCATAACTCACTTCACTAAGCGCCGAGAAATTCGCCATTCCCGTACCAAAATCATCCAGCCAGAGCGGACCGAACTCGCACATTGAGGCGAAAGACGACCCCTTCGGTAAGCGGATATGTTCCACCAGCTCAAAACGCAGCCACGGCAGGCCTTCAATAATTTTCAGGATTTCGGGATCCTGGCGCATCGCAATGAGCGTTGGTCCGTCGACGTTCACGGAAGCCAGCAAGTTGTTGGCTCTGAAAAAGTCCCCTTTCAGCGCAAGTTGAAGAAGTTGCTCCATCACCACATCAACACGATGTCGGACGGTTACTTCGGCAAAATAGCGGTCTGGCGCAATACGTTGGGATGGATTATCAGGATGGCTCACGACAGTCAGCAGTTCAACGGCCATCAGCCGTCCGTTGGTCTGGTAAATTGGCTGGTAGGTGTAAGCACGCTCGCACTGCAGCCAATAGCGTCTTTCCTGCAAGCTTTCAATACTCGCATCGGGCGTAATGAGCTGCTGGGTAACCTGCTTTATCATCTGAGATGTCCTGTAAATAAGAGTGTGACTGACCGGACTCGTCAAAGGTTATCGGCGCTCAGACGCAGAACTTTACGTTCAGCTGTGCGCAAAAATAAAAACTAAGCGGCAAAAACAACGCAGAACACGTGCTGGCTCAAAAAAATAATGGAACGATGTTTTAATATAGTTGACCACTTAACACCCACAGCGCACACTAACGCTAATTTTTTTCAAAGCAGGTTACGACTATGTCCAGAAAGATTGCCGTGATTGGCGAATGCATGATTGAGCTGTCACAGAAAGGCGCTGACGTTCAGCGCGGATTCGGTGGCGACACGTTGAATACATCCGTTTATATCGCCCGTCAGGTCGATGCTGCGGCACTTTCCGTACACTATGTGACTGCACTGGGTACCGACAGTTTTAGCCAACAAATGCTGGAGTCCTGGCAGGGTGAAAACGTGGATACCTCATTAACCCAGCGCATGGAAAACCGCCTGCCAGGTCTCTACTACATTGAGACCGACAGCACTGGCGAGCGCACCTTCTATTACTGGCGTAATGAAGCCGCCGCAAAATTCTGGCTGGAGAGCGAGCAGTCTGCCGCGATTTGCGAAGAGCTGGCGACATTTGACTACTTGTATCTGAGCGGAATCAGCCTGGCGATTTTAAGCCCGGCAAGTCGTGACAAGCTGCTGTCATTGCTGCGTGAATGCCGAGCTAACGGTGGAAAGGTCATTTTTGACAATAACTACCGCCCGCGTCTGTGGAGCAGTAAAGAAGAGACCCAGCAGGTGTATCAGCAGATGCTGGAATGTACCAATATCGCATTCCTGACGCTGGACGATGAAGACGCGCTGTGGGGTGAAAAACCCGTTGCTGAGGTGATTGCCCGTACTCACGCGGCTGGCGTTCAGGAAGTGGTAGTGAAGCGCGGCGCAGATTCATGCCTGGTGTCTATCGCGGGCGAAGAACTGATCGACGTTCCGGCCGTTAAATTGCCGAAAGAGAAAGTGATCGATACCACTGCGGCCGGAGATTCCTTCAGCGCCGGGTATCTGGCGGTACGTCTGACCGGTGGCGATGCCGCCGAAGCCGCAAAACGCGGCCACCTGACGGCAAGCACCGTGATTCAGCATCGCGGGGCGATTATCCCACGCGACGCTATGCCGCAATAACGCGTTGTTCTTGTAGGCCGGATAAGGCGTTTACGCCGCATCCGGCATTGGGTACGCCGGGAGCGCTTCGCTTGCCCGGCTTACCGATTACGATACCCTTTACTGTACCGGCGGAATGTCCGTCACTTCAGGGTGTGATTCATCCGTTTCAACAGACGTTGCCGCTGCGGTAACGGGCGCCATAATGCTATCCCACGTCGCCTGCAGATCCTTCATATTGAATTCAGGTTCACCCTTCGGCTGCAGCAGAATTAACGCCATATCTTGCGACAACTGCTGACGCAGGTCCTGATTCAGCATCTCAACGCTCAGGCTGTTGAGGAAGCTCTGGCGTAAGCGCTGGTACTGTTCAGGCGCAATATCCACCACCTGATTTTGCAGCGAGCGCAAACGCTGGCTGATCAAAATATCGGTATCGGTACGACCATAGGTGGCAAACAGCTTCTGCAGTTCCAGATTCTTTTGCGCTACCAGCGCATTGAACTCTTCCTCCGGAAGTCCTTTATCACGCACTTTCGCCAGCTCACGCGCAACCGTACCCAGATTGGCGTTCAGCTTATCGTTCGGCGACTCAACGTTAATCGCGCACTGCGCGCGCAGGAACAGCACCCGGCAGTCAAATCCGAGGCCAATATCTTTGGCATTGTTTTTGGTTAGCTCTTGCTGAATGTGCCAGAACAGCGCCTCACGCGCTAAATCAGCGCGCCAGTAACGTAACAGCGCGGCAGATTCACGGATAGGCTGCCACGGCGTATCCCACATAATAGACAGGCGATCCTGGCGTACCGCGTCAGTCATAATGCTCACGGCTTCTGCTCGCAGCGGCGAGAGCGTGGGAACCGGTGCAGGCGTTTCGCGCTTTCCTTTTAACTCACCAAAGGTTTTATTGATTTGCTCAGCTACGCTGCGTGCATCAACGTTACCGACGATGATCAGCGTCATCGCGTCCGGGGTATACCATTTCTGATAGAAAGACTGAATTTTCGACGCGTCTACAGGCGTTTTCAGCGGATCGGCGGGATCGTGCCCCAGCAGGGTCGATCCCTTCAGACGGTAACGCCACCACCCTTCTTTGGTATCTGACGGCCAGGTTGCCACCATATCTTCGCTGCTCAGCGCATGATTGACCGTTTCAGAGGTGATGCTCAGTTTACCGGAGATATTCGCCAGATAAGAAAGTGACTCTTTCAGTAGATCGTTACGGCTGTTAGGCAGACTGAGGTTATACAACGTGGAATCATAGGAAACGATAACCGGCGGCATGGGACGTTTGGGATCGAACCCCTGCTGCCACAGTGAACGGGCCTGCGAGGCATCGAGGCCACCGCTTTGCGTCAGCGCGATACGCGGGATCGCATGGCTGAAACCACTCTGTTGCGCACTTTCGGTGAGTGAACCGGTATTAACCAGCAGGCGAACCTCAATACGGTCGCTCGGGCGCTGGGGAGTGGCTAACACTTGCCACTGCAAACCATTTGCCAGCGTGCCCTGTTGCCATGCTGGATCAGGCTGGAGCGCATCTGCCTGCACATAGCCGGCAGTGGCCATCATCAGCAAGCCGCCCGCTAAAAGTCGAATTTTTGTGCCCTGCATGTGAACCCCTGATCAACTATCCTGGAAATAAAAAGACAGCCCTCGAAAGGACTCTCTGAATATGACGTTAAAAACACTTCGTGTTAGACCGCGAGAACATAAAAATGTCACGGAAGAAGTGAAAAAATCCCGAGCCGCCGAATCGACGGTTTCAGGCACAGGGGGTAATTATGCGCAAACGCCCGCAGTCCTGGAAGGGACTACGGGCATAAGTGACGAGATTAAGAGGATAAATCGTGCGTTTTGCCATCCGGCGCACGATTATTCAACGTGTCATCCAGCTTTTTGGCATCCAATTCTTTCACCCATTTAGCCACAACGACAGTTGCAACACCGTTACCAATCAGGTTGGTCAGCGCACGGGCTTCAGACATGAAGCGGTCAATACCAAGAATCAGCGCCAGGCCAGCAACCGGCAAATGCCCCACCGCAGAGATAGTCGCGGCCAGAACAATAAAGCCACTCCCGGTCACACCCGCAGCACCTTTTGAGGAGAGCAGGAGCACCACCAACAGGGTTATCTGATGGAAGATATCCATGTGACTGTTGGTAGCCTGAGCGATAAACACCGCCGCCATCGTCAGATAGATTGATGTCCCATCAAGGTTAAACGAGTAGCCCGTGGGTATAACCAATCCGACAACCGACTTCCGACAGCCCAGTTTTTCCATCTTATCGAGCATACGCGGCAGCGCAGACTCGGAAGAAGACGTCCCCAGAACGATCAGCAGTTCTTCACGGATATAGCGGATGAATTTAAAGATACTGAAGCCGGTTGCGCGCGCAATTGAACCCAGCACCAGCACCACAAACAGAATACAGGTGATGTAGAAGCAGATGATTAACTGACCCAGTTGCACCAGCGTTCCGACGCCATATTTACCGATGGTAAAGGCCATAGCACCGAAAGCACCGATCGGCGCCAAGCGCATGATCATATTAATGATGCCGAAAATAACCTGCGAGAAACTTTCAATAACGTTGAAAATCATTTGGCCCTTGCTGCCCAGACGATGCAGCGCAAAACCAAACATTACTGCAAACAGCAATACCTGCAGGATGTTACCGCTGGCAAACGCACCAATAACGCTCGCTGGGATAATATCCATCAGGAAACCTACGATCCCCTGGTCTTTTGCCTGTTCGGCGTACATCGCAACCGCTTTGGCATCCAGTGTCGCCGGATCGACGTTCATCCCAGCACCGGGTTGCACTACGTTGACGATGATAAGACCGATGATCAGCGCAATGGTACTAACAATTTCAAAATAGAGCAGTGCAACCGCGCCGGTGCGGCCCACGGCTTTCATACTTTCCATGCCTGCAATGCCGGTAACGACAGTACAGAAGATGACAGGTGCGATGACCATTTTGATGAGCTTAACGAAAGCATCACCAAGCGGCTTCATTTGGGCGCCTAATTCAGGGTAGAAATGGCCAAGGAGAATACCTATGGCAATCGCTGTCAGGACCTGAAAGTAAAGGCTTTTGAATATAGAGGTTTTCATAGGGTGTCCTTAAAGTAAAAACCACAGGTCTTGTAAGGTTTTGTTTAACCTGCGGCCTTAAGGTAACACCCACACAACTTGACAGAAATGTACCTGGATCATAATTGATACAGAAATGTTAAAAATTTTGAGCTGGCTCGCACAAGCGAGACCTTTTTTAACTTTTGTAATCAGTGCTTTCGGGCGCCAGATAACGTTCTTCGAAGATATTTGCCGGAACCGGTCGGGCAAACAGGAACCCTTGTGCCACTTCCACCCCGGCTTGTGATAGCCATTCACGCTGCGCTTCGGTTTCGACACCTTCGGCAATCATCTGCAAATTAAGGCTGTGGGCCAACTGAATGATGGCAGAGATCATGCTGCAATCTTCAGGTACCCCGTCGACAAACATCTTATCGATCTTGAGGACATCCACCGGTAGCGACTTCATGTGCTGCAACTGTCGCAAGCCCGCATACCCCATGCCAAAGTCATCCAGTGCGATACGTACTCCCGCATTACGCAATGGGCGCAAAATGGCCACCGCGGCGTGGGGATCATCAATATGTCGACTTTCAGTCACTTCCAGGATCAACGTACCAGGCTTGATACGATAGCGGTTTAACAACTCCAGCAGGTCCGAAACCATACTCGGGTGCATCAGCTGTAGCGCAGACAAATTCACCGATAGCGGCAGCATCAGACCACGTTCCTGCCACGCTGACAGCTGGCGGCACGTCTCTTCCAGCACCCAGTAACCAACCGTCACCATCAGACCGCAGGACTCAATCCTGTCGATTAACCCTTCGGGCAGCTCCCAGCTTCCGTCCGGCTGCTGCATTCGCAATAATGCTTCAGCGCTCAATACCTTACCGCTGGACACCTCCACTTGCGGCTGCATCCAGAGCGCAAACTGATGGTTATCCAGCGCGCTGAGAATATCGTTCTCTTCCGTCAAACGCTGCTGTGCCTCTTCCATCTGCAACGGATCAAAGAACTGAATCTGATTTTTACCCTTATGGCGCGAGGTTAACACGGCCGAGAGGGCGCGGCGATATAGCTGTTCTGCAGTCAAATCGCCATAGAACATTGCCACCCCAATGTTGCAGGTAGGACGCAGTTGAATACCCTGAATAGGTAATCGCTCGTTAATGATAGTGAGTACTTGCTGACCTAGCGTAATAGCATGCCAGGGTTCTTTTACACCATGGGCGATGATGGCAAAGTCATAGCCACTCACCTGGGAAAGCACCATCCTGGGGGCCAATACAGACTTGAGTTTTTCGACCAGCGTAAGCAGCAGGATTTCCCGCTGGGTTTCGGTTAACACACCCGCGGTGTCACGTAGGGTTTCGCAGGTGACAATCATCAGCGCCGTCGTCTGCTGGCGGGTAACAACCTGCTCCAGCAGCCCCATCAAAAACGACTTATTGGGTAGTTCGGAAACCGGGAAACGCATTGCAAAGTCGCTTTGCTCTTCGCTATGTCGCTGAATCAACTGTTGATTAAGATTGTAGCTACGCACCAGCATACCAATCTCATCATCCTGATGTAGACGCGGCAATGCCAGTTGATAACCAATCAGATCCTGCTGTTGAATGTCGTTCAACTCACGGGCAATTTTACGTAAGGGGTGCACAATCAAGCGATTAATGCACCAGGAGATGGCGACGGTCAGTATTAACGACAAAAGTAAGTAAATGGTCACTAACGTCGAGAGTGTACTCATCACGAATTTGTACATGCGGTACGAATCCGCCTGCAGCACCAGATATGCCAGCGGCTGCGGGTTAGCGGAACGCTCAAGAGAATAGATCGGCAGCGAAATTTGAACCGGAAGCTCAAACAGGCGGGTCACCGTAACTGGAACCGGGCGTTCAGGTATAAAGCTCATCCGCAGCGCCTGAAACTGATTGGGCAGCACCACATCGGCGCGACTTACCACGCCTGCTGGCCGAATACTTCTTAAAATAGCTTCCGCTTCGGGAATATCCCCTTTCAGGATAGTGTCCGACAGAGGCTCACGGACGGAGCGGGCGATACTTTCCAGTTGCGTAGCCGTGTTATAGCGGTTTTGCTGAACCAAATGGAACAACAAAACGGTGCAAAAAATAAAAACGAACACCATAACAACGGCCGCAACCATTGCCATCTGCTTAATTGTTAACGAGCGACTGACACGCAAACTGACTCTCCACGGATAGACGAAACTGCCGTCAGAGTATACCCGATCGTAGCGGTATTAAGAGAGGCGGTATCTGAAAACTTCCCAGCGTGCATTATCGCGACAGGATAGGCACCTGGCGACGAGATTTATCTGCATTTAAGCCGAAAAAGGCCGCAAGGTTGCCCCCTGCGGCCTGGTTCGGGCGCATGTTGCCATCACGGCAGGCAGACGCCCACAAGGCGCATTACTTCCTGTTACGCAGCCAGCTCACAATCAGGCTGGCAATAATGCCAGCGATGACTGGAGCCGCTAAATCGTGCCAGAAGGCCACGCCTGACTGTGCGAGCGTCATATAGCCGCCTGTGTTGCAATGGCAACTGTTCACGGCTATCCTTGAGTTGTTCAGGTTCAAGTCAGCCCCCGTTTTGTTGCCAGGTTTATACCGAACAACGTGCGGGGGTTTTCTCTTTCCAGCAACCGATGCCGCCGGGGATCAAGCCCCCGCAACATTGCGCCTCACCGGGGATTCCCGGCTTGCCGCTGATTCTACGGTAGCCCACTTGCCATTTCACTGCGCAATATTGCGCTCTGCGTAGCGCCTCGCATTTCACCCGTTTTCTCACCAGCACGCTGGAAAGATTCTTGCCAGTTGGCAACATTCCTGCCAACCATTAATTCAGATTAAAAAATAACACATTGATATCTATCACTTAATTTTCTGGCACAGCGATTGCTATTTGACTGTGAGCTGTTCTGTTCCGAATTAAAGGAGATATCATGTCTGACTGTCGTACTTACGGATTCAACACCCAGATCGTTCACGCGGGGCAACAACCCGACCCTTCAACTGGCGCGCTCAGTACGCCTATTTTCCAGACTTCAACGTTTGTTTTTGACAGCGCCGAACAAGGTGCCGCCCGCTTTGCGCTCGAAGAGTCCGGGTACATTTACACCCGTTTGGGTAACCCCACCACCGATGCGCTGGAGAAAAAGCTGGCGGTACTGGAACGAGGTGAAGCCGGACTGGCAACCGCGTCCGGTATTTCTGCTATCACCACAACACTGTTGACGCTGTGTCAGCAGGGTGACCACATCGTTTCCGCCAGCGCGATTTACGGTTGTACCCACGCGTTTTTGTCGCACAGCATGCCGAAGTTTGGGATTAACGTCAGCTTTGTCGACGCGGCAAAACCTGAAGAAATCCGCGCCGCCATGCGCCCGGAAACCAAAGTTGTGTATATCGAAACACCCGCTAACCCGACGCTGTCGCTGGTCGACATTGAAACGGTGGCCGGTATCGCCCATCAGCAAGGCGCATTGCTGGTCGTGGATAACACCTTTATGTCGCCGTACTGTCAGCAGCCTTTGCAACTGGGCGCGGATATTGTAGTGCACAGCGTCACCAAATATATCAACGGTCACGGAGATGTGATTGGCGGCATCATTGTTGGTAAGCAGGAGTTTATCGACCAGGCGCGGTTTGTAGGCCTGAAAGATATCACCGGCGGCTGTATGAGTCCTTTCAATGCGTGGTTGACGCTGCGCGGCGTTAAAACGCTGGGCATTCGTATGGAACGCCACTGTGAAAACGCGTTGAAAATCGCCCGCTTCCTCGAAGGGCATCCGTCCATTACTCGGGTGTATTATCCTGGCCTGACTTCGCATCCGCAGTATGAGCTGGGCCAGCGGCAAATGAGCCTGCCAGGTGGAATTATCAGCTTCGAAATCGCCGGCGGCCTCGAGGCTGGCAGACGGATGATCAATTCTGTAGAATTATGCCTCCTCGCGGTCAGTCTCGGTGATACCGAAACCCTCATTCAGCACCCAGCGTCTATGACACATTCGCCCGTTGCGCCAGAGGAACGGCTTAAAGCAGGTATTACCGACGGGCTTATCCGTCTTTCTGTGGGTCTTGAAGATCCAGAAGATATTATTAACGACCTTGAACACGCCATCAGAAAGGCAACATTCTGACCCATATGGCCTGAACCGACGCCGTTCGGTTCAGGTTGTTGAGAATCAAGGCACAACAGTCTGGCAATACACGCAATCCTCTTTCGGGGAGAACGTGTATTTTGGGCAGGGGGTTCTATGCAGGACAACACATTACAATTAAGCAACAATACAGCAACCGCCGTACCATTCTCAAAAAAAATACCGTTTACGAAATACGATTTTGGCTGGGTATTACTGTGCATCGGCATGGCCATTGGCGCCGGAACGGTACTGATGCCGGTACAAATTGGCTTAACAGGCATTTGGGTATTTATCGTCGCCTTTATTATTGCTTATCCTGCAACTTATATTGTGCAGGATATTTATTTAAAAACATTATCAGAAAGCGAAACCTGCAATGACTACACGGATATTATAAGTCATTATCTGGGAAAAAACTGGGGCGTATTTCTTGGCGTCATCTATTTTCTGATGATTATTCACGGCATATTTATCTATTCATTATCCGTGGTTTTTGACAGCGCCTCATATATCAAAACTTTCGGCCTGACCGAGGCCGATCTTTCACAATCGATAATCTACAAAGTGGCCATTTTTGCCGTGCTGGTCGCCATTGCTTCCGGGGGAGAAAAGCTGCTGTTCAAAATCTCCGGCCCGATGGTGGTGGTCAAAGTGGGTATCATCATCGTATTTGGTTTTGCGATGGTTCCGCACTGGAACTTTGCTAATATCAGCGCCTTCCCTGAAGCATCGGTCTTCTTTCGTGATGTACTGCTAACCATCCCGTTCTGCTTCTTCTCAGCGGTGTTTATTCAGGTGTTGAACCCAATGAACATCGCCTACCGCAAACGGGTGACGGACCGGGTGCTGGCTACGCGTATGGCAATCCGTACGCATCGCATTAGTTACATTACTCTGATTGCTGTCATTCTGTTTTTCTCCTTCTCTTTTACCTTTTCTATTAGCCATGAAGAGGCCGTTTCGGCTTTCGAACAAAATATTTCCGCACTGGCACTGGCGGCTCAGGTCATTCCTGGGCAGATTATTCATATCACCTCAACAGTATTAAATATCTTCGCCGTATTAACCGCGTTCTTTGGTATTTATCTGGGATTCCACGAGGCGATCAAAGGTATTATTCTCAACGTCCTGGGCCGCGTCATTGACGTTGAGAAAATTAATCCGCTAGTACTCACGCTGGGTATTTGCACCTTTATTGTTATCACCCTGGTCATTTGGGTGTCATTTCGCGTATCGGTACTGGTGTTCTTCCAGTTAGGTAGTCCGCTTTACGGAATTGTGTCGTGTATTATTCCGTTCTTCCTGATCTATAAAGTCACGCAACTGGAAAAACTACGCGGGCTGAAAACCTGGTTGATCCTGCTGTACGGAATTCTGCTGTGCCTGTCGCCCTTATTGAAGCTGATTGAATAACCCACGTATATCGCGCCGTCAGACGCTGGCGGCGCTTAACTCACACTCTCCAGCTGATAGCCGCGAATTTTATTCAGCACCGTGGTGTGCGACACGCCCAGCGCTTTGGCGATATGCCGTGACGACACATTATCTTCCACCATCTGTTCAATGAGCTGGCGTTCAGCACACAGAACCTGCTCTTTAAAAGGACGTTCTGTCGGGCCCCGCTCAACGGCAGGCAAATTCACCATCCCTAATTCTTCCCGCGTAATGACATCGGATTCCGCCATCAGCATCAGGCGAATAATGGTATTTTCCAGTTCGCGCACGTTTCCCGGCCAGGTGTGATGGTGCAGGGCATCAAAACAGGCTTTATCCAGAATGATCCGCCGCTGAAATTCCTTCGCGTATTTCTGCACAAAGTGGCGAATCAGCAGGCTGATATCCTGTGGGCGCTCTCGCAATGGCGGAATAGTGAGTGAAAGCACATTGATGCGATAATAAAGATCGGCGCGCAGCAGACGTTGTTCCACCATCTCTTCCAGATTGGCATTAGTTGCCACAATAATGCGCACATTGACCGGAATAATTTGCGCCCCGCCAACACGACGGATCCCGCCATCCTGAAGCACGCGCAGGAGTTTAGCCTGTAGGCTCAGCGACATTTCGCCAAACTCATCGAGAAAAAGGGTGCCTTTATCGGCCATTTCAAACAGCCCTTTTTTGCCTTTACAATCCGCGCCGCTGAAAGCCCCTTTCTCATAGCCAAAGAATTCACTCTCCATTAGCGACTCAGGTAGCGCAGAGCAGTTGACCGGAATAAACGGATAAAAACGTCGCTGCCCGGAATTATGGATAGCCCGGGCCAGCAGCTCTTTACCGGTCCCCGTATCGCCACGGATCAGAACGGTATATTTGCTGTCGGCAATTTTTATCGCCTTTTCGATAAGCGCGTGCATGCTCTGGCTGCTGCAAATAATGTCAGAGAAATAGCGCGGGCGTTCCAGCTCCGGCGTTGACAGCTCGCTTATCTCCTCACAGAGGTAAGCAACATTAATAATATCGGCGCGCTGGCTTAAACAGGATTGCACACAGGAAATATCCTGTAGCTGGCGGCACCAGGATTTAATCAGGATCCGCCCAGGCGTGACTTTCATGGAGATGATATTGATATCACAGCAGGAAAATTCCTTCAGGACATCCTCCACCATCGACAGACGATCAATTGTTTTAATATCCCAGCGTATCGTGACCACATTTGCTCCAGGTAGTTAGCAACTGCGAAATAGATATTTCTGTGACTAGAGGGAATCTGACTACATTCTAGACGCTGTGGAATAATGTTCTGCCAAAGGACTCACATTGTGGACGTAAAGAGAAGATATAAAAAAACCGGAGCACAAGGCTCCGGTTATTGGGTCATAACCCAGGTTTATTGCTGTGGGTTCTCATCCTGGTCAACGGCAAAACAAGCCACCAGTTGACCGCCGTAATCTTTCAGCTGCGGCTGAAGCTGGGTACACGGACCAAAGCGACGACGGCAGCGGGCGTTAAACGCACAGCCCGGCGGCGGATTCAGTGGGCTTGGCAGTTCACCGGTCAGCTTGATACGCTCACGGCGATCGTCCGGGTTCAGGCGCGGCGTCGCGGAGAGCAGCGCTTGCGTGTACGGATGACGTGGATTATTAAAGATTTGGTCCTTCGTCCCTTTCTCCACGCAGCGGCCTAAATACATCACCATTACTTCATCGGCAATGTGCTCGACCACCGACAGGTCGTGCGAGATAAAGACGTATGACAGCCCCAGTTCCTGCTGCAAGTCCATCATCAGGTTCAGCACCTGCGCACGCACCGAAACGTCCAGCGCTGATACCGGCTCATCGGCAATCACCACGTCCGGGTCAAGCATCAGACCGCGAGCGATGGCAATACGCTGACGCTGACCGCCAGAGAACATATGTGGATAGCGGTCGTAGTGCTCGGTTTTCAGCCCCACTTTCGCCATCATCGCCAACGCTTTTTCACGACGCTCTTCTTTGCTGAGCGTGGAGTTGATCAGCAGCGGCTCTTCCAGAATTTGTCCGACTTTCTTACGCGGGTTCAGGGAACCGTACGGGTTCTGGAACACAATCTGGATTTTCTGCCGACGCAGCTTTTGCGCCTGCGGGTCGTGCTTAAGCAGGTCCTGCCCCTGGTAATACAGCTCACCGCCGGTCGGGACTTCAATCATCGTCAGCAGGCGGCCAAGGGTGGATTTTCCACAGCCCGACTCGCCTACCACTGCCAGCGTTTTACCGCGCTCTAAGGTAAAGGAGACACCGTCCAGCGCTTTCACCAGACGCTCCGGGGCGAACATGCCCTTTTTCACCGGGTAGTGTTTCTTCAGATCAATAGCCTGCAACAGCGGCTGTGGCAAAGCGGCCTTTTGCGTACTCATAGCCCAGGCCTCCCGGCATCATCAAGTGGGTAGTGGCATTTCGACTGACGACCGCCTTCCAGCAGGTTCAGTTCAGGTTCTTCAGCACGGCATTTGTCGGTCGCATAGGGGCAGCGTGGGTTCAGCAAACAACCGCTCGGGCGGTCATATTTACCGGGAACCACGCCCGGCAGTGAGGCCAGACGCGCTTTGTCCTGAGCAAACTCCGGCAGCGCGCGCAGCAGCGCCTGGGTGTAAGGATGACGCGGCGCGCGGAAGATATCCTGCGCGGCCCCGGTTTCCACTACCTGACCGGCGTACATCACGATGATTTTGTGTGCCGCTTCAGCCACCAGCGCCAGGTCGTGCGTGATTAAGACCAGCGCCATGTTCTCTTTTTGCTGCAATTCCAGCAGTAGCTCGATAATCTGCGCTTGAATAGTCACATCCAGCGCCGTTGTCGGTTCGTCGGCAATCAGCAGTTTCGGACGACAGGCAATCGCCATCGCGATCATCACGCGCTGACTCATCCCACCAGACAACTGGTGCGGATAGACATCCAGACGCGAGGCCGGATCGGGGATCCCCACCAGCGTCAGCAGGTCAATTGCCCGCTGAATACGCGTTTTTTTGTTGCCGCCCTGGTGCACCTTGATGGCTTCCATAATCTGGTAGCCGACGGTATAGCAGGGATTAAGGCTGGTCATCGGGTCCTGGAAGATCATCGCCACTTCCGCGCCCACTAACTGGCGACGCTCTTTCTCAGAAATGCGCTTCAGGTCGCGACCATTAAACTCCAGATTTTCGGCCATAACGCGGCCTGGGTAGTCAATCAGTCCCATAATCGCCAGCGAGCTGACGGACTTACCAGAGCCGGACTCTCCTACAATGCCAACCACTTCACCCTGATTCACACTGTAGCTAATGCGGTCTACGGCGCGGAATTCGGAACCTACGTCGCCGAAATGCACCGATAATTTATCTACATTTAATAACGCCATCTCGAACCTCTTACTGCTTCAGTTTGGGATCGAGCGCGTCACGCAGACCGTCACCCATCAGGTTAAATGCCAGCACCGTCAACAGGATCGCCAGCCCCGGGAAGGTCACGACCCACCAGGCGCTTTGGGCAAACTGCAGAACGTCAGAGAGCATGGTGCCCCATTCCGGCGTAGGCGGCTGTGCGCCCATCCCCAGGAAGCCGAGGGCAGCCATATCGAGAATGGCGTTAGAGAAACCAAGCGACGCCTGAACAATCAGCGGCGCAAGACAGTTAGGAAGAATGTTAACGAACATCTGGCGCATCGCACCGGCTCCCGCCACGCGAGATGCGGTAACGTAGTCGCGGTTAACCTCCACCAGCACGGCGGCACGCGTCAGACGGACATAGTGCGGCAATGCCACGAACGTCAGCGCCAGCGCGGCGTTGCCAATCGAGGGGCCAAATACCGCCACCAGCACCAGCGCCAGTAACAGACTCGGCAATGCCAGCATGATATCGACCACACGCATGATGACGTTATCGACAATCCCGCCAAAGTAACCGGCGATCAGCCCAAGAACCACGCCCATCAGCAGGGAGAGTACGACTACCAGACAGCCGACCAACAGCGACAGACGCGCACCGTACATCAGGCGGGACAACACGTCGCGGCCTACATCATCAGTACCAAACAGATGCGCCATGGTACCGCCTTCCTGCCACGCAGGAGGAGCCAGCAGCGTATCGCGGAACTGGTCTGCCGGGTTGTAGGGGGCAAGGACGTTGGCAAAGACCGCAATCAGGATCATCACCACCACGTACACCAGCCCAACAACCGCACCTTTGTTGCGTTTAAAATAGTGCCAAAACTCCTGCAGCGGAGTCATCGGCACCGGTGCAGCAATAACTTTATTTTCAGTAACCTGTGACATGATGGCCCCTTACTTCTTATGCCGAATACGCGGGTTCACCACGCCGTACAGCAGGTCTACCAGCAGGTTGACGAGGATAATCATCGTCGCGACCAGCAGCACCCCGCCCTGCACCACCGGATAATCGCGGCGTTGCAGCGCATCGATCAGCCAGCGCCCCAGTCCCGGCCACGAGAAGATGGTCTCGGTCAGGATTGCCCCAGCCAGCAACGTACCAACCTGCAGGCCGATAACGGTTACAACGGGCAGCATCGCGTTACGCAGAGCGTGAATAATGATGACGCGCATACGGGTCAGGCCTTTTGCGCGCGCGGTACGGATGTAATCTTCACCCAGCACTTCCAGCATCGATGAACGAGTCATACGCACAATGACCGCCAGAGGAATGGTACCCAGCACCATCGCAGGCAGGACCATATGCGCCAGCGCATCGATAAAGTTGCCCTCTTCACCCCAGATGGCGGTGTCGATCAGCATAAAACCGGTTAGCGGATTGGAATCATCAAGGAACACCATGTCGCTCACCCGCCCAGAAACTGGCGTCAGGTTCCACTGCACGGAAACCAGCATGATCAGCATCATGCCCCACCAGAAAATCGGCATGGAGTAACCGGTCAGCGCCAGGCCAACTGCGGTATGATCGAAAATGGAGCCGCGCTTAACGGCAGCAAGTACACCCACCGGGATACCCACTGCGACGGCGAAAATCATCGCGCAGACGCCGAGTTCCAGCGTTGCTTTGAAGCGAGGTACGAACTCTTCCCACACAGGTAAGCGGCTTTTCAGTGAAATGCCTAAATCACCATGCATAACCCCCCAGATATAGTGGAGGTACTGCTGCCACATCGGCTTATCCAGACCGAGTTCAGCCAGCAGTTGAGCATGACGCTCAGGGGAGATCCCACGTTCACCCGCCATGATCATAACCGGATCGCCGGGGATCATATGGACGAAGGCAAAGGTGAGAAGAGTGATACCGATAAACGTGGGGATGACGAGTCCCAAACGTCGGAGAATGAACTGCAACATAACCCGGATTCTCTCTAATGACGCACGGCCTGGAACCGTGAGTCTGTATTGCTCACAAATCTTATCCCACGCAAACTGCATCGCGGGTAAAGCATTACGCCGGAGGGCGCTGCGCTTATCCGGTCTACACAATACCGGGGCGCAGCGCTTCCTTAATTGCTTTTAATTATTCGACAGAGACGTTTTCGAAGTGGTGTTTACCTAATGGATCAACCACATAGCCTTTCACTTCTTTACGCACTGGTTCGTACACGGTGGAGTGAGCAACAATCAGAGCCGGAGCCTGGTCGTGCATAACAACCTGAGCTTGCTTGTACAGTTCAATACGTTTGTTGTGATCGTCGGTCGCACGCGCCGGCTGGATCAGGTCTTCAAACGGCTTGTAGCACCAGCGAGAGTAGTTGGAACCGTCTTTCGCTGCCGCACAGCTGAACAGGGTAGCGAAGAAGTTGTCCGGATCCCCGTTGTCACCGGTCCACCCCATCATCACCGCCTGATGCTCACCCGCTTTGGCGCGCTTCAGATACTCGCCCCACTCGTAGGTCACAATCTTGGCCTGAACGCCAATTTTCGCCCAGTCAGCCTGAACCATTTCCGCCATACGGCGTGCGTTCGGGTTATACGGACGCTGTACTGGCATAGCCCACAGCTCAACGGTAAAGCCTTTGTCCTGACCGGCTTCCTTCAGTAGCGCTTTGGCCTTCTCAGGATCGTAGGTGTAGTCTTTAATATCATCGTTATAGCCCCACATGGTCGGTGGGATCAGGTTTTTGGCGGCAACGCCAGCGCCCTGATAAACCGCCTTAATGATGGCTTCTTTGTTCACCGCGTAGGTCAGCGCCTGGCGGACTTTCACGTCGTCAAACGGTTTCTTCTCGGTGTTGAAAGAGAGGTAGCCAACGTTCAGACCCGCCTGCTCCATCAGGTTGATGTTTTTATCCTGCTTCATGCGCGCGATGTCTGCCGGGTTCGGGTACGGCATCACCTGGCACTCGTTCTTCTGCAGTTTGGCGTAACGCACGGAAGCGTCAGGCGTAATGGAGAAGACCAGACGGTCGATCTGCGGCTTGGTGCCCCAGTAGCCTTCAAATGCTTTATACAGAATACGGGAGTCTTTCTGGTACTGCTGCAGCTGGAACGGACCGGTCCCGATTGGGTTCAGATCCACTTTCTCCGGAGAACCGGCTTTCAGCATGTTGTCAGCATATTCTTTGGAAAGAATAGAAGCGAAGTCCATCGCCAGGTCAGCCAGGAACGGTGCTTCCGGGCGAGTCAGCACGAACTGAACGGTTTTATCGTCCACTTTTTTCACTTCGGAGATCAGATCCGGCAGACCCATCCCTTCGAAGTATTCATAGCTGCCGCCGGACACTTTGTGGTACGGGTTCTGGGCATTTTTCTGACGATCGAAAGAGAACACCACGTCATCGGCGTTAAAATCGCGCGTCGGTTTAAATTCTTTGTTGTCCTGCCACTTCACGCCCTGACGCAGGTGGAAGGTGTAGGTTTTGCCGTCTTCGCTGATTTCCCACTTCTCAGCAAGGCCCGGGATCACTTCAGTCGTACCGGTTTTGAACTCGACCAGGCGGTTATAGATCGGTACGGAGCTGGCATCATAGGTAGTGCCAGAGGTGAAAAGCTGCGGGTTAAAGCCTTCAGGAGATCCTTCTGAACAATAAACCAGAGTTTTAGCCTGTACGCTTGCTGCGACGGTCATAGCCACCAGGCTCAGACCAAGCTTCAGCATCCCTGACTTCTTCAAGGAAATACTCATTCTTCTGCTCCAAATGTGATGTTTGTTGTTTTACCCTTTGCAGTGGGTTTGCACCGCCTGGCCTTTTTTGTTTTTTACCCGGCCGGGTCGGCGTTAAGAGGATGGGGATTCCGTTCACATAAGCGACTGAGTTGCAGTGCGGATTCTCCATGAAATGCCCCTCATACCCTACAATCTGTCAACAGAATGTGAAAACGTCAATACAGGTCACCGTGATTTACGCCAACGGTGAGAATTCACAAACAAAGATTAAAAAAAGTGCGGAAGGACATTTTCAGCAGGGAAATTTGTGCTACGCGTACTATGCCAGAATAAACATCTTCATATTTCGCAACATTTGGTGATTAACATTTATGCAATTTATTCAAACTTTCTAAATTAATGCTGCATATCTGAGCGATTAATACCATGAACGTTAAAGCGCACAGCGTAAAATGCCAGCTTCAGCCATAAGTAGCGCAAAAAAAGTTTCAAGCAAATATAAAAAAAGGCAATGGAATATGTCACAGAATCGTTAACAGTCAGTGGGAAGTGGTGCACAATTTTTGCAGATAAAATGAAGGTCAAACGTGGGGTCGGAAAAACACAAAATACGCCCTGCCAGCGCTTCGCCTGTAGGCCGGATAAGGCGCTTGCACCGCATCCGGCAATGTCTGTTATAGCGTAATGTTTTGCCTGATGGCGCTGCGCTTATCAGGCCTACAAAAGCCACAAACGCCCCAAACGCAAAAAACCCGCTCAGAGAGCGGGCTTTTTAAATTTGGTCGGTGATAGAGGATTCGAACCTCCGACCCCTTCGTCCCGAACGAAGTGCGCTACCAGGCTGCGCCAATCACCGAATGCGGGGCGCATCTTACTGCTCAGCTGCGCGCCCGTCAATCCCTTAGTATCAAAATGCCATTTGATCGGCGAGAAAGTCAGCAGCTTAGTTACTGGGCTGAAGCCTTATTCGCGTCCGGGATACGGCACCAGTTGTTATTCTCGTTAATACCGCCATTTGGCGAGGTATAACCGAGGCAACCCAAAATGGTGTCGTACAGTTCCACATGACGACGCGGCACTTTCATATCAGCTTCTTGCTTCAGGTGTGCAAACGCCTTCGCATGGTCTGGGTCTTCCAGATACTTGTCAGACATCCACACCAGCATAGGAACGCGGAACTGCTCAGGCGGCGCCATTTTACGCGGCGTACCGTGCAGGTGCTCACGTTCGTTAATCGACTCACCGTGATCGGCGGCGTAGAACACAATCGCTTTCTTATCGCGCAATTGATCAAACACTTTGGTAATAAAGTGATCAACATAGGTTACCGAGTTATCGAATGAGTTGATCATCTGGGCCTTCGAGCAGCCGCTATCAACATTGACACACTCCGGCTTCCACTGTGCATATTCACGGGTATAGCGCTGGGTGTAGTTAAAATGCGAGCCCTTAGTATGCAGAATAATCAGATGCTTGCCACCATCTTCATTATTTTGCAGAGACTGCTGCATCTCGGTAATCAACAGCATATCGTCAACGTTCTTGCCGCGGTTACGCGGCTCTGCGCCAATCTGCTCACGATAGGCGATGTTCTCCGCCATGGTGTTACTGTAGAACCACATCTCGCTTTGCATCGCGTAGAGATCTGTCTTGAACCCTAACTGGCCGAGCACGGAAAAGACGTTTTGCTCTTTCAGGGTACGCTGCGGGTTTTCTTCTGCCCCACCCTCACGCACAAACATGCAACGCAGCGAAAGTTTGGTTGCCGTATCACAGGAATATCCACGGAAGGCGGCCAGATTTTTCTCCTGGGCGAGCCTTGGCGTGGTATTGCGCTCATAGCCAAAAATTCCCATATGATCCCAGCGGGTCGTTTCGCCGATAATAAAGACCACATAGGTGTCGTCGAGGTTCTTGGGGGCAACATAGGTAAACTTCTTCGCCGGGTTCATCAACGATTTGTTGTCTGAAGATTCATCCACCTGCGCCCAGGCGTACAGACCCAGCGCGGAAAGCCAGTTTGACGGCAAATAAGAGTTCGCCACCACGCCGCCATAGCTGGGTAAATCGATCCCCGTTTCCCGCTCAACGCTTTTCTGTTGCATGCTCAGCAGGCGAATCGGCGCCCATACCATCAGACCGGCCAGTAAAACTACCGCTACGCTACGCCATCTCATGCCGGGCGTACGGATCTGTTTCATCAGGGTATAGCGGCAGCGATTACTCCAAATCAGAACCAACGGTAAAATGCTGACCGAAACCAGCCACACGATAAAATGCCAGCCAACAACTTCTTTCGATAAATCAATATCCGTGGTCATTACTGAGGCAATAATACCGTAACCAATTACCACATTCAGGAAGGTCATGTAATAGCTGGCACCGGCAGAGCACAGTACCACTAAGGTTGTCAGGACACGCCAGGCACGCCGACCAAATAAAGAGAGAAGCCGTAGTAAAAAGAAGGTCACCAGCACAGTGCCGGCTAATTCAACAACCGCAGAGAGTCCTTTCCAGACGGTAAACTCGTGTGCATATCCGCTAAAGCGACGGAAAAATACAGCACAGTTCATAAACAAACCGATATAGATTGCCAGCAGGAAACTGAGTTTCTGCTGCGTCATCGACTTAATGTATCTCATGCAAACAAACCCTGGGAATCGGGATAAAAACACCCTGTGCAGTAGTCAAACAGACCAGGCAGGGGAAAATGCGACAACAGCAGAGGTGAAATGTCTACGGGCGCGGGTAAGTAGACCACAGGAGGGTGAAAAAGTGCTTATGGAGAATGCAAATGGCGCATATATTTTTGTAAATATATGCGCCAGATATTAATCAGACTACTAATAGGTTTAGGCGTGCGCCTCGGTATATACGCTACGCTGTGGCTGGCGGATGGTGGTGGAGAGTGCCAGCGAGATAATTAACAGCGCAAAGATAACGCAGAAGGTCACATAGAAACCGCCGAACAGCGAGGCGATGATGGAACCACAAATGCTGCCGATACCGAAACCTAAGTAAATGACACCGTAGTTTTTAGCCAGGTTGTTCAAACCGAAGAACTCGCTCACCAGTGACGGGAACACGGTGATGGTACCGCCAAAGTTAAATGCTACACAGGCAATCGCCGTAAAGAAGGTCACATCATTCAGCGGAGCAAACAGCAGTGCCGCCATACCCACCAGCGAAACGACCTGCCCAATGGTGATAACGCGAATACGAGAGATTTTATCGGACAGAATCCCCAGAACCAGACGACCGGACAGGTTAGCGATAGAAATGACGGTAACCGCATTTGCCGCCGTTGCCACATCCATATGCGCCAGACTTTGTGCGATATCTTTCGCCACGCCAATCACATACAGCCCACTCATACACGCCGTCAGGAACATAACCGCCAGCATCCAGTACTGCGGTTTACGCATGGACTGCGCCAGGGTGTAGTCATTCTCAACCACACCATTTTTCGTTTTCACTTCCTGATTCGGCGCGTCTTTCATCAGCGTGGAGCCAAAGACGATCATAACCAGCACAATCGCGCCCCAGATCATGAAGGTTTTTTCCAGCCCCACGGTGCTCAACAGTTGGCTGTCGATGAATTTAAAACCGAGGCTGCCAAGACCGTAAGAACCGATAGCGAAGGCAGAAATCAGTCCTTTACGCTCCGGGAACCATTTTACGCAGTTGGAAAGTGTTAACAGGTAGCCTGCGCCATCCGCCAGACCGACCAACACACCGGCGCTCAGCCACAGCATAATCAGGCTGTCAGAGTGGGCGGTTAAGAAGAAGCCCACACCGAGTAAAATACCGGAGGCCATGGTGACGCGTTTCACGCCAAAACGTTCCTGCAGTTTCCCAGCTACGGAAGAAGAAATCGCCAGCCCGAGGCTCAACAGGCCAAAGGAAAAGGCAACCTGACTCACCGGCGCATCAAGCTTAGAAGAGAGCGCACCGTTAAACAGGCTCCAGGTATAAACAGAACCTAAGGCAAATTGGGTAATGATGGTGCCGATCAGTGTCAGCCAGCGGGTACGCTGATAATCAGAAGTTTTCATGGCAGTCTTCCTGCATAAACAAAATGGGAAATTCTCTGCCAACTACCATACCGAAGCGCTTTTATGACCAGGAGAAAACGGCATGAAATGCCGCCAGGACGGAATGAAATGCCTGGAATGCGGAATGAATGACGAGACAAAAAGTCGGACTACTGAATTTTATCACATGAGTTAGTACACGCTATCGCTGGAGTACGTGTGATTGTTGATCTCAACATGTAATCAAGATGTTTATTTGATGATTGCTTACGTTAAAATTTGGCGCTCACTCCCATGGTGTACATATAGTCGCTGTTGTTGATACTATTTTCCGCCTGCGAAAGCGCTGCGTAAGCCGCCATGTGCGGGTTCAACAGCATATCCGCACCGACGGTGACATCCACCCAGTTACCGTCCTGACCCGCTGCCGACATGCGGCTGAGACCCGACTGCGCCTTCCAGATATTCTCGCCAAACTGCTGGTTATAGCTGATTTGCGCCCACGGTCGCACATCACCGAACTGCGAATTGACTCGCCAGCCCAACGAGCTCACGCTGGCATGCCACAGCGGATCGCTCTGCGTTACCGACGTCGCGCTATCGCCAAATTCGTTGTAAGAAGATGTGGTTGAACCGTCATAATGCAGCGCGGCAACCGGACCAGTTGTCACCTGCCTTGAAAGCGGGAAGTTCCAGCCCATACTCATGCCGCTGGTCGCATCCATAGGCGTCTCATCCGCCAGATTCACCACGGGCCCCGCCACGTTTTGAGTGGAGCGAATACGTTCTTCCAGAATGTCGTTATAACGTGGTTGGTGATCGCTGTCCCATGTATAACGTTCAGCCGTATGCCCTGACATAGCATCAACGATATATTCTTGTTGCCAGCCATATGCTGTATTGGTGGACAGCGCACAAACTACGACGCTCGCCAGAGTTAACCTTTGGCGACCACTACTGTTTCTTATAATCATCAACGCGACTCCAGAAAAGAGCCGAATTCGGCGATATTATTGTCATTGTGTGAAGGATATCGGGCCCATCAGGCCCTGTATTAAATATTGTCTTTTTAGCTGGCGCGTCAAGGCGGGCCGAATGAAATTTTTACGCCAGTAAAAACAGCGAGGAAGAATATGCAGCGTTGCGGATGGGTCAGCCAGGACCCACTTTACATTGCCTACCACGACAAGGAATGGGGCGTCCCCGAAACCGATGGTAAAAAGCTGTTCGAAATGATCTGCCTTGAGGGCCAGCAGGCCGGGTTATCGTGGATTACCGTGCTAAAGAAACGGGAAAATTATCGCCACGCTTTCCACCATTTTGACCCGGAAAAAGTGGCGGCCATGACCGAAGAGGATGTGGAAAGGCTGGTACTGGATGCCGGCATTATTCGTCATCGCGGAAAAATTCAGGCCATTATCGGCAACGCTCGCGCCTTTCTGACGATGGCGCAAAACGGAGAGTCGTTTAGCGAATTCGTCTGGTCATTTGTTGATAACCAACCACAAGTGACCCGCGCCGCCAACCTGAGCGATATTCCCACCTCCACGCCTGCGTCAGACGCGCTGTCTAAAGCGTTAAAAAAACGCGGATTTAAGTTTGTCGGCACCACCATTTGTTACTCCTTTATGCAGGCATGCGGCCTGGTCAACGACCATGTCACCAGCTGCATCTGTTATCCGGGAGAACAACATGATTCGTGAATCAAAGGCTGAAGATCTACCGGCGATTCTGACGCTGTGGATGGAAAGCACAATCCATGCCCATCCGTTTATCGAAGAGCGCTACTGGCGCGAAAGTGAATCCATCGTGCGGGATGTTTATCTGCCAGCCGCGCAAACCTGGGTGTGGGAAGAAGAAGGCGAGCTTAAAGGCTTTGCCAGCGTCATTGACGACCGCTTTCTCGGCGCGCTATTTGTCGCGCCAGCCGCCATCAGAAGCGGGATCGGCAAAGCGCTGGTGCAGCATGTCCAGCAGCGCTTTTCGATACTCAGCCTGGAGGTCTACCAGAAGAATCAATCAGCGGTGAACTTCTACCATGCGCTGGGTTTTCGCATTGAAGACGGCGCATGGCAGGAAGAGACTCACCATCCCACGTGGATTATGGGCTGGCAGGCGGATCAAACGCCGTAAGCGTCAACGTGGGTCCGCTGTATTTTTCAAGCCACGCCAGCGCGGTGTTACCCGCGCAGCCATTCCCCAGCTTCGAGCTGGGGAGATCTTTGGTCAGCACGTTGACGGCGCCATTTTTACAAATACCATTCGCTGCGAGATCCAAATCAGGCCAAGCGCCTTCATGAATACAGATGACGCCGGGTTTAATACCCGCCGTCACCACCGCGCCCGCCAGAACTTGCCCACGCAGGTTCCACACCCTGACCGTATCGCCATCCGCAATGCCGCGCGCGTGGGCATCCTGCGGATGGATCGTTATCGGCTCACGATCCGCTACCGCGTACTGTTCACGTAGCGCACTGTAGTTAAGCTGACTATGCAAACGGTGCGCCGGATGGGCGGAAAGCAGCTGTAGCTGGTCCGGTTTGGCGTTACCGAACCACTCATCCGGCTCCAGCCACATCGGGTGCCCCGCACAGTCCGCGTAGCCGTAATCGGCAATCCTCGCGGAGTAGATTTCAATTTTGCCGCTGTCCGTTTTCAGCGGATGCGTCTGCGGGTCGCGGCGAAAATCCGCAAAACGGATAAACTGCGCGCTGGCAGCATTTTCCGGCATTTCGATCAGGGCGTTGCGCTGCCAAAACTCGGCGAAAGGCGGCAATGTCACCTGCTGACTGGCCCCACGTTGCCCGGCAATATTATAAAAAGTCTCCAGCCACGCCAGTTCACTTTTACCTTCGGTGAACCGGTCATATCCGCCCTTTTCCCAGCGCTCACTCAGCTCGGCAAAAACATCAAAATCATTTCGTGCTTCGCCCTGCGGCGGTACGACCTGCTTCATCGGCACCAGGTGCTGGTTGCTGTAATCGCCGGTCATGGTCAAATCATTACGCTCAAAAGAGGTGGTTGCTGGCAGCACGATATCGGCATGCTTTGCTGCGGCGGTCCAGAAACACTCCGAGATGACCACCAGCTCCGGTTTCTGCCAGGCGCGAATTAAACGGTTAGTGTCCTGATGATGGGTGAAGTTAGCC
>NZ_MVFZ01000008.1:0-203943 GCF_002042945.1 Citrobacter sp. A316
CAGAATTTGCCTGGCGGCTGTAGCGCGGTGGTCCCACCTGACCCCATGCCGAACTCAGAAGTGAAACGCCGTAGCGCCGATGGTAGTGTGGGGTCTCCCCATGCGAGAGTAGGGAACTGCCAGGCATCAAATTTAGTGTGCTGATATGGCTCAGTTGGTAGAGCGCACCCTTGGTAAGGGTGAGGTCCCCAGTTCGACTCTGGGTATCAGCACCAGTTTTTCGGTTAAAGTTCGGCACTTAGAAAAGAATTTGTCTGGCGGCTGTAGCGCGGTGGTCCCACCTGACCCCATGCCGAACTCAGAAGTGAAACGCCGTAGCGCCGATGGTAGTGTGGGGTCTCCCCATGCGAGAGTAGGGAACTGCCAGACATCAAATAAGTGAAAAGGCCATCCTTACGGATGGCCTTTTTGCGTTTTTATACGGATAAAAATGCCGGACCTGTATCCGGCATATGGCTTTAATGAATAACCTGCGATAAAAACGCGCGAGTGCGTTCCGATTTGGGGTGAGCAAAAAACTCATCTGGTGGTGCCTGTTCCACAATCTCGCCAAGATCCATAAAGATCACCCGGTCAGCTACTGTGCGGGCAAAGCCCATTTCATGGGTTACACATAGCATGGTCATGCCCGATTGTGCCAGACCTATCATGGTATCCAGTACTTCTTTTACCATTTCAGGATCTAACGCTGATGTGGGTTCATCAAATAGCATAATTTTGGGTTTCATACACAGCGATCGAGCAATGGCTACACGCTGTTGCTGCCCACCAGAGATTTGCCCGGGATATTTATGCGCATGTTCGGCAATGCGGACCCGCTCAAGGTAGTGCATTGCCAGTACTTCAGCCTCTTTTTTCGGCATCTTTTGCACCCAGATAGGCGCCAGTGTGCAGTTTTGCAAGACAGTTAAATGAGGAAAGAGATTAAAGTGCTGAAAGACCATGCCGACTTCTTGTCGGACGCGCTCAATATTGCGGATGTCTTCATTGAGTTCAATCCCATCCACCACAATGCGTCCTTGCTGATGTTCTTCCAGATGGTTAATACAGCGGATAGTTGTCGATTTACCCGAACCGGAAGGTCCGCATAATACGATGCGCTCTCCCGGTTTTACCTTCAGGTTGATGTTTTTCAGGACATGAAACTGTCCGTACCATTTGTTGACGTTTTCCAGCGTAATCATCGAGTCGGTAGACGGCATTAATAATTGGCTCATAAATTCCTCAGTGCGGTGTACGCCCGGTGTTAAAACGTTTTTCCAGATGCTGGCTGTAACGCGACATGCTGAAACAGAAGATCCAGTAAATCAGTGCGGCAAAAACATACCCTTCCGTCGACATACCCAGCCACGCAGGGTCCACAGTTGCCTGCTGTACGCTACTGAAGAGATCAAACAGACCGATGATGATGACCAGGCTGGTATCCTTGAACAGGGCGATAATCGTGTTAACCAGTCCAGGGATAACCAGCTTGAGGGCTTGCGGAAGAATGACCAGCCCCTGAGTTTTCCAGTAACCTAGCGCCAGTGATTCCGCGGCTTCATACTGACCTTTTGGTAGGGCCTGTAACCCTCCACGAACCACTTCTGCGACATAGGCCGACTGGAAAAGAATAACGCCGACCAGCGCCCGGATAAGCTTGTCGATACTGGTTCCTTCGGACATAAACAGAGGAAGCATGACCGAGGACATAAACAGAACGGTAATCAACGGTACACCGCGCCAGAACTCAATGAAAATGACGGATAAAACCCGCACGACTGGCATATGGGAACGACGTCCCAACGCCAGTAAAATGCCCCATGGAAGCGCGCCTGCAATCCCCACGGATGCAATAATAAGCGTCAGTGTTAGTCCACCCCACTGCCGGGTTTCTACGCGTTCAAGCCCGAAAAAACCCCCGTACATCAGCCACCAGACAACAATCGGATAAATGATTGCCCAGATGGCGATATAACGGCCACGGTGGGGAATGGTTTTCCAGAACATCGGAACAATAGAAACCAGACCAATCATCAGGGCCAGATTTACGCGCCAACGCTGATCGTGTGGATAAAGCCCATACATGAATTGCCCGAAGCGTTCATGGATGAACACCCAGCAGGCTCCCGCTTTGGTACAGTCTGCCCGGGTAGAACCGACCCAGTTGGCCTGAAAGAATACCCAGTTCAACAGTGGCGGGAGAAATGACCAAATCAGCCATACGCATAGCAGGGTGAGCAGGCTATTTGACCAACTGGAGAACAGGTTTTTACGCACCCAGAGTAGGCTGCGGCTTGCCGGGTTACTGCGCTGGCGCGAGGGGGGAGACAGCAGTGCTTTTGTCATCATGGCTCCTTAGCGCTCAATCAGTGCAATACGGCGGTTATAAATATTCATCAGCAAAGAAATACTCAGACTGATGATCAGGTACACCGACATGGTGATGGCGATCGTTTCAATGGCTTGCCCTGTTTGATTGAGTACCGTACCGGCAAACAGTGAAACCATATCCGGGTAGCCAATGGCGGCCGCAAGAGAAGAGTTCTTGACGATATTCAGGTACTGGCTGGTCAGTGGGGGAATGATGACGCGTAGCGCCTGTGGGATGATTACCTGGCGTAGCGTCACCGGATTTGGCAGACCCAGCGAGCGTGCGGCTTCATGTTGGCCATAAGGAACGGCCTGAATGCCCGCCCGAATAATTTCTGCAATAAATGCCGAGGTATATACCGAAAGCGCCAGAGTCAGTGCTGCCAGTTCGGGAATAAGCACCATACCGCCACGGAAGTTAAAACCACGAAGCGCGGGAATATCCCAGTGAAGTGCAGCGCCAAACAGCCACTGTGAAATCACCGGTAAAAGTACGATCAACGCCAGAGCCGTGGGCCAGGTACGACGTAGCTGACCGGTTTTGGTCTGATGCATTCTGTTGAAGCGAAATAATCCGATGGTGACGACGATAGCGATAACGACAACGGTGCAAAAGGCAAAAAAACCTTCTCCCATTTGCGGGGCCGGAATATAGAGCCCCCGGTTACTCAGGAACATCAAATCCAGCGCGTTAACAGCCTGGCGTGGGCCGGGCAGGTTACGTAATACGGCGAAATACCAGAAAAAGATCTGCAGCAGCGGCGGTATATTGCGGAACGTTTCGATGTAGATCGTCGAGAGTTTTCTCAATAACCAGTTATCTGACAGGCGTGCCAGTCCGAGAAAGAAACCGAGAATTGATGCGAAAACAATACACAATGCAGAAACTAACAGCGTATTGAGCAGGCCGACTACAAAGACACGACCATACGTATCGCCTTGCTCGTAATCGATCAGATGCTGGACAATACCAAATCCGGCGCTGCGATCGAGAAAAGAAAACCCCGAGGTAATACCGCTATTGTTCAGGTTATTTATCGTGTTATGAATGAGATAGACCGCAATGCTGATAACCGCAATGACGGCGAGTATTTGAAATAACCAGGCGCGGACCGCAGGGTTAGAAAAGGATAATGATCCTTTTACGGTTGAGCGGCGATGGAACATAAGAAAACCTCAGTAACTATGACTCTGGGCTGAGCGCCGCAGTTGCGGCGCCCGTTACATCACTACGCATTAGCGCACCGGTGGCGCATATTGAATGCCACCGTTATTCCAGAGGTTGTTCTGTCCACGTTTGATCTTCAGCGGACTTTCCGATCCAACGTTACGTTCAAAGATCTCCGAATAGTTACCAACTTGCTTGATAATGTTGTAGGCCCATTTGTTATCAAGCTTCAGATCCTTGCCATAATCCCCTTCTTTACCCAACAGGTGTGCCATATCCGGTGTTGCTGGATTAGCCGCTTTTTCATCGACGTTTTTCGAGTTAACACCCATTTCTTCCGCATTCAGCATGGCGAACAGCGTCCAGCGAACAATGGAGAACCACTCATCGTCCCCACGACGTACGACAGGTCCCAGCGGTTCTTTCGAAATAACTTCTGGCAGGACGAGCCACTCCGCAGGATTGCTCAGCTTGATGCGTAGGGCATACAGCTGAGACTGGTCGGAAGCCAGAGTATCGCAACGTCCAGATTCCAGAGCTTTGGCTGATTCATCCGAGCGGTCAAAGGTGACGGGGGTATACTTCATCTTGTTAGCTTTAAAGTAGTCGGCTACGTTCAGCTCGGTATCGGTTCCCGCCTGAATACAGACTGTCGCGCCATCCAGTTCTTTAGCGCTCTTCAGACCTGCTTTATTGTGGGTAAGAAAGCCAATACCGTCGTAATACGTTACGCCAGTGAAGGACATACCCATACCGGCATCACGAGAAGAGGTCCACGTGGTATTACGAGAGAGCATGTCGACTTCACCAGACTGTAATGCGGTAAAGCGTTCCTTGGCGGTGAGCGGGGTATATTTTACTTTGCTATCATCGCCAAATACGGCGGAGGCAACGCCACGACATACATCAACATCAATACCCGAGAACTTGCCGCTTGCATCGGCGTAAGAAAAGCCAGGCAAGCCGTCGCTGATCCCACATTGCACAAACCCTTTTTTCTTTACGGCATCAAGTGTTGCGCCGGCATGTGCCTGATTTGCAACAGCAAGCAGCACACCGGCCGCAGCCAGGCTGGCGATTATCATCTTTTTCATAGAGCATCCTGTGTGGAGGAATTATTGTTATGGAAACGTTCTGAAAACGTCTTTTACCTGTCTGTGGCTTTGGCCATACTCTTTTAAGCAAAGGTAGTGCCAGTTTTTTTGCGCCTGATTATTCGACGCAATATGCAGAGTGTAGACAGGAAAAAATAAATGCAGCGCCCTGAAGTGGTGCAAAATTGAAACGTAAGCCACATTTCGGCGCAAAAAATTTAAAAATCATACAGGACGCGTGATAACGATTTCTGGCGTTAATATTAATGGTGTGAGAATAATGAATAGAAAATGTGGTGTTACGAAAAACAGAAAAAATGCTAATTTCAAATCGTGGATGTGTGAGGGAACTCTATAATAATTTTATTATATGCCAGGCGCTATTAAGCAACGTTTTGTCTTATATGTAGATTTTATGCTTATTGCTAAAAGCGCGGTAATAACCGCGCTTTTAAGATGATTTATTTGGTCAGGGCGACAATCCCAAGCGTCAGTCCGGCAACGGCTGCAGCACCACCGGCGATGGCTCCGGCTGTTTCCCAGTTATCTTGGGTGGTGCCTTTCATACAGGTATTGGTATGAACCAGGCGCCCCTGATCGTCGTATACAGGTACGCAAGGAGAATCGTGTGCACAGCCAGCCAGGAATGCGGTAAGCAATGCAACGGATATTAATCTTTTCATGGTGTTACCTCAAAATAAGCGTTTCGCTAATTAAGCAAAGACAAACGCTAAGCCATCTGCGAACTCGGTGGTTATTTTACCACTTCTTAAAAAAGGACTGACATGAGGAATAATCTCAATTCATGTGGATTGTAAAAATAATGGATAAAAAGAAAGGTTGCAGGCGAGTTTAGAGGGATAGTTTAAATGAAATAAATGGCTATCTTACTAATAAATAAAGAGGAGCATCGTAGGTGAAAAAGGCGTCCGTAGACGCCTTTATTTTACAAATTAATCGTTGTGCCGACTAAAACGCCGTCTTACGACAACAAAGAACACGGGGACGAAGAAGATAGCCAACAATGTTGCGGTCAGCATTCCTCCCATAACACCTGTACCGACCGCATTCTGCGCACCACTACCTGCTCCGTGACTGATAACCAGAGGCATAACCCCCAGAATAAAGGCCAGGGATGTCATCAGGATAGGACGAAGACGCATACGCGATGCCTCCAGCGTCGCTTCAATCAACCCCTTGCCTTCTTTATCCATCAGGTCTTTGGCAAACTCGACGATCAGGATGGCGTTCTTAGCCGAGAGGCCGATAGTGGTTAGTAAGCCAACCTGGAAATACACATCGTTATTCATCCCACGCAGTGATGCAGCTAACAATGCGCCCACAACACCGAGCGGTACAACCAGCATCACCGAGAAAGGAATAGACCAACTTTCATACAATGCGGCAAGGCAAAGGAAGACAACGATTAGCGAGATGGCATACAGCGCAGGCGCCTGGTTGCCCGACAGCCTTTCCTGATAGGACATCCCCGTCCAGTCATGACCAATGCCGTTTGGCAGTTTTTCCGCCAGGCTTTCCATCAGCGCCATTGCTTCACCGGTGCTTCGCCCTGGTGCCGCTTCGCCCAGTATTTCCATGGATGGCATACCGTTGTAACGTTCCAGACGCGGTGAACCATAAATCCAATGTGATGCACTGAACGCAGAGAACGGAACCATTTCGCCATTGGCGCTGCGGATATACAGATTATTGATGTCCGCTGGCAGCATGCGGTATTTTGCATCCCCCTGGACGTAAACTTTCTTCACGCGGCCACGGTCAATAAAGTCGTTAACGTAGTAACCGCCCAGCGATGCAGAGATAGTTTCGTTGATATCCGACAGCGATACCCCCAGTGCCTGTGCTTTCTCCTGATCAACATCCAGCTTAAACTGCGGAGTATCTTCCAGCCCGTTGGGACGAACGCGAACCAACAGATCGGGGTGTTTAGCCACCATCCCCAAAAGTTGGTTACGTGCTTGCGTCAACGCTGTATGTCCCAGACCGCCCTGATCGATCAACTCGAAATCGAAGCCGGTTGCGGTACCCAATTCAACAATAGCGGGCATATTGAAGGGAAAGACCAACCCATCGCGGATCTGGCTGAACGCGCGTGTGGCGCGTGCAATGACCGCTTCAACATTATTTTCCTCGCCGCTACGTTCATCCCAGGGCTTGAGGCTAACGAATGCCAGACCTGAGTTTTGCCCCTGACCGCTGAAGCTAAAACCGTTAACCGTGAAGACGCTTTCGACGTTAGCTTTCTCATTGGTCAGGTAGTACTGAGTAACCTGATCCAGTACTTTCTGGGTGCGTTCTTGCGTAGCGCCTGCCGGAAGTTGAATCATTGTCATAAATACACCCTGATCCTCCTCTGGCAGGAAGGAGGTCGGCAGGCGCATAAACAGAACTGCCATTCCGATGACGATTACCAGGTAGACGACCAGATAGCGCCCGGTTTTACGCACAATACCGCTGACGCTATTGGTGTAGTGATTGACGCTGTGATCGAATTTGGCATTAAACCAGCCAAAGAAACCGCTTTTTTTCTCGTGATGCTCAGCCGATACCGGCTTCAACAGCGTTGCACAAAGTGCGGGAGTCAGGATCAGCGCGACCAGTACAGAAAGCGCCATGGCGGAAACGATGGTGATGGAGAACTGCCGATAGATAGCCCCGGTTGAACCGCCAAAGAAGGCCATCGGGATAAATACCGCAGACAGCACCATGGCGATACCAACCAGTGCCCCCTGTATTTGCGACATGGATTTTTCCGTCGCCTCTTTGGGCGGCAGATTATCTTCCATCATCACGCGTTCTACGTTTTCCACCACCACTATCGCATCATCGACCAATAGGCCGATGGCGAGCACCATGCCGAACATCGTCAGGGTGTTTATCGAGTAGCCAAACGCGGCAAGTACGGCAAATGTGCCCAACAATACGACAGGTACAGCGATGGTTGGAATGAGCGTTGCCCGGATGTTTTGCAGGAACAAATACATGACCAGGAACACCAGTACGATCGCTTCAAACAGCGTTTTTACCACTTCATGAATGGAGATAGTCACGAACGGCGTCGTGTCGTACGGGTAGACCACCTTCATTCCCTGCGGGAAGAATGGTTGCAGTTCAACCAGCTTGGCTTTAATAGCGTTAGCGGTATCCAGCGCGTTTGCCCCGGTTGCCAGCTTGATCCCAAGGCCTGATGCAGGCTTACCGTTAATACGTGCCACGACGTTGTAGTTTTCCCCACCCAACTCGATGCGCGCGACGTCTTTCAGGTGAACAACCGAACCATCGCTGTTCACGCGTAAAGTCACTTTACCGAACTCTTCAGGGTCTTTCAGTCGCGTTTGCGCAATGATAGAAGCGTTCAGCTGCTGGTTAGGTAATGCAGGCGTCCCCCCTAACTGACCTGCGGCAATCTGATCGTTCTGTACCTTCAACTGATTGATCACATCAACCGGCGTGAGCTGATATTTGTTCAATAAGTTTGCATCCAGCCAGATGCGCATGGCGTACTGTGCACCAAACAGCTGCACGTCACCCACGCCATTCAGACGGCTGATTGAGTCTTTAACGTTCGAAGCGACGTAGTCGGAAATGTCATCCTGCGTGGTTTGTGGGTTGTCAGAAACAAAACCCGCGACCATCAAAAAGCTGCTACTCGATTTCTCGACGCTGATCCCTTGCTGCTGAACTTCTTGCGGCAGTAACGGAGTGGCGAGCTGCAGTTTATTTTGCACCTGCACTTGCGCGATATCGGGATCGGTACCGGACTGGAAAGTCAGTGTAATAGTCACACTCCCGGCCGAGTCGCTGGTGGAGGACATATACATCAGGTTATCGATACCATTCATATTCTGTTCGATAACCTGTGTGACTGTGTCCTGAACCGTCTGCGCATCTGCACCAGGGTAGGTGGCAGAAATGGCGACCGCAGGAGGCGCAATGGTCGGATACTGTGCCACGGGCAGTTGCATGATTGCCAGAGCCCCCGCCATCATCAGAATGATGGCCAGTACCCAGGCAAAGATAGGACGCCTGATAAAAAAGTTAGCCATGTCCGGTTACCTTATTGGGCTTTCGTGGCAGGGGTTTCGGTATCGGCGGTTGCTTTAACCTGAACGCCTGGACGTGCTTTCTGTAAGCCGCTCACGATAACTTTGTCACCCGGTTGCAGGCCTTCGCTGATGAGCCATTTGTCGCCAATGGCTTGTGCGGCAACGACTGCGCGAGACTCAACCTGACTCTTGTCATTGACGACCATTACGGTGGCATCGCCGCGAGGTGTACGCGTTACCCCCTGCTGCGGAACGAGAATGGCATTCGGCTGAACGCCTTCATCAATGCGTGCGCGCACAAACATGCCTGGCAACAGCGTGTGCTGTGGGTTAGGGAACACGGCTCTTAGGGTGATTGATCCGGTGCTTTCATCAACCGTCACATCGGAAAACTGCAAAGAGCCTTTTAGCGGGTATGACTGACCATTTTCCATCACCAGTTCGACAGTACTGCTGGCGCTGTCTTTATGCAGACTCCCTTGTTCAACGGACTGTTTGAGGCGCATAAAGTCGTTACTGGACTGTGTTACGTCGACGTAAATGGGATCGAGCTGTTGAACGGTAGCAAGCTCAGTGGCCTGGCCATTCGTGACTAATGCACCTTCGGTGACGTTAGATTTACCGATGCGTCCGCTAATCGGCGATGTCACTTTGGTGTAGGCCAGATTGATACGCGCGCTTTCGACCGCCGCTTTTGCCGCGATCACGGAGGCATCGGCCTGACGAGCATCAGCAATTGCCTGATCGTACTCTTGCTGGCTGATGTACTTGGTGCCAACCAACGGCACATAGCGTTTTACCGTTAAATGCGCGATTGTAGCCGCCGCTTCACTCTTCGCCAGTTCACCTTTGGCGCTGTCATAGTCAGCCTGATAAGTCGCGGGATCGATCTGATAAAGTGACTGTCCGGCTTCAATATCGCTTCCCTCAGTGAAATTCCGTTTAAGCACTATCCCGCTGACCTGGGGACGGACTTCTGCAATTCGGAATGCCGTTGTGCGCCCGGGTAATTCGGTCGTTACGGCTAAAGGAGCCTTTTCGACGACATGGACAGTCACCTGCGGTTCAGCGGGATGAGCTTGTGTTTCTCCCTGATCGTTACAACCGGCGAGTAATGCAGCGGAGACGATGATGAATGAGGGCAGGAGTGAAAACCTGGCATTTTTCGTCATTTCTATTCCTTAAAAAACCGAACGCTCGTTATTAACCGGGTAATGCAGGGGCGATAACGCGCACAAGAAAAAATAATAGTTGGCTATCCTACAAATTATTAGCTTGCGATGTAAGCAATACTTATTTATGGGCGCGGTGCACGGCACGTAAAAGCAAAAAAAGATTAATCGATAGCTGTTTCATTGTGGTGTTAATCGCAATACTATGATGCGCATAAACACAAATTGAAATAAGCATTTGGTTTGTGAATATATTGGTTGTTGGTATTTGTTTTGTTTATTCGTGTGCAAAGTCCGTAATAATATTTTTTAGAACTCGTTTAAATAAATGCTAAGTGATACATTTGTTCCGTATCGCAAATATTAGATAAGAAAGTTAATCATTCTCTACTCTACCTCAGACAGTCGGAACCATGGCCAGAAAAACGAAAGCTGATGCCCTCAAAACGCGGCAGCACCTGATAGAAACGGCAATTGTACAGTTCGCCGCACGCGGCGTAAGCAATACGACGCTAAACGACATTGCGGATGCCGCCAGCGTGACGCGTGGCGCGCTCTATTGGCATTTCGAAAATAAAACTCAATTGTTTAATGAGCTATGGTCACAACAACCACCTTTACGCGATCTTATTCAGGAAAAGCTAATTGGTCGTTGGGGTGATAACCCTTTACAGCGATTGCGAGAAAAGTTTGTGGTGGGGTTACAATATATTGCCGAGAACCCCCGTCAGCAGGCATTAATGCAGATTTTATATCATAAGTGTGAATTTCATAACGAGATGATATCTGAGCAGGCTATTCGCGATAAAATAGGTATCAGTCATCAAAGCATTCGTGATTCCCTACAAAAGTGTGTAGATGACAATCTGATTGCCACCACTCTTGATTTAGATGTCATCATCATTATTTTGCACGGTAGCTTTAGCGGAATTATAAAAAACTGGTTAATGAATCCAGTGAGTTATGATCTATATGGGCAAGCTCCAGTATTAGTTGATAATGTATTAAAAATGTTAAGCCCAGACGGTAGCGTCATGCAATTAATGCAGAGTGAGAACCAGGTCGGATAGTTTTTACAGCCAGAGGCTGAAGGCTGTTGAAGCGTTACCTAAAGTGCTATTCGAGGTCGACGCAGTTGACCAGCTTAAGGGGATTCACTGAGTTCATATTCCGGCACTTATCGTGCTCTGTTGTCATCAGCTCTATCCATTGGATGAGCAGCGCATCAAAAAGAAAAACGAATACCGCAAAAACAACCAGCCACCAATACTTGCGAATCATTCCTAAACCCTGTGTATTCATGCCCAAGCGTGCAGGGAATATACACGAAATTTTTTAGCTGAAAAGCAGACTTACAATGCCTTTACTTTGTTGAAAGATCGCCACTCTTTGCCGTCAATCGACTCTTTTTAGACAGGTTTTTTGTCTTACGTTTTTTCACCTTGGCAAGCTCAATTTCTGAAAAATGAGAACCGATACTCAGTCTTCTGAGCCCCATTTTTACGTATTCAGTATTGATCTCAATCCCGATGAACTTGCGACCCAATTCCACGGCGGTGGCACCGGTGGTGAAGCTGCCGGCAAACGGATCCAACACCCTGTCATCTGGGTTCGAGGATGCCAGAATTATACGCTCCAGGAGGGCTTTGGGTTTCTGGGTGGGGTGGTTTTCGTATTCGTCCATCAGATAGCGAACGCGTGGGAATTCCCAGACATTGCCCGGCACTTTTTTTTGATTGTATGGCTGCGGTGGGTTTTTTCTGTAGTCTATTAGCGCGCGTTTAGCGCCAGTTTTGGCTTCAACCAGAATATCGTCACGATTAAATGTGTAATTTTTCTGATCTTTTACCATCATCAGGATCGGTTCATACATCGAACCAAAGTAATTTTTGGCCTGTACCCCTGAGCTATCGTATGACCACACGATGCGGCTCTTGATAGTAAAAAGCGGGCGGCATTTGAGGTCGATGTACGGCATGTTCTCCGTACTGTTCATGATGTACATGGTTCCGTGCGGTTTGAGAATGCGATGGCACTCGTCGATGCACTCAAACAACCACGCGAGAAAGGTCTCTTCGTCCCAGGATTCCACCATCCCATCAAAGTCTTTCCCGATGTTATAAGGAGGGTCGGCAAAAATGAGTTCGACGCTTTCAGACGGCAGTTTTTTTAGTTCAGTTAGCGCATCACCCAGGATTATCTTTTTAGATTCATCGCCAAAATAGACAGGTTCACATCTCGCGTTCATCGCCAAAGCCTCCCGTGTGACGTCAATAAAAAAGGCGCTTCCCCATGCCGAGTAGCGCCTTTTAAAACAAACATTTCGCTGATTAGTATCAGTTCATGCCGTATTTTCAAAACCTACGTTTTTTGCAGTTTAGCATGGTTCGTTAATGTTCATTCAACGTATTGAATAAAAACAAGAAAGGTGATTTTCTGGTTTGTCTTTGTTCATTGCCGTTCATAGAGTAACATTCAGATGTGCAGTCAGTGGTGCAGTCAGTTTGGCGCACTAGATGATATGAACTGAGGTTTTTCTATGGCTGGTGGGACGAACAAACTAAGCGATACATCACTGCGTAAGATGGTGGGAAGGGAAAGCCCAAGCGACAGTTTTTACGCTGATGGTGACGGGTTAAGCATAAAGGTTTCTAAGATTGGTGTGCTTACCTGGTATTTCACGTTCAGGATTGGTGGGCGTGAATCCAATTCACAGCGCATTAAGCTGGGTAACTATCCTGACCTTTCCCTTAAAGCAGCCAGAGAAAAGCGGGAACAGTGCCGTTCATGGTTGGCTGAAGGTAAGAATCCGAAACACCAATTGAGCATTACCACGCAGGAAACGTTAAAACCAGTAACTGTAAAAGAAGCGCTGGACTACTGGATCAGGGAATATGCTACGCATAAGAGATCGAATGTAGATAAACACACTGAGCAACTGAATAAACACATCTACCCATACATTGGGGAGTACCCACTTGCTATGTGTGAAACTCGGCACTGGCTCGAATGTTTCGCCAGGGTAAGGAATGAAGCGCCTGTGGCGGCTGGCTATCTTCTGCAAATGTGTAAGCAAGCCCTCAAGTTCTGCAGGGTACATCGGTACGCTGTGAGTAACGTCCTGGATGATCTGACCATTGACGATGTTGGACGTAAACAGAATAAGCGAGACAGGGAGCATACCCGGCAAGAACTGGCTGATATATGGCGGGAGTGCTCAGGCCTTAAATTTAAGCCGTACTATGCTGCTCTGCTTCGCTTGCTGGTGGTGTTTGGTTGCCGCACACAGGAACTACGCCTCTCTCGGATTACTGAATGGGATTTAAAGGAATGGATCTGGACGGTACCTAAAGAGCACAGCAAAGGCGGGGAGAAGATTTTACGACCAATTCCCATAGCTATTCGACCGTTTATTGTGGCGTTACTTGAGCAGCACAGAGATAGTGGCTTGCTGCTGGGAGAGATGAAGAAGCCGGAGGCAGTCAGCCAGTGGGGGCGCGGTATCCATAGACGCCTTGGTCACGCTGAGCCATGGACGCTGCATGATATTCGCCGGACGTTCTCCACCACACTTAACAACATGGGGATCGCCCCTCACGTGGTAGAGCAGTTACTTGGACACACGCTGGGTGGAGTAATGGCTGTATATAACCGCAGCCAGTATTTACCTGAAAAGCTTGATGCACTGAATAAATGGATGGAACGATTAGAGATTATTTCATCTGATATTTCAAATGTCACTATTCTTGAGGTCACAAGATGACGAAGAAAATAAATAGCAAAAGAGAATTACCAAAGTCATTTAGTCTTGATAAATATAATGACCTTGAGACTATGTCAGATAAGGACCTGTTTCGTCAGCTTTATTGGCGATGTGATGACTTGGAAGTCAAAAATACTGATTGCCCTGACTATGGATTGCAATTTGGTGCTAAATATCCACTTAATAATAATTATGGCGACCCTTTCGGAGAGTTAAAGGAAGAGGAATGGTTTCTTGAAAAACAACGAGAGTATGAATATAAAACACAGCCTGATTTGCTGAAGCTAAGTTATGGTGATGGAATAAAACCATTAATGCGATTTGAACTCGCGTTTTTGAATAAGATTAACGCCGATAAAGGTTATTGGAAAGGAAAGCCAATTGTCGTTGATGATGATATGGTCGGCGATTTGTTTACAGCAGATAACGGCATGTTCTGGGCTGTCATGCGTGAGCCTGTAAACTTACTTTCAGATGTTGTGGAAAATGTGATGGTTACCGTCGACCTAAATAACCGAGACGATCTGCTTATAGAGGCATTCGCTAGCCTACTTCCAAAGTGGCGCGAAGAGCTCGGCATCCCTGAACCAGATAAGCCTGTTTCAGGTGACTGGGAGAGCGTTAGACGCAAGATTATCGACTACAGAATAATTCCGCTTATAGATTTGATGTCATGGGAAAGCGCTACAGACAGCAAAATATCTCTTGGTGTACTCGCCGTATCCCTGTTCCCTGATGGTGAGAAAGAGTCATTTGCCATAGCTCAGACGGTAAAACCTTTCTTGGATAAAATCATAAGAAGTGATTCTTTAGATAAAATCAGAAAAGAATTGTCTTGCTATAAATGATTGAGCACAAATCTTTAAGAGGAAAATAGATTTTTTTGCACCGTCGCACTGGTATTTTTCTTGAATAAGAATGCTCTCGAACCTTAGCGAACGAGAGCATTTTTTTATGAACATTATTAAACAACACCACCAGCCAGCAGAAAGAGTTATACGTGAGGCAGAATGCCGCCAGTTAACTGGAATATGCCGAACCACGCGATACATGATGGAAAAAGAGGGAAGATTTCCCGCCCGTCGAAAGTTGGGTGGTCGTGCCGTTGGGTGGTTACTCTCAGAAGTGACTGACTGGCAGCATAGCCGCTGCAAAGCCTCAGAAATTATGTGAGGTGGGTTATGGCAGATAAAACAAAGGCGGTCGCGCTCAACCGCCAGTGTGGATACGAATATCGCAAAACAATTCCATTTGATCTTACCAGGCCGGTTGCTGGTCGTCAAAGGTCGGGCAATGCAATTTTTAGTGCATCGGTAACCGCGCCAACGGCGCAGTTAAATCACAACATACTGATATCCAAGCAAAGCTCAAATTTGAGTCTGGTTAGCTCAAAGATAGTCGGTTGTATTCTCAGTGTTGGGTGTACTGCATTGCAGCATACCCAATACTTCCCCCAATGGGGGGAGTGTGAGCCGGTAGCGGGTACACTGATTTTGCGCACCTCATTTAGAGTTGCAGAAATGCAACTCGGTGCATCTCCCCAACTTTGGGGAAGCCAAGATTATAAGTATCAATCATTATCGACTTTTTTGGTCTTTTTGCGCTCTCGGCGTTTAATTTCGCCTTTTGCCGCTGTTACCAGAAATCCTGCGGTGCTTTCTCCATCTTCCCGTAGTCGCTCGATATCTTCCATAACTTCGTGGGGGATTCTTACGGTGGTCATTTGTGATTTAGCGTTCTTCGCACCTGTTGCCATTACTGAAACTCCTTGTGTTAGGTGTATTTCAGTATACGTAAAAAAAATAAGAAGAAAAGTCTTGAGGTGTATTTCACTTTGGGCTAGGTTTAAAAAAGAAGGTGACATACACCTTGAAAGCGCGAAGCCCGGAAGTGCTAGGAACACCCACCGGGCCTCTAACCAAAACAGTTATGTGAGGTAACAGTTATGGCTGATCAACAGCATACCCAAACTCGCCCGGAATTTACATGGTTATTCCTGGAAACTCCTGGCTACATGCCAGAATGCTCACCAGTAGTACTGCGCTTTGATGCTGACACTGAAGATAAAGCCCGCGCCGCTTTCCCCGGCTGGGATTTAGTTTTCGCTGCCAAAATCCGCGCTCATTCCCCTTGTCGTGTAGCGTTCTTCGATTACACCTCCCGTCGTGGGTGGGAGTTCGACAGCGCCGCGATTCAGGAGGTACGCCATGCGTGAGTTAACAAATAAAAGCGCTTCAATAGCTTGTGAACTGGCTGTTTTGTTGATGGTTGTTGAAGAGTGCGAGATTGATTCCGTTGGGCGTGAAAATCTTATCAGCCTGGCCAGACGAGTATCGGATCAACTGGCGGCAAGCATGGTAGAGCAGAATTCAACGGGGGCGCTCAATGGATAACCTATACACCTATAAGAGCGATCAAGATTTACTGACCACTGCTCAAGAGGTTGCGGCTCTTCTTTCGTGTGCAGCTTTTGTATCTATATCGAACGATGAAAAGAAGCGCATTCACCTGATGGCTTTAATGGGTATTGCATCGCGCTTAGCTGATGATCTGGCTGACGCGTTGGATAAGTCATCCGTCCTTACAGTTGAAGGGGAACGCAAATGATCAGTAACGTGAAATTCAACGAACTGGAAAAGCGCCTCGAACTGCTAGTTGAGAAGATTTTGTGCCTTGAGGCGCAGGTTAAGTCACTCACCGATAGTCAGGGTGGAGAAATCCCTCCGGGGATGACGCCGGTAGCAACACTGGCCGCTGAATATGGTATCTCAACCAAAAAGGCTGAGGAGTTGGCGAAAAACACAGGGGTGATGCTGGTTAAGCTGAAATCTGGCGGGTTCGTTGCACCTGATGAAAAGTTTAGAGAAGCGGCGCGGCTGGTGCTGCGCAGTGCTAAGCGCAAGTATGGCTCTGCGTACTGGTTCCATCCTCTGATCGGTAAATTCCAGATGAGCGGGGGCATTCCAAAATGACGGTACAACTGACAGCTGTAGAAACAGTATCTGATGCCCTGTTCACCTGTTCTTATCTATGGGCGCATGGCAAGCAGTACAGCCGCAGCGATTTGGATAAAGCCCTCCACCAGCATAAAGATCCAACTACCCGTTACGGAAAGCTTGTGGCTCGGCTTAACCAGATATCAGCGATGCCATATGAGGAGCTTTGTGATGCCGGGTATCTCGATACAGACCGCAAACAAATGGTTTTCGCGCGGCGTTCTGTGCTGGTGGAGGAGATAGGCGAAGAGGAGATGAATGCTTTGCTGTCTGACGTGCAGCGCATTCACCGCGTCTTCCCTGATGCTGATGCAAAGTTCAGGACAAAGTTACCGCTCACTCGTGGCTCAGAGGGCTTTGATGTTAGGCAGGACTATATCCTCAAACACTTCCTGCCAGCGCAGTCATTGTGCAGCATTTATGGCCCAAGCGGTTCGTATAAGAGTTTTCTCGCCGTATCGTGGGCCTGTCATATCGCTGCTGGTCTGTCATGGGCGGGGAAGAAGGTCACTTCCGGCGCGGTGCTGTATGTGGTTGGCGAGGGGGGCGTAGGCGTTCCCAGGCGAATAAAGGCTTGGGAGCAGGTGCACGGCATACAGGCAGACAACCTCTGGCTGGTTAATCGTCCGGTGTTCCCTGTGCGTGAGTCAGAGGTTACAGAAGTGCTTCTTGCTGCCAGGCAGATTGAAGCCGAATGTGGTGTGCCGGTTCGCATGGTGGTGATCGATACGCTGGCCCGTTGTTTTGGGGGTAATGACGAGAACGATGCTCGTGATATGGGGGCGTTTATTGAGGGCTGTGACGTTATCAAACAGAAAACGGGGGCAACGGTGCTGGTAGTACACCACTCCGGCAAGGATGAGGGGAAGGGAGCTCGTGGTTCCAGTGCTTTCCGCGCAGCGCTTGATACCGAGTTTAACGTTAAGCGTGAAGGGGAAGGAAAGGCGCTTATTCTGACCTGTACCAAGATGAAAGACGCGGAGGAGCCAGAACGTAAGGCGTATGACCTGAGAACGGCAGAGCTTTACACCGATGAAGATGGTGAGCTTGTGTGCTCTCTGGTTGTGCACGATCAACCGAGAGAGGCTAAAGAGGTTGAGCCTGAACTGGCCAATGTCTCCCGTCTTAGCGATAACCACCATGCACTATGGCAGGCAGTACGCAGCCGCACAGCTAAGGGGGAGCCATGCACTATCTCCGTCATTAAAGACGATCTACGTGCAACGCTGGGTGCAGACAAAGTAAGAAAGTCATTCCCGCGCTGGTTGGACAAGCTGGAGAGTGAGCAAATCATTCGCATCGAGGGTGAGAACCTTTACCCGGTAACAGTCTAGTAAATGCGGCGGTAAGTGCGGCATGTGCGGCATTTAGTATGTTTTATGACCAAATGCCGCACTTAGTCCCTGTATACACGCGCTAAGTGCGGCATTTCACTGAAACCCCCGTCATTACTGGCTTTGAGCATTATTTTAAGAAATCTGGCGCGGCATGAAGTGTGGCATTGGCAAGCGCGGCGCTAAGTGCGGCACGTTGGACATATGAGGGTATTATCAAGTGGAAGATAAAAAGTTTGAAGTAGATGCCGGAGTTGAGAAAGAAATCATTGAATGCTTTATTGGCTTCATTCCACCAGATACGCTACCTCAATTAACCGAGGTTGCAGCAAGAATGATGGCCGCTGCTGCAATAGATAAAGCAGTGGAGATGGGAAAAGAGTTGAACCTTACTCCCGAAGAGGCAATCAATCGGCTTCTTATTTCATTGAAATATGGTCACGAGATGCTGGAACGCGGCGAAACAATTCATTAAGGAGATTTTATGCCAATCACAATACAGGATATTAAAGCTCACAAAGACCAATTCGGGCTTCATGACCTGGACACTATGAGCACAGAGGAATACCGAAAATCCTTATCAGATGGAGCATTCTTCTGGATTGATCACCATGACTTTGTGCGAAGCACTTTATCAGAGGAGATCTTGGCAACAAATCGTGAGCAGCTTGATGCAATGATTGAGCATTTGCAAGAGTACCGAAACAAGATGCCAACACCACCAGACTGGATGAGCGAGAAATAAAAAGTAGGCCTGGCTGTGCCAGGCTTCTACTTTACAGCAGGCCTAACAGCGCGGACGCACCTGCACCAACAATACTGGCAACAGTACTATTTTCTAGTAGCTGTTTCAAAATTGATTTAGCCTGTGGATCTTCAGATTTCGAAACTTTCTCTACCAGTTCGGTTATGCTGATATTAACCAGCATATGGTTACTTTCACCTATTTGAACTTGTTCACCGCTGACGGAGCCGATATTGAAGGTATTCATACTCTTGGCTGTCCTGTGTGCGTCGGAAGATAGATTTTCTACAGATAATGTAAGTAAATGGGGGTGTGTTGTACCAGCGTAAAGCGTTCCATTTTTTGATATTGAAAGATCAACTACTTTAAGACTTAACTCACGACTTCCGATTTTCTGAACAATAATATCGCCTAATTCAATTTGTGGATCGTCAGTAAATGGTACATCTACTTGGTTCTTTCCTGTATTCCTGCTTCCTTTGAACTCTGTGCCAGAAATTAAAAAAGTATCTGGGTATGCCATATCATCAAAATCGAAGTCCATAAAATCTCCTAAAATGTGGATGGAATCATATTTGAGCATATCAAATTTTGTAAATTATTTGTTCGATAACATTCATTATGGTTCAGCTACAAAAAGTGGCATTTACTTCATAAAAATCATGTATATGTTGAAGAGTGGCACTCAGACGTGAGCCGCCACAGGCCGTCAGGTTTTTTGCCCTTCAGACAGGCTCCTTTACTGACGGCCTTCCCTCCAAGCGCTGGTTTCACGTCTCAACGTTAATTGTTACGGAAACCACTCTATGAAGAAACTACTCGAATTACGCCAGCAGAAAGCCGCTCTCAAAAATCAGATGCGTTCCATGCTGGACAAAGCCGATACCGAAAAGCGCAGCCTGAACGAAGAAGAGGGCAAAAAGTTCGACGAACTCCGCGCCCAGGCTGATGCGCTTGAAGTTGAAATCACCCGTCTTGAAGCCGTCGCCGACGATCAGCGCAATCTGCCAGGCACTTCCGTTGAAGGTGAGCCAGTAAGCAACGACGAGCTGCGCCACTACATCATGACAGGTGATACCCGCTCACTCTCCACGCTGGTGCAGGCTGACGGCGGCTATACCGTTATCCCTGAGCTGGACAAAGAGATCATGCGCCAGTTGCAGGATGATAGCGTGATGCGCTCCATCGCAACGGTGAAGACCACCAAAAACAACGAATACCAGAAGCTGGTATCTGTGGGCGGTACTACCGTTAATCGCGGCACCGAAGGTGAACCACGTACCGAAACCAGCACGCCGAAGATGGAGCGCGTTGATATCAAAGTCAACCCGATCTACGCCTACCCGAAAACCACTCAGGAGATTCTCGACTTCTCCGAGGTGGATATTCTGGGCTGGCTGTCTTCTGAAATTGCAGACACCTTCACCGCGACCGAAGAGAGTGACTTCGTAAACGGCGACGGTGATAAAAAATCCAAGGGCTTCCTGTCTTACCCTCGCGCGGCCACTGCCGATAAAACCCGTCCTTTCGGTACGCTGGAGAAGATGGAAACTGCTGACGTTTCCTCTGATGGCCTGATCGACCTGCTGTATAAGCTGAAAGCTAAATACCGCAAAAATGCCGTATGGGTGATGAACTCCAACACCGCCGCCAAACTGCAAAAGCTGAAAAACGGCAACGGAGATTACATCTGGCGCGATCGTCTGGTTGCCGGTTCTCCCGATACGCTGCTGGGCCGTCCTGTTCAGTATCTGGAAACCATGCCGGATGCGGAGGCGGGTAAAGCGTTCCTCGCGGTGGGCGACTTCAAGCGCGGCTATTTCATTGTGGATCACACCACTGGCGTGCGTACCCGTCCTGACAACATCACCGAACCGGGTTTCTACAAGGTGCATACCGATAAATACCTGGGCGGCGGCGTGGTGGACTCCAACGCCATAAAGGTGCTTGAGCTTTCCGGCTCCGGTTCCTGATTTGACGTTTAAGGGGCTGCGGCCCCTTTTTGCCCTCTGTGGAGTCCAGTAATGAAAACAATCGATTTTGAAATCCGTACCTCCGAAGTGAGCGCCAGCAACAAAAAGCTGGTGGGCTATGCCGTGCGCTGGAATAGCCTCTCAGAAATTATCTGGGACGAGTTCCGCGAGCAGTTTGCGCCGGGAGCGTTTAAAGACAGCCTGGCATCCGGTAGCGATGTGCGTGCGCTGTACGAGCATAACTATACCCAGCTGCTGGGCCGCACCAAATCCGGCACGCTGGTGCTGTCCGAAGATGATACCGGGCTGCGCTTCGAGCTGACACCGCCGAATACCCAGCTTGGCAAAGATGTGCTGGAGCTGGTGGAGCGCGGGGATATCTCCGGCATGAGCTTCGGTTTCCGTGCGCTGAAAGAGGCGTGGGATATTGCTCAGTCTCCATATCTGCGCACTGTCACTGCCGCCGAACTGCGGGAGATTACTGTTACCTCTATGCCTGCTTATCCTGATTCTGGCGTGGAAATCGCGCACCGTTCACTTTTCTCCCAACATCCTGAACTGCGTCGCGCTGGCGATAACCGTCGCCGCTGGGCTGAATTAGCGGGGCTCTGATATGTGGAATATCTGGCCGTTTGGCCGTAAGTCTGAACCCTCCGAACAGCGCAGCATGACCATTGATGAGTGGCTGGCGATGGCAGGGATTCCAAATACCGGATCAGGCGAGTACGTGTCTGCGGGTACTGCGGAATCTCTGCCGGCGGTCATGAACGCCGTGTCAGTTATCAGTGAGGCGGTGGCAACAATGCCCTGCTATCTCTACCGCGTGCGCAACGATAACGGGCGAGAAGCACGGGAATGGCTGAGCAATCATCCGGTAGATTTTCTCCTGAACGAGCAACCGAATGACTGCCAGACGCCTTACCAGTTTAAACGCACGATGATGCGTCATTGTCTGCTGAACGGTAACGCCTATGCGGTGATCCAGTGGGGCCGCGACGGCCAGCCGCAATCCCTGCATCCGTATGTGCCGGGGGCGGTTGTTCCTGAGCGTATCGGCCAGCATAAGTACAAATACACCGTTACTGAGCCGTTTACTGGGGCTGTGCGCACTTACCTCCAGGAAGAAATGCTGCACCTGCGTTACTCCACTGACGATGGTTTTCTGGGGCGCTCCCCGATCTCCATCTGCCGTGAGGCGCTGGGGTTAGGTCTTGCCCAACAGCGCCACGGTGCCAGCATTATGAAGGATGGCATGATGGCGTCTGGTGTCATCACCGCTAAAGAATGGCTGGACAGTGTAAAAGGCAAACAGGCAATGGATGCGCTGGAACGTTACAAAGGTGCCAGAAATGCCGGGAAAACGCCGATCCTTGAAGGGGGTATGGACTACAAGCAGCTTGGCATGAGCAATCAGGATGCCGAATGGCTGGCCTCCCGCCGCTTCACTATTGAAGACATTGCCCGCATGTTCAACGTGTCGCCGATATTTCTCCAGGAATACAGCAACAGCACTTACAGCAACTTCAGTGAAGCGAGCCGCGCTTTTCTCACCATGACGATGCGCCCCTGGCTGGCGAACTTCGAGCAGCAGATTAAATCCGCTTTGCTGGTGGCCTCACCTGTACCGGGCATTCGCTATCAGGTGGAGTTTGATTCGGCTGATCTCCTCCGTGCTACCCCAACCGAACGTTACGCCACGTATGAACGAGGCATCAAGAACGGGATCATGAACCCGAACGAAGCCCGTGAACGTGAGGGGATGCCACCTCGTGAAGGTGGTGACGAGTACAGCCAGGCATGGAAGCAGGAAGTGAAAATCAGCAAAGACAGCAAGGAAGGTGATGAATGAGAGCCGGAAAGATGAAGCGCCGCGTCACTATCCAGGAGTACGTCAGCTTTCAGAACCCGGAAACTGGCTCAATCGTGAAGGAGTGGCGTGATGTTGCCACTATCTGGGGTGAGATCAGTAGCGTGAGTGGTCGCGAGCTTATAGCGGCTCAGGCTGAACAGGCAGAAATGACCGTCAGGATCTGGATTCGCTATCGCAAAGGCGTGACAACTAAAAACAGACTGACCTGCACGGAAGAGGGAATGCCCGCAACTGTCTACGACATCAAAGCCGTCCTTCCTGATGCTGATCGCACTCGTCTTGAAATTATGTGTACCGGAGGGCTGACCAGTGGATGAACCCATTGAACTTGCAGAAGCAAAACTTCACTGCCGCATTGATGGTGATGATGAAGATACACTCATTCAGGCTTATATCGACGCCGCGCTTGAGGTCTGCCAGAAGCATATCGGTAAACGTTTTGATGATGGTCTTGAGTTAACCCCGGCCATCAAAATTGGTTGCCTGATGTACGTCTCACAGTTGTATGAGTACCGGACGATGATCAGCGATGCGGAAGCGAAAGAGGTTCCTCTGGCTATTTCTGCGTTGTGGTCTGTCTATCGTGACGTGGGGGTGTACTGATGCCGTGGCAGCCAATGCGCCGGTGCACCGAGCCGGGATGTAATAAGCGGGTGAAGTCCGGCAAGTGTGATGAGCACAAACGGGAAGCGTGGCGGGCGGAAGATGCCAGACGAGGACACCGCCGCGCCCGTGGTTACTCCGCTTCATGGGAGAAGTATCGCGCCCAGTATCTGAAGCGTCATCCACTGTGTGTTGAGTGTCAGAGGCTGGGCCTCTACGTTCCCGCAAAGATTGTCGATCACATCATCCCTGTCAACGGCGGTGATGATGTTCTTTTCTGGCCTGAGTGGAATCACCAGCCGTTATGCCAGACACATCATAACCAGAAGACCACACAGCAAGATCCAACCACCAAAGCGAAGCGCAAAGCAGGTATGTACCGTGAGCAGGAAGCGCGGGCAGCACAGCGCAATAACTGGATGTATGAGGCCGGTAATGAATGAGAAAGATGTGGTGAGTCTTTATCAGTCTCTGGTCCGATGCCGCGATGGTTTTATGCAGACTCGCACCAGGAGCGATAAGCACCAGCCAGTAAGGCGCATGAGTGAGCGTGAACGGGAGGTGATGGAATGCTTCCGCAACCGCTGACAGGTCAAACAGACGGGGTGGGGGAGGTTCTCAGGACAAACATTAAAGCGCCAGGCACCGTCCCCCCCCTCAAATTTTTACGCACGGTGATTTTTTTGAAAATAAAACGCGATGGAAACGAGAAATTTTTATGGCAAGACCACCAAAACCGCCAGCTTACCTTGATGAGTTAGCCGCGCAGCAGTGGAAAGCGAAAGCGAAGCAACTGGCAGAGCGTGGCGATCTGACACCCGCCGACTGGAACAACCTTGAGCTTTTTTGCGTCAACTATTCGATGTACCGCAAAGCAGTGGAAGACCTTGCCAGCCGTGGGTTCAGCATTGTTAACAGCCAGGGGGGTGAGAGCCGAAATCCAGCGCTAAGCGCAAAGGCCGATGCTGAAAAAATCATGATTAAAATGTCGTCGCTGCTGGGCTTTGATCCGGTAAGCCGCCGCCGTAACCCGGTAGAAACGGAAGAGGAGGACGAGCTTGACCGTCTGGAATGAGTACGCAAATGCGATAAAAACGGGCGAAATTCCGGCCTGTAAGCGCGTAAAACAGGCCGTGGAAAGGTACTTTTCAGACCTGAATGATCCACGATATGAGTTCGATACGGCGACCGTAGAGCGGTTTATTGCGTTCTCGCGGCTCTGTCCTCACGTCAAAGGCCCGCTTCGGGGCCAGCCAATCGATCTGGAACCGTGGCAGCAGTTCGCCTTTGCTAACCTGCTGGGTTTTAAAGTCAGAGAGACAGGCCGCCGTAAGTACAGCAGCGCCTTTATTGAGGTGCCGCGCAAGAATGCCAAATCCACCGTGGCCGCCATGCTGGCTAACTGGTTTCTGGTAATGGAGAAGGGGCAGCAGGATATCTACACGGCGGCGGTGAGCCGGGATCAGGCCCGAATCGTGTTCGACGATGCCCGCCAGATGTGCCTGCTGTCAAAACCGCTGAAAAAGCGCGTAAATATTCAGGCGCATAAAGTCATTTTCCCGAAGAGCAACAGCCTGCTAAAGCCGCTGGCGGCGAAAGCGGCCACCATTGAAGGGACTAACCCCAGCCTGGCGATTGTCGATGAGTACCACCTACACCCGGATAACGGCGTTTATTCCGCCCTTGAGTTGGGTATGGGCGCACGTCCTGAGGCGATTTTGTTCGCCATAACGACCGCCGGGAGTAACGTTGTCTCCGCCTGTAAACAGCATTACGACTACTGCTGTCAGATTCTGGCCGGGGAAGAGAGCAACGATTCGCTGTTTGTCCTGATCTACGAGCTGGACGACGAAAGCGAGGTTGAGCAGCCTGAAATGTGGATCAAGGCCAACCCTAACCTGCATGTGTCCGTTGACGCGGCGAAGCTGGAATCCACCATCCAAAAAGCGCGGGGTATACCGTCACAATGGGTGGAGATGCTGACCAAGCGTTTCAATATCTGGTGTCAGGGTTCCACTCCGTGGATGGGGGCCGGGGCATGGGATGCCTGTGCACTCGATTATGCCGAAGAAGATCTGTCCGGGATGGAGTGTTACGCCGGATTTGACCTGTCCTCAACCAGCGATATTACCAGTGTGAGCTACGCATTCCCGTTCGACAGGGAGATCAGACTCCTTACACGTCATTATCTGCCGGAAGCGCAGTTGCTTAACGTCGCCAACAAAAACCGCGCCATCTACCGCCAGTGGGTAAAAGCGGGATGGATACGCACCACGCCCGGCGACTGCATCGACTATGACCGCATCCGTGACGATATTTTGCGCGATGCTGAAACCTTCAATATCCGGTTGGTGGGTTTCGATACGTGGAACGCCACGCATCTGCGCACCCAGCTACAGGGAGCAGGGATCGATGTGGAGCCGTTCCCGCAAACCTATCTAAAGTTCAGCCCGGTGGCGAAATCCTTTGAGGTTTTTGTTAACCGTAAGATAGTGCGTCACCGCGGCGATCCTGTTCTGTCCTGGGCGATTGGTAACGTGGTGATGGAGACTGATGCCAATGCCAACATTAAGCCCAACAAGAAAAAATCCTCCAACAAGATAGACCCTGCGGTATCAGCGTTGATGGCGTTCGGCACATTCCAGGCGGAGCACGAGGATTTTGCATTCGATATGAGTGAATCCCACAAAGATCGCCTTAGTCATTTTGACGGGGTTTAGGAGAAATATTATGGCAGGTAAATCACTTGGAACATTAACACTTGACCTGATTGCGAGAACTGGCGGGTTTTCTTCAGGGATGGATAAGGCCGAGCGTTCTTCACAGAAGTGGCGCAAACAGGTTGAGAGTGATGCAAAAATGGTGGGCGTGGCGCTCGGTTCCATTGCTTTGGCGGCCGCCGCTGCCGCCACATCGGTTGGGGTTGCCGGATTCAACCTGGTAAAGAACACATCAAAGCAGATAACCGAAACAGACCGCTGGGCCAAATCCCTCAAGATGTCTACACAGAACCTTTTGGCCTGGCAGTTCGCAGCTGAGAAAGCGGGTGTGTCAGGGGATCAGATGGCCGACATCTTCAAGGATATCGGCGACAAGATCGGTGACGCCGTACTGAATAAGTCGGGTGAAGCAGTCGACGCACTCAATGCGCTTGGTTTGTCTGCGGAGAAACTATCAAAGGCAACACCTGATCAGCAGTTACTGGCTATTGGTGATGCGTTGGGAAAAATCGGTACAAACGCTGAAAAGACAACCATTCTGGAGAGCCTGGGTAACGACCTCTCAAAATTGCTTCCTCTGTTTGATAACAATAACGAAAAATTACAGCAATTCATCACTCTGGCGAAAGATTACGGTGTTGCTCCTGATCCCAAGTCAATTGATGACCTGGTAAAAGTTAACAGCCTTTTTGAGGATATGGAGGCTCAGGCTAAAGGCCTCAAAATGGAGATTGCTTCCGGCCTTGCCAAAGTGAATCTCGACCCTCTGAAAGATGCTCTTGGTGATGTTAAAAAGACGCTGACCGATCCCAAAGTGTTGCAGGGGCTTTCTGACCTTGTAACCGGTGTTGCTCAACTGGCTGGCTTTATGATTCGCACCGCTGCTGAAGCCGGTAAACTGGTGTCGTTAGCGACAAAATTTTCATCCAGAGTTGGTGCCAACATTATCAACGGCGTGGATGTTAGTGGTTACGACAGCACTTCAGCAATTGATGCCAGGCTTATGGAGCTTGGTCAGCAAGTAGCAAGTTACAATGCGCCAGGAAATGAAGTTGCAAGGAAATATGGTTCGGCCAGTGGTATTGAAGGTATTCAGAAAGAGATAGCCGCGCTTCAGGAGAGAAAGAAAGTCCTGATTGATAGTGCAAATGCCGCTAAAGAAGTGCAGGACATTATCAATAAGAGCAGTGAGTACGGTCTTGGAAAGGATGAAAATAACGGGAAAACCACGCCGGACACAGCGGTTAAAAAACTTGATAACGCATTCAAATCAATGGAGACCAGTTATCTTCGTCAGAAAGCATTGATCGATACCACCGGAAAGAAAACGGTCGAAGTGACCGAATTGCAGAAATTGCAGTTCGATATGGCTGAAGGAAAGCTGTCTGGTTTGAATGAAAAACAGAAAGAGCGCCTGTCACAACTGGCTTCTGAAATTGATCAACTCAATACAGTTAAAAAAGCCAACGAGCAAAACATTAAACTTGCCGAGTACGTCTCGAATCTTCAGCGTGAAAATACGAATGCCGGAGCTTCTCTGAACTCCGACATAATTGGTGCCGGGTTGGGTGATAAGGCACGTGAACGCATGCGCGAACAACTCGACATTGAACGCGAATTTAATGAGAAACGGGAAGAGTTGCAGCGCCGTCGCCAGGAAGGAAGCATTCAAACCTCTGAGGAATATGACCGCTATAACCAGGAACTGGATAAAGCGCTTGCGGAACGACTCGATAAATACCGCTCACATTATGATGAACTGGACAGATTGCAGGGTAACTGGCTCGCCGGAGCTCAGGATGGGCTGGCTAACTGGGTTGACACATCCAGTAACTATTACAGCCAGGTGTCCGATCTGGTTGGCAACACCCTTGATGGTTTGGTTGATAATATGGCCGCCGCGCTGAACGGGAGTAAACAGGACTGGGCCGACTGGGGAACGAGTGTCCTCAACGAAATGCAGAAGATTTTGTTACGCGCGATGTTAATTAACACCATTCAGTCTGCCAGTGGAAGCGGTATCTTTGGCGGAATGTTTGGATCCAGTGCTTCGGCTGGTGGAAGCACACCGTCAGGAGCTTACAATTCTGCTGCGTCTGGTTTAACGCTGAATGCAAAAGGTGGTGTTTACGAATCTGCCGACCTCAGTAGCTTCAGTGGTAGCATTGTCAGCAGCCCCACAATGTTTGCGTTCGCCAAGGGGGCTGGGTTAATGGGGGAAGCGGGCCCGGAAGCCATCATGCCATTAACCAGAACTGCTGACGGTACGTTGGGGATCAGGGCCGTTGATGATGCTGTTAGCAAAGTGAATCCTGAAGGTGGCTCACCTGGTGGGGTTATTGTGCAACAAACCAATCATTTTAATATTTCAGGGAACGGTGATGCGGCACTCAAACAGGCTATGGAACAAGCTTCTGCCAAGGGAGCCAGAGAAGGAGCTAAGCAGGGCTATCAACAAATGCTCAAAGATTTTCAGACCAGAGGACATGGGCGTCGTCTATTAGGAATTTAAACAAAATGGGGGCTTATGTGCGGATTAGAATGCGTGCCACTGAACGCTTATTGCTTGTTAACTGGTGAGAGTACGGAGATAGTAAAAAGAAGGGTTGAATCGAAAGCATGGCGTTTGGGAACGCATGTTATAAAAATTCCAGGATGTAAGGATTGGTGGGTTGATTTGGATGAGGTTAATCGCTGGGTAAGATTACATTCAGTTCCACTAACGGATAAAGAATTAGGATTTAATCTTGAGGCTCTGGAACACATGACCGCCAAGAGAGTTTTAAGAAAGAAAAAGAAGTGAGTTGTTCAACACTGTTCGTCTGGTTGTGCAGTCAGTGGTGCAGTCAGTTTAATAAAAAAGGCGCTTCCCCATGCCGAGTAGCGCCTTTTAAAACAAACATTTAACTGATTAGTATCAGTTCATGCCGTATTTTTTCAGTTTTTTACGCAGCGTACCACGGTTGATGCCCATCATCAGGGCAGCACGGGTCTGGTTACCGCGGGTGTATTGCATCACCATGTCCAACAGGGGCTGTTCTACTTCAGCCAGTACCAGCTCATAGAGATCATTAACATCCTGACCATTCAATTGAGCAAAATAGTTCTTCAGTGCCTGTTTAACCGAGTCACGCAGGGGCTTTTGAGTTACCTGGTCCTGAGAGTTAACGGTAGAAACGGTCAGTACGTCAGAATTTACGCGTTGTTCGAACATAGTTCTGTCAGCTCTTTATTTCTGTTTACGCAAAATTTTCGAAGTATGCCTCCAACGCCGCCAGCTGTTCGCTGGAATCTTCAATGGCGTTGAATGTGCGCCGAAACTGGTCATCCGGAGCGTGTTCCTGGAGATACCAGGATACGTGTTTACGCGCAATTCGGTACCCTTTTGCCTGACCATAAAAGTCGTGCAGTTCCCGAATGTGCGCACAAAGCAAGCGCTTCACCTCTGCCAGAGGCAGCGGGGGCAGCAGCTCCCCAGTGTCCAGATAATGCTGGATTTCCCGAAAGATCCAGGGTCTTCCCTGAGCTGCACGTCCTATCATCAGGGCATCCGCCCCCGTATAGTCGAGTACAGCTCTGGCTTTATGCGGGTCAGTAATGTCGCCATTCGCGATAATCGGAATGGAAACTTTCTGCTTAACTGCCCGAATACTGTCGTACTCAGCATCTCCATTGAACAAACAGGCGCGGGTGCGTCCATGAATGGTCAGAGCCTGAATGCCACAGTCTTCAGCCAGTTGGGCAATCTCTACGCAGTTACGGTGTTCCGGAGCCCAGCCGGTGCGAATCTTGAGTGTGACAGGAACGTCCACTGCATTGACGACCTCGGTTAGTATCGATTTCACTAAATCCGGGTACTGCAAGAGGGCTGAACCTGCGAGCTTGCGATTCACTTTTTTAGCCGGACACCCCATATTGATATCAATAATCTGGGCGCCGCTTTCCACGTTAATACGTGCGGCATCGGCCATCTCAACAGGGTCGCTACCGGCAATTTGCACCGTGCGAATTCCTGGCTCATCAACGTGCACCATCCGTAAACGAGACTTGTCACTTTCCCAAACCTGCGGGTTAGAAGACATCATCTCGGATACCGTCAATCCGGCTCCCATCTCATAGCACAGCGTCCTGAATGGTCTGTCAGTGATGCCAGCCATAGGTGCTGCGATCAGGCGATTTCTGAGCTGGTATTGTCCGATGCGCATGAGTTAAGAAATGACCATACTGTGACTGCAAGGCGGCGTATATTACGCATTTTTCGCACGAGATGAAAGGCCAAACTTTGACCAATCCACTGAGGTGGATCAATGAATTGCCGTAAATGTGAACGCATAAAAATATTTAATCATATAAATCATCGTATTATAAAAATGCGTCGATTTTATATACACATATAATTTTGCGTAACTTCTCATTTTTTCTTCAGCAGCAGAAGGTACTGGCAAGATATTCTGCTGAATTAATCAGCAAATTACCTCGCCATTGTGTGATCGCTGCCTCATTTTAGTACAGGATCTCGGTATCCCCTGAATGGCTGTCCGTAATCTCGCGTTCATTCAACTGCTGCAGCGGGCGATTGTTCGCTGGCCCAACAATGGAGTGAAATTTATCCAACTGTTCGGCTGAAAGAGCAACAGGCGTTTTCAGGATAGCCCAGGTGACGCCTTCGGTGCAGGGAGGCGTTGTTAACGAACCACGATACCGCCAGTAGGTTTTATTGTCGGGTAAAAGCTGATTGATATTAACTGGTGAGAAGATGGGCATACTGCTGTCCTCCATGGTTGGAAAGGACTCCCACAAATTTTGAATCGCCTGGTTCGGTTCGCCGACCTCAAACATAACCGCCACGATAGCGATGTCTCCGGATTGATTTTTGTGGAGCAGCTGCAGCTCCAGCGGGTAGGTTTTACCATCGAGGGTATGTTCGCTCGGGGCATGAAAATCAAATTGTTTTAAATAATAAAGCGTTTCATCAATTTCAATAGAATTAGAAGCATAGCTACTCATCGTTGCCTGCAACGTATGGTTAATGCTCCGAAATCTGGTTGGGCCATCGACGTACTGTATGTTGAGCGCGGGAAGACCGAGTTTACTGGCAGGGGTGGTCTGGATGTCTATGGGGGATTGGTTTATGCCTGTCTGGCACGTTGCATACTCGTTGCTAATTTCTCCCCACTGAGCAGGGCCGGTTTCTCCGGTATAGCCCCATGGTGCGGCCAGCGTGGTCAGGGGCATCAGGCATGTTGCCAGTAAAGTTGTGGTAAAACGGTTGAAACGCATGCATACACTCAACGAAAGGCAATATAAAATTAACAAAATCAATTAAATATTATATCTCGATGGGGTGTGTTGCTGTGCTGGTCAATTGTCTGAAAATAGCGTGGTCAGGTAACCACGCCGGAAGGTGTTACTCCACGATCGCGCGACCATTAAGCTGTTGTGTTGGCCGGTTGTTGTTGTGATGCATTGCCTGAGTGAATTTTTTAAGCTGCGCTTCGGAAAGCGTCATTGGGTGTTGCAGGACAATCCAGGTTACGCCTTCGGTGCAGGGTGGTGTCGTCAGGGAGCCGCTGAAGCGCCAGTAGGTTTTATTGGTCGGTAGCAGTGCGTTAAGATCCATCTGAGTGGTTACTTTGACCTCCTGATCCGCTTTTTCAGGCATTGCTGTCCATAGCTTATTCAGTTCTGCATTTTCTCCTCCAACATCGAACATTACCGCGACGACGGCTACATCCCCTTTCGCATCTTTGTGTACCAGATGTGCTTCCATAGCGTAATGTTTGCCATGAATGGTATTTTCACTCGGTGCGTGAAAGTGGAACTGCTGCAGGGTGAATGGCGTTCCATCGAGGGTAACGGTGTTTTTGGTCGAGGTCGTCAGACCCGCCTGGAGGGTATGACCATTGTTGATGAATGTAGTGGGTCCATCAATGTAGTGAACGTTCAGCGGCGGGAGATGCGCTTTAAGCGTAGTGTCGATGTTAATGGGGGATTGGTTCATCCCTGTTTGGCAAGTTTTATACCCCTCGCTGAGTGCGCCCCAGTGTTCAGGAGCGCCTTCCCCCTCATAGCCCCAGTGAGAGGCAAATACCGTTACGGGCATGATGCTTAGGGCCAGTAGCCCTGCCTTACCAAAAGTTGTTTTCATGTAATTCGTCCAATGAATGATAAATTCTTTTTATATTTTAACTTCAATGAGTTAAGCGTTTATCTTAGCATTACGACGTTGGCTGGGAGAGACAAAAAAGGGGAAAAGTGGCCTACAGAGAGGCCACGAGAAGGGGTTATTTTTTCTGGCCAGTAATGCGACACCACTCTTCTTTCTCGATAACCGGATCGAGCGTAAAGAGATCGGCATAGGCTTCACAGACGCTTTCCGCCTGGCTGGCAAGAATACCAGAAAGACCCAGCAAACCGCCCTCAACAGGCAGCACGCTGATTAACGGAGCCAGTTCACGTAATGGCCCAGCAAGGATGTTGGCGACCACCACGTCGGCTTTCATCGCCTCTGGCTGGTCTTTCGGCAGATAAAGCTCCAGACGCTCAGAAACACCATTACGCTGGGCGTTATCACGGCTGGCCTGAATCGCTTGCGGATCGATATCCACGCCAATGGCTTTCGCCGCACCCAACTTCAGTGCCGCAATGGCAAGAATGCCGGAGCCGCAGCCAAAGTCGATAACCGTTTTACCGTTAAGATCAAGACCGTCCAGCCATTGCAGGCACAGAGAGGTAGTGGGGTGCGTGCCTGTACCAAACGCCAGACCCGGGTCCAGCATCACGTTGACAGCATTCTCATCCGGGACATCGCGCCAGCTTGGGCAAATCCACAGACGTTCACCAAAGCGCATCGGGTGGAAGTTATCCATCCATTCGCGTTCCCAGTCTTTGTCTTCGAGCTGTTCGATTTTATGCGCGAAGCCTTCACCCAGCAGCGGGTGCTGTTCCAGGGTGGCAACCACTTCTTTCATGTCGGTTTCTGCATCGAACAAGCCGATAACGTCGGTATCACCCCACAGGCGAGTCTCGCCCGGCAGAGGTTCAAATACCGGCGTATCATGCGTATCCTGGAAAGTAATGGAAACGGAGCCCGCTTCCATCAGCGCATCGCTCAACTCTTCAGCGTTGGCACCGGTTGTGTTCAGTTTCAGTTGGATCCATGGCATGGCAAAACTCTTTATTTATCAGTAGTCAATATGGCGACTTGCGGGACGGCAGAACCGAAACGGTTGCCGATCAGGAAAGCCAGCAAGCTTATCAGTAACGAAGGCACAATCGGATGGAAGCCCAGGTACTGAACGTTAAAGGTAGCGAGTACGGCATACAACACGCCGCCGACAATCATCGCGCTCAACGCGCCTGCTGCGTTCGCCCGCTCCCAGTACAGGCCCAGCACCAGCGGCCACAGGAAGACCGCTTCCAGCCCGCCAAACGCCAGCAGGTTAAGCCAGATAATCATCTCTGGCGGTTTCCAGGCGGCCAACAGCAGTAACGCGCCCAGCAGCAGGGTAATCACTGCAGACATGCGCTTGAGTCGGGTTTCGTTTTCCAGCTGTTCCGGGCGAAGGTTTAGGTACAGATCCTTAATGATCGTAGCGGAACTTTGCAGCAATTGGGCATTGATCGTCGACATAATCGCAGCCATAGGTGCGGCGAGGAAAATCCCGGCAGCGACCGGCGGCAGGACTTTGACCATCAGCGTAGGGATAACCAGATCCGGTACCGTCAGGTCAGGGATTACCGCCCGTCCCAGAGCGCCCGCCAGATGCATACCAAACATCAGGATCGCCACTACGATGGTACCGATGATAATACCGCGGTGTACCGCTTTACTGTCTTTATAAGAGATGCAGCGTACCGCCGTATGCGGCAGGCCAATCACGCCAAAGCATACCAGCACCCAGAATGAGGTCATAAACGTGGGTGACAAAATGTCATCAGCGCCCTGCGGCGAGACCAGTTTTGGGTCGATAGTCTGCAGGGTTACCACCGCATTGCTAAGGCCACCGGCAGCATGAACGACGCCGACCAGCAAAACGATAGTACCAATCAGCATCACCATGCCCTGCATGGTGTCATTTAGTACGCTGGCGCGAAATCCGCCGAACGCCGTATACAATGCAATACTGACGCCAAAAATCAGCAGTCCAGTTTCGTAAGGAATGCCCGCTGCGGTTTCAAGCAAACGTGCGCCGCCAATAAACTGTACGGTCATTGCTCCGACAAAGGCGACTAACAGACTGAGGCTCGCCAGCCAGACCAGCAAACGGCTCTGATAGCGGGCAAACAGCATATCGTTGAGGGTGACGGCGTTGTAACGTCGCGCCAGAATCGCGAATTTCTTGCCGAGAATCCCCAGCGACAGCCAGACGGCAGGCAGCTGGATCATCGCCAACAGAACCCATCCCAGCCCGTATTTATACGCGGCGCCAGGACCGCCAATAAACGAGCTGGCGCTAATGTAGGTTGCCGTTAGCGTCATCGCTAGCACGACCCCACCCATGGAGCGGCTGCCAAGGAAATATTCATTCAGGAAGGTACCGGTAACTCTCTTACGCATGGCATAAACTGAGAGACCGAAGACCACCAGAAGATAGGCGACCAGCGGTAAAATAACTTCAAGCTGCATCGTCATCCTCCAACGGAATGTCGCGATAGATAAACTTCACCATCGCCCAGCACAGCACGATAAAAGCCAGCGGCGTTAGCAGGCAGGCCATTTCGAACCAGTGCGGTAAGCCGGTAAAACCCAGCGTTGAATCAGGTAAGTAAGCGGCCACTAACCATGTGACCAGATATAAAAGGGTTAGCCACAGCGCCCAGCGCGCCTCTTTATGGGCCTGAACAAAACGAGCGTCCATTTTTTGTCCCTTGTGGATAAAGAAAGCGGGGATTGTACCTTATGGCACGTGCGGGAGGGGAGAAAAACAAAAGGCCGGAATTTCCGGCCTTTTCGGTTAACGCACGCTTACTTTTCCTGAAGTCCGAGTTTTTTCTCCAGGTAGTGGATATTGGTTCCACCGTGCTGGAAGTGCTCGTCATTCATGATACGGATCTGCAGGTCAACGTTGGTTTTGATACCGTCGATGATCAGTTCCTGCAATGCGTTTTTCATACGGGCGATAGCGACGTCACGGTTTTCGCCATAGCAGATCAGCTTACCGATCATTGAGTCATAGTACGGAGGTACGGTGTAGCCTGCGTAAATATGAGACTCCCAACGCACACCAAAACCACCCGGCGCGTGGAAACGCGTGATTTTACCCGGGCTTGGCAGGAAGGTGTTCGGGTCTTCGGCGTTGATACGGCATTCTACCGCATGGCCTTTAACCACAACTTCGTCCTGCTTGATGGACAGCGGTTGACCCGCTGCGATGCGCAGCTGTTCTTTGATCAGGTCAACGCCGGTGATCATTTCGGTTACCGGGTGTTCAACCTGAATACGGGTGTTCATCTCAATGAAGTAGAACTCGCCGTTTTCGAACAGGAACTCGAAAGTACCCGCCCCGCGATAGCCGATATCAACACAGGCTTTGGCGCAACGCTCGCCGATGTAGCGACGCAGTTCCGGGGTAATGCCCGGCGCTGGTGCTTCTTCGACAACTTTCTGGTGACGACGCTGCATGGAGCAGTCACGTTCTGCCAGATAAATCGCGTTACCCTGACCGTCTGCCAGCACCTGAATTTCGATGTGGCGTGGGTTTTCCAGGTATTTCTCCATGTAGACCATGTCGTTATTGAAAGCGGCTTTCGCTTCCGCTTTGGTCATGGAGATGGATTGTGCCAGTTCGGCATCGCTGCGCACAACGCGCATACCGCGACCGCCGCCGCCGCCGGAGGCTTTGATGATAACCGGGTAGCCGATGCGTTTAGCATGGGCGCGGTTAGCGTCCATGTCATCGCCCAGCGGGCCGTCAGAGCCTGGGACGGTTGGTACGCCCGCTTTCTTCATCGCGGTGATTGCAGACACTTTGTCGCCCATCAGGCGGATAGTGTCGGCTTTCGGGCCGATGAAGATAAAGCCGGAACGCTCTACCTGCTCAGCAAAGTTGGCGTTCTCAGAAAGGAAGCCATAGCCCGGGTGAATTGCCACCGCGCCGGTGATTTCAGCGGCGCTGATGATAGCCGGGATGTTCAGATAGCTTTTTACGGACTGAGCCGGGCCGATACAGACCGTCTCATCCGCCAGCAATACGTGTTTTAAATCGCGATCCGCGCTTGAGTGCACAGCGACAGTCTTGATGCCCAGTTCTTTACAGGCACGAAGAATACGCAGGGCAATCTCACCGCGGTTGGCGATAACAATTTTATCCAACATGTTCGCCTCGTTATTCGATGACGACCAGCGGCTCGTCAAATTCTACCGGTTGACCACTTTCTACCAGAATCGCTTTAACTACGCCGGATTTGTCGGCTTCGATCTGGTTCATCATTTTCATGGCTTCAACGATGCACAGGGTATCGCCCGCATTCACTTTCTGTCCGATTTCGATGAACGCTTTAGCATCCGGGCTCGGGGTGCGGTAGAACGTACCAACCATTGGGGAGCGTACGATGTGACCACTGATTTCCGCTGCTGCCGGAGCTTCCATACTTGGAGAGGCAGTTTGTGCGACAGCGTTAGACAGAGCTGGTTGCTGCATCACTGGTGCAGCATAAGCCTGTTGCATCATCGGGAAACTTGCAGCTGGCGCTGCACGGCTGATGCGTACAGATTCTTCGCCTTCAGAAATTTCCAGTTCGGAGATGCCTGATTCTTCAACCAGCTCGATCAGTTTTTTAATCTTACGAATATCCATGAGTGGGTTCCGTACTCTTTGTTTAGTGAGATTGTGACAGGCGTTTTACCGCCGTCTGTATAGCATTTTTATAACAGTGAGTGACAAGATGCCACGCATCTCAGGCGCTGCACTGGGTGCTGCTGCCATTAAGTGAGATTGCCAGACTTGTTAGTCATTGTGCGGCTATCTTCTGCCATTTTCGGGTAAAAGACAAAATATACCTTCAATATGCGATTGTCACCCTTTCAGCGGCGTAAAAACGCTACCGGGGATAGCAAAGTCGCACATTATAACTATTTCGTAGCAATTGGCAGCTAAATACTGGTCTTATCAGGGAAGATAATCAACCGTTAACATGTAAAGAAAATCGGATCGTCCGTGTTTTGCAACGCACTGCACATATCGTGAAACTACCGCCACCACTGGCGAAACTTCTTGTAACGGCACGCTAACAGCACCGCAGCGAGCGCTGCATAAATAATCGGTTGAGGGGAGATAATTTTTACCGACCACAGATAATGTATGGGTGCCAGGATCGCCACAAGATAGACGAAGTTGTGCAAATACTGCCAGTTTTTACCCAGCTTTCGCTGTGCAGCCTGCGTAGACGTTAAGGTGAGGGCGAATAATATGACCCAACTGACAATGCCCAATGTTAAATAAGGTCGCGTAATTAATTCCCGCCCTAACAACGCCAGATTATTAATGCCCAGCTCCAGTAACGCGTAGCTGGTTAAATGCAGCGTTGCCCAGGCGAAACACCATAGCCCTAACAGGCGACGTGTGCGTATCAATAATGGCTGTTTAGCGTAGCGCGCGAGTGGAGAAACCAGCAAGGTCGCCAGCAAGAATTTCAGAGCTGTCCTACCGGTAAAGTGCTGGATATCTTTGACCGGATCGGCGCTCAGGCCGCCGTGATTTACCGCCCAAAATAGCCAGATAAACGGCAAAAAACCGGCAAGATGCAGGCAAACTTTTAGCCCGGTAATGTGCTTTGCGGTCAGACGCACTTAAAAATTCTCCTGTAAATTGAGTCCGCGATACAGTGACGCAACCTCTTCGGCATAGCCGTTAAACATCAGCGTGGGCTGACGCTGTACGTCCAGAATACCGCCAGCGCCAATAAAACGCTCAGTGGCCTGGGACCAGCGGGGATGATCGACATGCGGATTCACGTTGGCATAAAATCCGTATTCATTGGGCGCGGCCAGATTCCAGGTTGTCGGAGGGCGTTCACGCGTGAGTTTGATACTCACGATCGACTTAATGCCTTTAAATCCATATTTCCACGGCACAATTAGGCGGATGGGTGCGCCATTTTGTGGCGGAAGGGCTTTTCCATAAACCCCCACGGTAAGCAGTGTGAGTGGGTGCATCGCTTCATCCAGACGCAGTCCTTCAACATAGGGATATTTTAGCCCGCCGCCAATAAAGCGATCTTTTTGTCCTGGCATTTCCTCCGGTGCGTACAGCGTTTCGAATGCGACATACTTCGCATTGCTGGTGGGTTCCACCTGTGCCAACAGTTTATGTAACGGAAAGCCAATCCACGGGACAACCATTGACCAGGCTTCCACGCAGCGCATGCGGTAAATTCGTTGCTCCAGCGGGAAACGGGTGGTCAAGGTGTCGTGATCGAGAGTGAGTGGTTTGGCGACCTCACCACTGATTTTTAATGTCCACGGATCGGTTTTCAGGCTACCTGCGTTGGCTGCCGGATCCGCTTTGTCGAGACCTAATTCATAGAAGTTGTTGTAGCCAGAAACTTTATCCGCTGGGGTTAAAGGAAGCGAATTTTGCCAGGCGGCGGGCTTGCTGAAATCAAGCGGCTTACCCGCGGGCGCGGGCGGGCGGTCATTACCCTTAAACCAACTCAGAAGGTCAGCCTGCGCAGAGTGGGGTAAAGACAGCGCGGCCGCGCTGATCCCTAGTGCTTTCAGCACCTGGCGACGCTGCATAAAAAAAGCCGACTCGTCAGTGACGTCGGCTTCTGTAAATGGACGTAATTTCTTCATAACAGACTCCCGGCTTACGCGTCATAACTGACAGGGGACGCGTAGTTAATATGGCAGGGAGTCTGGAGATATGCCGCGAAATTTCGTTAATTAAGTGTAAATTTCTGCGCCAGGGTCTGTTACTTCACCTTCACCAGCGTACGGCCTTGCACCTGATTATTGATGATGGCATCGGCGAACTTCGGCGCATCCGCCAGCGTAATTTCTGTTGCCGCCTGAGCATAGAAAGATTCTGGCAGATCCTTAACCAGACGCGCCCAAGCCTCTGCACGGCGTACCGGCGGGGTCATCACCGAGTCCACTCCTTGTAAACGAACGTTACGCAAAATGAATGGCATCACCGTGGTTGGCAGAGCAAAACCGCCCGCCAGACCGCAGGCGGCAACACAGCCGCCGTAGTTCATCTGCGCGAGGACTTTCGCCAGAACTTTGTCGCCAACGGTATCCACCGCGCCAGCCCACAGCTGTTTTTCCAGCGGGCGAGACTCAGCAAATTCATCGCGGCCAAGAATACGGTTAGCGCCCAGGCTCTTCAGATAATCGTGGGTGCTTTCACGGCCCGAAACCGCCGCAACCTGATAACCCAGCTTATGCAGTAACGCAACGGCCGTGCTGCCCACGCCTCCGCTGGCGCCAGTGACGACAATCTCACCGTCTTGCGGACGAATTCCTGCATCTTCAAGCGCCATGACGCAAAGCATGGCGGTAAAGCCAGCGGTACCGATGACCATAGCTTTACGTCCGTCCAGCCCTTTTGGCAGCGCAACCAGCCAGTCACCTTTCACGCGTGCGCGTTCTGCCAGTCCACCCCAATGATTTTCACCTACGCCCCAGCCGGTCAGTAAAACTTCCTGACCCGCATGAAAACGGGGATCTTCGCTTGCGCGCACGGTACCGGCGAAATCGATACCAGGAATCATCGGAAAATTACGAATGATTTTTCCCTTGCCGGTGATAGCCAGGGCGTCTTTATAGTTCAGGCTTGACCAGTGGACATCCACCGTAACATCGCCTTCCGGTAGCTGATTTTCGTCGAGGGGTTGAACGGATGCGAGGGTTTTTCCGTCCTGCTGTTCTAAGATCAAAGCCTGCATAACCTGTCCTCAATTCGTATAGTGGATTGGAAAATTAATAATGAAGACTATACTCGCTAATCAAAACATGATGCCGATTCTGCGCAATAAATTGCCAGATATACCTGATTTGGTAGTATGCCCTCACAGTTTGTATAAATTGACGGATTTTGCCTTCAGTTTTGCATTTTAGAGTCGATTTATTACTTTCAGGCCTGTTTCATAACTGTCGGAGTTAACACAAGGATGCGATTAACGACGAAATTTTCAGCTTTTGTCACGCTGCTTACTGGGTTAACGATCTTCGTGACTCTGATCGGCTGTTCGCTGAGTTTCTACAACGCTATTCAATATAAGTTCACCACGCGCGTTCATGCGGTCGCGACGGCGATTGATACGCATCTGGTCTCCAGAGATGTCGTTGCGTTAACCCCGCAAATCGATGAGCTGATGGTTTCAGTTGATATCGTGCGCATCGAACTGTTGCAGGGCGAAAACGTGGTGTATGACCACTCACGTACCAGCAGCTACCGACCGGCAGGGACGAACAATCTCTACCGCGAGATTACCGTACCGTTGGTCAAGCATCCGGGCATGTCACTGCGTCTGGTTTATCAGGATCCGATGGGTAACTATTTCCATTCGCTACTGACCACCGCACCGCTCACGATAGCCATTGCTTTCATTATTCTGATGCTCTTTTTGTCTGTGCGCTGGCTTCAGCGCCAGCTTTCGGGCCAGGAGCTGCTGGAGATTCGTTCCACACGTATTCTGAACGGCGAGCGTGGGCCGAACGTGCGGGGAACGGTCTATGAATGGCCTGCGCGCACCAGCAGTGCGCTCGATATGCTGCTGACTGAAATTCAAAATGCCCGCGAGCAACGCAGCCGCCTGGATACGCTGATTCGTTCCTATGTCGCGCAGGATACAAAAACCGGGCTAAGCAACCGCTTGTTCTTTGATAACCAACTGGCCACACTGCTGGAAGATCAGGAAAAAGTAGGCTCGCATGGCGTCGTGATGATGGTGCGCCTGCCGGACTTTACGCTGCTGCGCGATAGCTGGGGAATCACCCTCGCGGAAGAACAAATCTCGACGCTGATCAATTTGTTGTCGACTTTTATGACCCGCTATCCGGGCGCGTTGCTGGCGCGCTACCACCGTAGCGATTTTGCAATCCTGCTGCCACACCGCACGTTGAAAGAGGCGGAAAGCATCGCCGGGCAACTATTAAAAGCGGTAGATGCGCTTCCGGCTAATAAAATGATCGATCGTGCCGATATGGTTCATATTGGCATTTGCGTTTGCCGTAGCGGTCAGTCGCCAGAGCAAGTGATGGATCATGCTGAAGCCGCCACCCGGAATTCGGTATTGCAGGGCGGAAACAGCTGGTCGGTCTATGATGACTCGCTGCCGGAAAAAGGTCGGGGCAATGTGCGCTGGCGAACGCTGATCGAACAGATGCTCAGCCGGGGCGGGCCGAGAATTTATCAAAAGCCTGCGGTAACGCGTGAAGGCCGGGTGCACCATCGGGAGTTGATGTGCCGTATTTTTGATGGCAATGAAGAGGTTATTTCGGCGGAATATATGCCGATGGTCCTGCAATTTGGCCTGGCTGAAGAGTATGACCGTTTGCAGATAAGCCGTCTGATCCTGCTTTTGGGTTACTGGCCGCAGGAAAATCTGGCGATGCAGACAACGGTCGAATCGCTCATTCGCCCACGTTTTCAGCGCTGGCTGCGTGATACGCTGATGCAGTGCGAAAAATCATTACGTAAACGCATAATTATTGAACTTGCTGAGGCAGATGTCTGTCAACATATCAGCCGGTTACAGCCCGTCATCAGATTGATGAATGCGCTGGGCGTGCGTATTGCCGTTACGCAGGCGGGGTTAACGCTGGTGAGCACCAGTTGGATCAAAGAGCTTAACGTTGAGTTATTGAAGCTGCATCCAAGTCTGGTGAGGAACATTGATAAGCGAACGGAAAATCAGCTTCTGGTTCAAAGCCTGGTGGAAGCCTGTTCGGGAACACCCACGCAGGTTTACGCCACGGGCGTACGTTCGCGTAGTGAGTGGCATACGCTGACAGAACGCGGAGTTGCGGGTGGGCAAGGGGATTTTTTTGCCGCATCACAACCACTTGACACTAACGTGAAAAAATATTCGCAAAGATACTCGGTTTAACCTGCCGTTTAATTTGTTTTCACGTAGAATAACGCGCGCTGTGCCTTCTGGGGGTGTGCTTGCCTGCTCGCCAGGTTGTAACAGCAAACATGCAGGTGAATGACCTTTGACAGGTTGCAAACAAAAGCGAGGAGTGCTGCTGATTTATTCAGCCCTGATGGACTCAGGCCGGTTTTGTAACAAAGGAAACGAACTGCACTAATTTTCACCGTAGCAGATGATTTTTGCGCCTTGTCGCTGCTGCGTGTGGTTGGTAAAGTAAGCGGATTTTGTTTTCCGCCCCAGCTTTCAGGATTATCCCTTAGTATGTTGAAAAAATTTCGTGGCATGTTTTCCAATGACCTGTCCATTGACCTGGGTACCGCGAATACCCTTATTTATGTAAAAGGACAAGGCATCGTATTGAATGAGCCTTCTGTTGTGGCCATTCGTCAGGATCGTGCCGGTTCGCCGAAAAGCGTGGCTGCAGTAGGTCATGATGCGAAGCAGATGCTGGGTCGTACGCCGGGCAATATCGCTGCAATTCGCCCAATGAAAGATGGCGTTATCGCTGACTTCTTCGTGACTGAAAAAATGCTCCAGCACTTTATTAAGCAAGTGCACAGCAATAGCTTCATGCGCCCAAGTCCGCGCGTACTGGTGTGTGTACCGGTTGGAGCAACTCAGGTTGAACGCCGTGCGATCCGTGAATCAGCTCAGGGCGCAGGTGCTCGTGAAGTGTTCCTGATCGAAGAGCCGATGGCGGCCGCGATCGGTGCGGGTCTGCCAGTTTCTGAAGCAACCGGTTCAATGGTTGTGGATATCGGTGGCGGTACCACTGAAGTTGCCGTTATCTCCCTGAACGGCGTGGTTTACTCCTCTTCTGTCCGTATTGGCGGCGACCGTTTCGATGAAGCTATCATTAATTATGTTCGTCGTAACTACGGTTCTCTGATCGGTGAAGCGACCGCAGAACGTATTAAACACGAGATCGGTTCCGCTTATCCGGGCGACGAAGTGCGCGAAATCGAAGTTCGCGGTCGTAACCTGGCTGAAGGCGTTCCGCGCGGCTTTACCCTGAACTCTAACGAGATTCTGGAAGCCCTGCAGGAACCGCTGACCGGTATCGTGAGCGCAGTAATGGTTGCACTGGAACAGTGCCCGCCGGAACTGGCGTCTGACATCTCCGAACGCGGTATGGTGCTGACCGGTGGCGGTGCGCTGCTGCGTAACCTTGACCGTCTGTTAATGGAAGAAACCGGTATTCCAGTTGTTGTTGCTGAAGATCCGCTGACCTGCGTGGCGCGCGGCGGCGGCAAGGCGCTGGAAATGATCGATATGCACGGCGGCGACCTGTTCAGCGAAGAGTAATCGGATGCAGGTTGGGTAGCCCCCGCGGGTTGCCCTTCCGCTCTGATACGAGAATACGCATAGACTATGAAGCCAATTTTTAGCCGTGGCCCGTCGCTACAGATTCGCCTTATTCTGGCGGTGCTGGTGGCGCTCGGCGTTATTATTGCCGACAGCCGCCTGGGTACGTTTAGTCAAATCCGAACGTACATGGATACCGCCGTCAGTCCTTTCTACTTTATCTCAAATGGTCCTCGTGAATTACTCGACGGCGTGTCGCAAACGCTGGCTTCGCGTGATCAACTCGAACTTGAAAACCGGGCGTTGCGTCAGGAGCTGTTGCTGAAAAACAGCGAACTGCTGATGCTGGGGCAATACAAACAGGAGAACGCGCGTTTGCGTGAGCTGCTGGGATCGCCATTGCGTCAGGACGAACAAAAGATGGTGACGCAGGTTATCTCAACGGTTAATGACCCTTACAGCGATCAGGTCGTGATCGACAAAGGGAGCGTTAACGGCGTCTACGAAGGTCAGCCGGTTATTAGCGACAAAGGCGTAGTAGGCCAGGTCGTGGCGGTGGCTAAACTGACCAGCCGCGTGCTGCTGATTTGCGATGCGACGCATGCGCTGCCCATTCAGGTACTGCGTAACGATATTCGCGTGATCGCTGCCGGTAACGGCTGCACAGACGATCTTCAGCTCGAACATCTGCCGGCCAATACCGACATTCGTGTTGGCGATGTGCTGGTCACCTCGGGTCTGGGCGGACGTTTCCCTGAAGGCTATCCGGTTGCTGTTGTTTCTTCCGTTAAGCTGGACACTCAGCGCGCTTATACCGTGATTCAGGCTCGCCCGACCGCGGGTCTGCAGCGTCTGCGCTATCTGCTGCTGTTGTGGGGTGCCGATCGTAATGGCGCAAACCCGATGACGCCGGAAGAAGTTCACCGCGTTGCTAATGAACGTCTGATGCAAATGATGCCGCAAGTGCTGCCGGCGCCAGATGCCATGGGGCCGCCTGCGCCAGTGCCAGCTCCCGCAACAGGCGTGACTTCTGCGCCTGTGGATACCACGCCGCCACAACCTGCTCCGCGTAAGCCGGGAGGACAGTAAGTGGCAAGCTATCGTAGCCAGGGACGTTGGGTGATTTGGCTCTCGTTCCTTATTGCACTGTTGCTGCAAGTCATGCCCTGGCCGGATGACATTCTGGTTTTCCGGCCAAACTGGGTGCTGCTCATCTTGTTGTATTGGATCCTGGCGCTGCCGCATCGCGTAAATGTGGGCACGGGATTTGTGGTGGGTGCCATACTGGATCTCATCAGCGGCTCCACGCTTGGCGTGCGCGCATTGTCGATGAGTATCATTGCTTATCTGGTCGCGCTGAAATTCCAGCTATTCCGAAACCTCGCGCTTTGGCAACAGGCGCTGGTGGTCATGTTGTTATCACTGGTCGTGGATATTATTGTTTTCTGGGCCGAGTTTTTAGTGATCAACGTCTCTTTCAGACCTGAAGTGTTCTGGAGTAGTGTAGTGAATGGTGTGCTTTGGCCATGGCTATTCTTACTGATGCGTAAAGTCCGTCAGCAGTTTGCGGTGCAATAAGGTTGATATGAATACTCTGTATCTTGCTTCAGGTTCTCCACGTCGTCAGGAGTTGCTCGCTCAGCTTGGTGTTACGTTTGAACGACTGGTCCCTGGGATTGAAGAACAGCGGCACCCGCAGGAAAGCGCGCAGCAGTACGTTTCCCGTCTGGCGCGCGAAAAAGCGCAGGCTGGCGTAGCGCTGGCACAGCGCGATTTGCCGGTATTGGGTGCGGATACCATCGTTATCCTTAATGGCGAAGTGCTGGAAAAACCGCACGACGCCGCCCATGCCGCAGCAATGCTGCGCAAACTGTCGGGCAAAACGCATCAAGTTATGACGGCCGTGGCACTGGCCGATCGCCAGCACAGTCTGGACTGCCTGGTAGTGACGGAAGTGACATTCAGAGCACTAACCGATGAGGACATCGCGGGCTACGTTGCCAGCGGTGAACCAATGGATAAAGCAGGTGCATACGGTATTCAAGGGTTGGGTGGCTGTTTTGTCAGGAAGATAAATGGCAGCTATCACGCCGTAGTCGGCTTACCGCTGGTAGAAACGTATGAGTTGCTGACCAATTTTAACGCACTGCGTGAGAAAAGGGATAAACATGACGGCTGAATTGTTGGTAAACGTAACGCCATCGGAAACTCGGGTGGCTTACATTGATGGCGGTATTCTGCAGGAAATTCATATTGAACGTGAGGCGCGACGCGGAATCGTAGGCAATATCTACAAAGGTCGTGTAAGTCGTGTACTTCCGGGTATGCAGGCGGCTTTTGTAGATATTGGACTGGATAAAGCCGCATTTCTTCACGCTTCTGACATCATGCCGCACACCGAATGCGTGGCGGGTGAAGAACAAAAACAGTTCACTGTACGCGACATTTCTGAACTGGTGCGCCAGGGTCAGGATCTGATGGTGCAGGTGGTAAAAGATCCGCTGGGAACTAAAGGCGCACGCCTGACAACGGACATCACGCTGCCTTCCCGTTATCTCGTCTTTATGCCGGGTGCTTCGCACGTTGGCGTATCCCAACGTATCGAAAGCGAAACCGAACGTGAACGCCTGAAAAAAGTGGTAGCGGATTACTGCGATGAGCAGGGTGGCTTCATCATTCGCACGGCGGCGGAAGGCGTATGCGAAGAGGATCTGGCTTCGGATGCTGCCTACCTGAAGCGCGTCTGGACGAAAGTCATGGAGCGTAAAAAGCGCCCGCAAACGCGCTACCAGATGTATGGTGAACTGGCACTGGCACAGCGCGTGTTGCGTGACTTTGCCGATGCGCAGCTTGACCGCATCCGCGTCGACTCCCGTCTGACCTATGAGGCGTTACTGGAATTTACGGCGGAATATATCCCCGAGATGACCAGCAAGCTGGAACATTACAGCGGGCGCCAGCCTATTTTTGATCTCTTTGACGTAGAGAATGAAATTCAGCGCGCGCTGGAACGCAAAGTTGAGCTGAAGTCCGGCGGTTATCTGATCATCGATCAAACCGAAGCGATGACCACCGTCGATATCAATACCGGCGCGTTTGTTGGGCATCGTAATCTCGACGACACTATCTTTAATACTAATATTGAAGCAACGCAGGCCATTGCTCGTCAGCTGCGTCTGCGTAACCTCGGCGGCATTATCATTATCGATTTTATCGACATGAATAATGAAGATCACCGCCGCCGGGTGCTGCACTCTCTGGAGCAGGCTCTGAGCAAGGATCGCGTAAAAACCAGCATTAACGGTTTTTCACAGCTGGGCCTGGTGGAGATGACGCGCAAGCGCACACGTGAAAGCGTGGAACATGTACTGTGCAACGAGTGTCCGACCTGCCATGGGCGTGGTACGGTGAAAACGGTGGAGACCGTATGCTATGAAATCATGCGCGAAATCGTGCGGGTACACCATGCATATGACTCCGATCGTTTCCTGGTTTATGCCTCTCCGGCAGTGGCTGAAACCCTGAAAGGTGAAGAGTCACATGCGCTGGCGGAAGTTGAGATCTTTGTCGGCAAACAGGTCAAAGTACAAGTCGAACCGCTGTATAACCAGGAGCAGTTCGACGTCGTCATGATGTAAATCGTGTAGTGGCACCCGCGCATGTAGGCCGGATAAGGCGCAAGCGCCGTCATCCGGCAACATTCACTCAAGGGGTGTGAGTCATATTTTTTGGTAGACAAGGAGAGGCGCGTGAGGCGATTGCCGGGGATATTACTGCTCACTGGAGCCGCATTCGTTGTCATCGCAGCGCTGCTGGTCAGTGGACTGCGCCTTGCGTTACCTCATCTTGATAGCTGGCGTCCGGCCATTCTTGGCAAGATTGAATCCGCCACAGGTCTACCTGTTTCCGCCAGTCAGCTTTCTGCCAGCTGGCAAAATTTCGGCCCTACGCTTGAAGCGCGCAATATCCATGCGCAGCTGAAAGACGGGGGCGAATTTTCGGTAAAACGCGTCACGCTGGCGCTGGATGTCTGGCAAAGTTTGCTGCATATGCGCTGGCAGTTTCGCGATCTCACCTTCTGGCAACTGCAGTTGCGCACCAATACTCCTATCCAGCGCAGCGAAGGCGGAGATGGAATTGAAACTGACCATCTCAGCGATCTCTTCCTGCGCCAGTTTGATCATTTCGATCTACGCGACAGCCAGATTAGCTTTTTAACCGTCTCAGGCCAGCGTGCAGAACTGGCGATCCCACAGCTTACCTGGCTGAACGGTAAAAATCGTCATCGCGCTGAGGGTCAGGTCAGCCTCTCCAGCCTGACCGGACAGCATGGCGTTATGCAGGTGCGTATGGATCTGCGTGACGACAACGGGCTGTTGAATAACGGTCGGGTCTGGCTGCAGGCCGACGATATCGACGTCAAGCCGTGGCTGGGTAAATGGATGCAGGATAATGTCGCGCTGCAAACCGCGCGTTTTAGCCTGGAAGCATGGATGACGATCAGCAAAGGCGTCGTTTCTGGTGGCGATGTCTGGCTAAAAAAAGGCGGGGCAAGTTGGCTGGGTGAAAATCGTACGCACACGCTCTCCGTCGATAATCTGACGGCGCACATCAGCCATGAAGGGCCGGGCTGGCAATTCTCTATTCCCGATACCCGTATCACCATGGATGATAAACCCTGGCCGAGCGGTGCATTAACGCTGGCCTGGATCCCTGAGCAGGAAGTCGGTGGCGAGAATAACAAACGCAGCGACGAGCTACGCATTCGCGCCAGCAATCTGGAACTGGCCGGGTTAGAAGGGCTGCGTCCGATGGCGTCCAGGTTATCGCCTGCGTTGGGTGATATCTGGCGGGCCACGCAACCAAGTGGCAAGATCGATGTGTTGGCACTGGATATCCCGTTACAGGCGACAGAAAAAACCCGCTTCCTGTCCTCGTGGACCGATTTGGCCTGGAAACAGTGGAAGCTGCTGCCGGGGGCAGAACATTTCTCCGGTACGCTTGCGGGCAGCGTTGAAAATGGGGCACTTACCGCCTCCATGAAGCAAGCCAAAATGCCGTATGAAACCGTCTTTCGCGCGCCGCTAGAAATAGAGAACGGTGTGGCGACGCTAAGCTGGCTGAAGAATGATAAAGGCTTCCAGCTGGATGGGCGCAACATCGATGTTAAAGCGAAAGCGGTACGCGCGCGCGGTGGTTTTCGCTATCTGCAGCCCGCCGGTGATGAGCCATGGTTGGGCATTCTGGCAGGCATCAGCACCGACGATGGCTCTCAGGCCTGGCGCTATTTCCCGGAAAACCTGATGGGCAAAGAGCTGGTTGACTACCTCAGCGGTGCTATTCAGGGCGGGGAAGCGGATAACGCCACGCTGGTGTATGGCGGCAACCCGCATCTGTTCCCGTATCTGCACAATGAAGGGCAGTTTCAGGTTCTGGTGCCGCTACGCAATGCGAAATTTGCTTTCCAGCCCGACTGGCCTGCGCTGACCGATCTCAATATCGAACTGAACTTCATTAACGATGGTCTGTGGATGAAGACGGATAGCGTCAATTTAGGCGGTGTGAAGGCCAGTAACCTGACGGCCAATATTCCCGACTATGCAAAAGAAAAGCTGCTGATTGATGCCGATATCAACGGGCCAGGCAAGGCGGTTGGACCTTATTTTGATGAGACTCCATTGAAGGATTCTCTCGGCGCCACGCTGGAACAGTTGCAAATTGACGGTGATGTGAATGCTCGCTTACATCTTGATATTCCGCTAGACGGCTCGTTGGTTACCGCCAAAGGCGACGTCAACCTGCGTAATAACAGCCTGTTTATTAAACCGCTCGACAGCACGCTGAAGAATTTGAATGGTAAATTCAGCTTTATCAACGGCGATCTGAAGAGCGACCCGATGACGGCGAACTGGTTTAATCAGCCGCTGAACGTCGACTTCTCCACCACCGAAGGGGCGAAAGCCTATCAGGTAGCCGTGAACCTGCAAGGCGACTGGCAGCCAACCCGCATGGGGATTTTACCGGCGCAGGTCAACGATGCCTTAAGCGGCAGCATGGCGTGGAATGGCAAGGTGGGTATCGATCTTCCGTATCATGCCGGACCGACCTACGACATTGAGCTAAAAGGCGATCTGAAGAATGTAAGTAGTCACTTACCTGCTCCGCTGAATAAGGCGGCCGGTGAAGCGTTGCCGGTGAATATTAAGGCCAATGGTAATCTGCGCAGCTTTGATCTGACCGGTAATGCTGGCAGTAAGAACCACTTTAACAGCAGCTGGTTGCTGAATCAGAAACTGACGCTTGACCGCGCAATCTGGACGTCGGAAAGCCGTACTGTGCCCGCGTTACCTGAGCAGCAAGGCATTGAGCTTAATCTTCCCCCTATGGATGGCGCGCAATGGCTGGCGTTGTTCCAAAAAGGCGCGGCGGATAACGTTGGCACTAATGCCAACTTCCCACAACGCATCACCGTGCGTACGCCATCGTTATCCCTGGGCGGTCAGCAGTGGAATAATTTGAGTATTGTGTCCGAGCCTGCGAGCAATGGCTCCATCGTGCAGGCGCAGGGGCGCGAAATTAACGCCACGCTGGCGATGCGCAATAATGCGCCATGGCTGGCCAATATTAAGTATCTTTATTACAACCCCAGCACGGCGAAAGCTTCACCGACGAAAGCTGCACTGAATAGTACTCCAGCCTCGCCGTTTTCCGCCGTGGACAACTTCAGCTTCCGCGGCTGGCCGGACCTTCAGCTACGCTGTGCCGAGTGCTGGATGTGGGGGCAGAAATATGGGCGCATTGATGCCGATGTAGCGATTAAAGGCGACACGCTAACGCTGAGCAACGGTCTGTTGGATACAGGCTTTGCCAGACTGACCACCGATGGTGTGTGGGTGAATGTGCCGGGCAAAGAACGAACGTCACTGAAGGGTAAACTGAGCGGTAATAAAATTGACTCCGCTGCCAGTTTCTTTGGCGTATCGACCCCGATTCGTAACTCTTCGTTCAACGTGGAGTATGACCTGCACTGGCGTAACCCGCCATGGGATCCGGATGAAGCTTCGCTGAATGGGATTTTGCGTACCCGGTTGGGCAAAGGTGAGATAACCGAACTCAGCACCGGACATGCGGGGCAACTATTGCGACTGCTGAGCTTTGATGCGTTGCTACGTAAACTGCGTTTTGATTTTAGCGATACCTTCAGTGAAGGTTTCTATTTCGATTCGATCCGCAGTACGGCGTGGATCAAAGATGGTGTGATGCATACCGACGACACGCTGGTGGATGGTCTGGAGGCAGACATTGCGATGAAAGGCTCAGTGAATCTGGTCCGTCGGGAACTGGATATGGAAGCCATTGTCGCGCCTGAAATTTCTGCCACCGTAGGGGTTGCCGCTGCGTTTGCTGTCAACCCGATTGTCGGCGCGGCGGTGTTTGCTGCCAGTAAGGTTCTGGGACCATTGTGGAGCAAAGTTTCGATTCTGCGTTATCGCATCACCGGTCCGGTTGATAAACCGCAGATTAACGAAGTTCTGCGTCAGCCGCGCAAAGAAAGCCAGCAATGATTTGACGGGGGCGAGTAATTGCCCCAATCTCAGTACAGTGATCTTCTACCGCAGTCCGTAGGCCGGAAAAGGCGTTCACGCCGCCATCCGGCATTGAAGTGCCTGATGGCGACGCTGGTGCGTCTTATCAGGCCTACAACAGAAACTAATGAGTACCAAAACGATGAGTCTGAACCTGGTAAGTGAACAATTGCTAGCGGTGAATGGCCTGAAACATCAGGATCTGTTTGCCATTCTGGGCCAACTGGCCGAACGCCGTCTTGACTACGGCGATCTCTATTTTCAGTCGAGCTATCACGAATCCTGGGTTTTAGAAGACCGCATCATTAAAGACGGTTCTTACAATATCGATCAGGGTGTTGGCGTGCGCGCCATCAGCGGCGAAAAAACAGGGTTTGCCTATGCAGACCAGATTAGCCTGCTGGCGCTGGAGCAAAGTGCTCATGCTGCCCGTACTATCGTGCGTGACAGCGGTGACGGCAAAGTAAAAACGCTGGGAGCGGTTGAGCATCAGGCGCTTTACACCTCGGTTGATCCGTTACAGAGCATGAGCCGCGAAGAGAAACTGGATATTCTGCGTCGCGTTGATAGCGTGGCCCGTGCCGCTGACAAACGCGTCCAGGAAGTCACCGCCAGCCTGACCGGTGTTTATGAACTGATCCTGGTAGCTGCGACCGACGGCACGTTGGCCGCTGACGTTCGTCCGCTGGTACGCCTGTCCGTAAGCGTACAGGTCGAAGAGGATGGTAAGCGCGAGCGTGGTGCCAGCGGTGGTGGCGGTCGTTTTGGCTATGACTATTTCCTCGGCGACCTCGATGGTGAAGTTCGTGCTGACGCCTGGGCGAAAGAAGCCGTACGCATGGCGTTGGTTAATCTGTCCGCGGTAGCGGCGCCTGCTGGTACACTGCCGGTAGTACTCGGCGCTGGCTGGCCTGGCGTTCTGTTGCATGAAGCGGTCGGTCATGGTCTGGAAGGTGACTTTAACCGCCGTGGTACCTCGGTATTCAGCGGTCACATGGGTGAGCTGGTGGCGTCGGAACTGTGTACCGTTGTGGATGATGGCACAATGGCGGACCGTCGTGGCTCTGTGGCTATTGATGATGAAGGCACACCGGGTCAGTACAACGTGCTGATCGAAAACGGTATTCTGAAAGGTTACATGCAGGACAAACTGAACGCGCGCCTGATGGGCGTCGCACCAACGGGTAACGGTCGCCGTGAATCTTACGCGCACCTGCCGATGCCACGTATGACCAACACCTACATGCTGCCTGGGAAATCCACGCCGCAGGAAATCATCGAATCCGTTGAATACGGTATTTATGCGCCTAACTTCGGCGGCGGCCAGGTGGATATCACCTCCGGGAAATTTGTGTTCTCGACGTCTGAAGCGTATCTGATTGAAAACGGTAAAGTAACCAAACCGGTGAAAGGCGCGACGCTGATTGGGTCTGGTATCGAAGCGATGCAGCAGATTTCGATGGTAGGTAACGACCTGAAGCTGGATAACGGGGTTGGTGTGTGCGGTAAAGAAGGGCAGAGCCTGCCGGTGGGCGTGGGCCAGCCGACGCTGAAGGTGGATAACCTGACGGTGGGTGGTACTGCATAACATCATGATGTATGCCCGATAAGCACCAGTGCCATCGGGCATCTTTTCGGATGCGGCGTCAACGCCTTATCCGGTCGACACTCTTTTATTTCTCTTTTCCCCGGCCGTACATCCCCTGAAAAAGCTGCGCCACATCGACAAAATAATCCGTCAGATAGTTAATCACTACCTGGACCTTGAGCGGCAGTTTGTCTTTTTCGGTATACAGCGCATAGACCGGACGCGGATCCGACTGGTAGCGGGGGAGCAGGATCTCTACTTCACCGCGATTGATCTCATTGATCACCCACATTAGCGGCACATAGGCAATACCCGCGCCTGCGGCCAGCCAGCGCACCAATGTCATCGGATCGTTAGTCACAAAACGACCCTCTGGGATCAGGCGGGTGGAAATTCCTTCCGGAGCGATAAGCTCGAATTCATTATCCGGGCGTACGCTGTATTCCAGCCACGAGTGGTTGCTGAGATCGGCGGGTTTCTCCGGGGCGCCAAACTGTGCGAGATAGCTTTTAGCCGCGCAGACCACCATCGGCATAGCGCCCAGGCGACGTGAAAACAGACTGGAGTCCTGCAACGCACCGACGCGGATAACCACGTCCAGACCATCGGCGATTAAATCCGGTGCCGGGATGCCTGTTACCAGATTTACCGTCAGACCGGGGTATTCCTTCAGCATTGTCGCGGTCAATCCGGCGAGGACATTTTGTGCCATGGTTGAAGAACAACCAATGCGCAGCGTACCGATGGGAGTGTTGTTAAAGGCATAAAGCTGCTCGTGAACATCCTGTGCTTCGTGCAGCATTCTCCGGCAGCCCTGATAGTAAATTTTACCAGCTTCGGTCAGCCCAATGCTGCGTGTACTGCGGTTTAACAGCTTGACCTGTAGCTCATCTTCCAGTTTAGAGACTGTCTGGCTTATCGATGAAACGCTCATTTGTAGCTGTCTTGCTGCGGCGGTGAAGGAGCCCAGTTCGACGACTTTGGCGAACACCGACATACGTTTTAATCGTTCCATTGTTCACTCTGGCTTAAAAGTGATTTAGATCACATAATATAGATAACAGCATAACAGTTACGTTAATATATTATTATTCAAATAACAGCTATGTCGCTCTCGCCTGGCTCATCCTTGCCCTTCTCTGCGGTGACATACGCTAGAAAATCTATCACCTGCACTCTCTTAAGTTACCAAGGTCAACATGAGTCTGTTTCCCGTTATCGTGGTGTTTGGCTTGTCCTTCCCACCGATTTTTTTCGAATTACTTTTGTCACTGGCGATTTTCTGGCTGGTGCGCCGGATGCTGGTTCCAACCGGCATCTATGATTTTGTCTGGCATCCGGCTCTGTTTAACACCGCGCTGTATTGCTGCCTGTTCTATTTAATAACGCGCCTGTTCGTTTGAGGTTGAAGTGAAAACACTAACAAAAAAACTCTCCCGTACGGCCACGACTCTCGTACTGGTCATTCTGGCCTTCATCGCTATTTTTCGCGCATGGGTGTATTACACCGAGTCACCATGGACACGTGATGCGCGTTTCAGCGCAGATGTCGTCGCTATTGCGCCAGATGTTGCGGGCCTTATTTCCAACGTTAACGTCCATGATAACCAACTGGTGAAAAAGGATCAGATCCTGTTCACCATCGATCAGCCACGCTATAAGAAAGCCCTTGAGCAGGCCGAAGCTGATGTTTCTTATTATCAGGTTCTGGCCCAGGAAAAACGCCAGGAGGCTGGTCGCCGTAACCGCCTGGGCGTGCAGGCCATGTCTCGTGAAGAGATTGACCAGTCAAACAACGTCTTGCAAACCGTATTACACCAGCTTGCGAAAGCACAAGCGACCCGCGACCTGGCAAAATTAGATCTGGAACGTACCGTCATTCGCGCACCAGCAGACGGTTGGGTCACTAACCTGAACGTCTATAGCGGCGAATTTATTACGCGTGGTTCCACAGCGGTGGCGCTGGTCAAGCAGCATTCTTTCTATGTGCTGGCCTATATGGAGGAAACCAAACTGGAAGGCGTTCGCCCTGGATATCGAGCTGAGATCACCCCGCTTGGCAGTAATAATGTCTTAAAAGGCACCGTTGATAGCGTGGCGGCGGGGGTCACGAATGCCAGCAGTACGCAGGATGCAAAAGGTATGGCGACCATTGATTCCAATCTGGAATGGGTGCGTCTGGCGCAGCGTGTCCCGGTGCGAATCCGCCTTGATGAGCAGCAGGGAACTCTGTGGCCTGCCGGGACAACGGCTACCGTTGTCATTACCGGTAAACAGGACCGTGATGCCAGCCAGGAGTCCTTTTTCCGTAAAATGGCGCACCGCCTGCGCGAGTTTGGTTAATTGCGATGGGTATTTTCTCCATTGCCAACCAGCATATCCGCTTTGCGGTAAAACTGGCGTGCGCGATTGTACTGGCGCTGTTCGTTGGCTTTCACTTCCAACTTGAGACCCCGCGTTGGGCGGTGCTGACCGCGGCCATTGTGGCGGCAGGTCCGGCCTTTGCCGCTGGCGGAGAACCTTATTCTGGTGCTATTCGCTATCGCGGCATGCTGCGTATTGTCGGGACATTTATCGGTTGTATTGCCGGACTGATCATTATCATCAGCATGATCCGCGCTCCGTTATTGATGATCCTGGTGTGCTGTATCTGGGCCGGTTTTTGTACCTGGATCTCGTCACTGGTGAAGATCGAGAACTCCTATGCCTGGGGGCTTTCGGGCTATACGGCGCTGATCATCGTCATTACCATTCAGGCCGAACCGCTGCTGACGCCGCAATTTGCGCTCGAACGTTGCAGTGAAATTGTGGTGGGGATTGTCTGCGCCATTGTGGCCGATCTGCTTTTCTCTCCCCGTTCGATAAAACAAGAGATTGATGTTGAGCTGGACAGCCTGCTGGTGGCGCAATATCAGCTTATGCAGTTGTGCATTAAGCATGGCGACAGCGAGGTCGTGGATAAAGCCTGGGGCGATTTAGTCCGTCGTACGGCAGCACTGGAAGGCATGCGCAGTAACCTGAATATGGAGTCTTCACGCTGGGGGCGTGCTAACCGCAGGCTTAAAGCATTGAACACGCTGTCTCTCACGCTCATCACGCAGTCCTGTGAAACCTACCTTATTCAGAACACCCGACCAGAACTGATCACTGATACTTTCCGCGAGTTGTTCGATACGTCGGTTGAAACGGCGCAGGATGTCCACAAACAGCTGAAGCGGATGCGTCGGGTGATTGCCTGGACCGGCGAGCGCGAAACGCCGGTCACCATATACAGCTGGGCGGGAGCCGCGACGCGCTACCTGTTGCTCAAACGCGGTGTGGTGAGTAATACCAAAATTAGCGCTACGGAAGAAGAGATCCTGCAAGGTGAGCCGGTGGTGAAAGTGGAGTCTGCCGAGCGTCATCATGCGATGGTTAACTTCTGGCGTACCACGCTTTCTTGTGTGCTGGGAACCTTATTCTGGCTATGGACGGGATGGACCTCCGGTAGCGGCGCAATGGTGATGATTGCGGTCGTCACCTCGCTGGCAATGCGTTTGCCAAATCCCCGCATGGTGGCGATAGACTTTATCTATGGGACGTTGGCAGCGTTACCGCTCGGAGCGCTCTATTTCCTGGTGATTATCCCCAATACGCAACAAAGTATGTTCCTACTGTGCCTGAGCCTGGCGGTGCTGGGATTCTTTCTGGGGATTGAGGTACAGAAACGACGGCTGGGATCGATGGGGGCGCTGGCCAGCACCATTAATATCATTGTGCTGGATAACCCGATGACCTTTCACTTTAGCCAATTCCTTGACAGTGCGCTGGGGCAGATTGTTGGCTGCGTGTTGGCGTTTATCGTCATTCTGCTGGTGCGTGATAACTCTCGTGACAGAACGGGTCGTGTGTTGCTCAACCAGTTTGTATCGGCGGCGGTTTCAGCGATGACCACCAACGTAGTCCGTCGTAAAGAAAATCATCTTCCGGCACTTTATCAGCAGCTGTTTTTGCTGATGAACAAGTTTCCCGGAGATCTGGCGAAGTTTCGCCTGGCGCTGACGATGATCATCGCGCACCAGCGCCTGCGTGATGCGCCGGTACCGGTAAACGAGGATCTATCCGCATTCCATCGCCAGCTTCGTCGAACTGCCGATCACGTAATTTCAGCAGGAAATGACGACAAGCGCCGACGCTACTTTAGCCAGTTACTGGAGGAGCTTGATATCTACCAGGAAAAATTAATTATCTGGCAAGCACCACCGCAGGTGACCGAGCCAGTAAAGCGACTCAGCGGGATGCTGCACAAATACCAGCATGCGCTGGTCAGTAATTAAGAGTTGAAAACCGACGCTAAAAGCGTCGGTTTTTTTATGGCTATACTTACCTGAAAATGCGAGAGACCCTTACATATTGGCGGTCTGTAGAGTAGCTGGCGTCGGGATGGTGGCTATAGATGAACATCTATACATTTGATTTTGACGAGATAGAAGATCAGGGTGATTTCTACCGCGAGTTTACGCGCACGTTCGGTCTGGCGCGGGAAAAGGTGGTTGATTTGGATTCTCTGTGGGAGGTGGTGATCGGCGAAGTCTTGCCGCTGCCGCTGGAAATTGAATTTGTCCATTTGCCTGACAAACTACGCAGGCGATACGGCGCGTTGATTTTACTGTTCGATGAAGCGGAAGAAGAGCTGGAAGGGCAGTTGCGTTTTAACGTTCGTCACTCGATGTAAAACATAAAAAAGCCCCCGGCAGGCGGGGGCAAGTCGTCGGACTTAGACGACGAGGGTTTATTTGTAGAGTTCTGCAGTAGCGTGCCAGTGAGCACCTTCACGGAGTTCGGTGACGCGATAGCTGCTGGCGCCTGCTTTTTCAGCTTTAGCGGCGATAGCCTGACGCATGTCCATTGGTGAACTACCGATCTGAGAGACGGAGATGCTACCGATGGATTGCAGATTCTGTGCTTCTTGTGAGTTCACCTGAGTAACCGCGGCGCTTGCACCGAAGGAGAGAACAGAAAGAAGGCTTAAGGTTGCAATAGTAGTTTTGATTTTCATGATATTTACCTCGTCGAATTCTTTTATAGGGGTCTGCGTTTCGTGACCCTCATCACAAAATCAAGTATACACTAATAACTCGATAAATTAATACCACGCTAATTGTTTCGTTGGGTATTAAGTGTTAAGAAAAATGTTTTTTATAACTAAATGGAATTAAAAATGGAGTTAAAAACACCAGTTGTTAGATAAATATAATAAAATCATGAGTATACAAAATTTTGCAAAATGTGCGTTTTTAAAACTACGTATTCACCACGTGAATGTATTTTGATGGTTAAACGCACCATTTGTTAAATCAATAGCAGTGAAAAATAGAAGGAAGGGGATGGAAAGAGAGTGTTTTCCCCCGCCGCGAGGCGACGGGGAGGCGGTATTACAGTTCTTGTTCGAACAGTTCCAGAATGGCTTCGTACAGATCTTTTACCGTAAAACCCTTAGCTGGGGTGGTGAAGATGGTATCGTCACCGGCAATCGTACCCAGGATACCTTCCGCTTTCCCCAATGAGTCCAGCAGACGTGCAATCAACTGAGCAGCGCCAGGGCTGGTATGAATAACCACGACCGCATCGTTATAGTCGATATCCAGCACCAGATTTTTCAGCGGACTGGAGGTCGTGGGTACGCCCAGCTCAGCCGGAAGGCAGTACACCATTTCCATTTTCGCATTGCGGGTACGCACGGCGCCAAATTTGGTCAGCATGCGTGAAACCTTGGACTGATTGATATTATCAAAGCCCTGATCCTGCAACGCGAGGACGATTTCGCCTTGAGAGCTGAACTTTTCTTCTTTAAGTAGCGCTTTAAACGCCTTTACTAATTCTTCTTGTTTTGCCGAGCTTCGCATAAGTCACCCGTAATATGGCGGTAGAAACAACATTATTGTGCATACAGATGAATTTTTATGCAAACAGTCTGCCTTGTTCAAGGCTGAAATAATGTTATGAAAGAGCGGAATTTTATCAAATTTCGTTATCAAGAAACATGCCTGTGTCACGGCTCGCAAATAAGGTTAAAAGTAAATTAAATGTTATCAAATTGATGTTGTTTTGAGAGGTGGGTAGGGTATATTGTCAGCACCTGTTGGAAAGTTGCTCTACTGTGTGGGTGGTTTTGAATTACGTAACTTAGGTTTTATTTTACGTAAGTTAAATGCATAAAAGCCAAATTTGCGTGACTACGCATTCTTGACGCGTGGTTGTTGTATTCATTGGATTTGTGAATTAAGGTCGCCGCCGCGGAGCAATAGACATTTTGCTTATCAATATAATAAGGAGTTTAGGATGAAAGTTGCAGTCCTCGGCGCTGCTGGTGGTATCGGTCAGGCGCTAGCATTACTGTTAAAAACCCAACTGCCTTCAGGTTCAGAACTCTCCCTGTACGACATCGCTCCAGTAACACCTGGTGTGGCCGTTGATTTGAGCCATATCCCTACTGCTGTGAAAATCAAAGGCTTCAGCGGCGAAGACGCTACCCCTGCACTGGAAGGTGCTGATGTGGTACTGATCTCTGCGGGCGTCGCACGTAAACCGGGTATGGATCGTTCCGACCTGTTCAACGTCAACGCCGGTATCGTGAAGAACCTGGTGCAGCAAGTTGCTAAAACCTGCCCGAAAGCGTGTATCGGTATCATCACCAACCCGGTGAATACTACCGTTGCTATCGCTGCAGAAGTGCTGAAAAAAGCAGGCGTATACGATAAGAACAAACTGTTTGGCGTGACCACGCTGGACATCATCCGCTCCAACACCTTTGTGGCGGAACTGAAAGGCAAACAACCTGGCGACGTTGAAGTTCCTGTTATTGGCGGCCACTCTGGCGTGACCATCCTGCCACTGCTGTCACAAATTCCTGGCGTAAGCTTCACCGAACAAGAAGCCGCTGACCTGACTAAACGTATCCAGAATGCGGGTACTGAAGTTGTGGAAGCTAAAGCCGGTGGCGGTTCTGCAACCCTGTCTATGGGTCAGGCTGCTGCACGTTTCGGCCTGTCCCTGGTTCGCGCATTGAGCGGCGAAAAAGGTGTGGTTGAATGTGCTTACGTTGAAGGCGACGGCCAGTATGCTCGCTTCTTCTCTCAGCCGCTGCTGCTGGGCAAAAACGGCGTAGAAGAGCGTCAGTCTATCGGCAAGCTGAGCGCGTTTGAACAAAGCTCGCTGGAAGGTATGCTGGATACGCTGAAGAAAGATATCACTCTGGGCGAAGAGTTCGTTAAGTAACGCGAAGAGAGGCCTGCGTGTATTTGTAGGCCTGATAAGCGTAGTACCATCAGGTATTACGAGTTAACGCCCTACGATATGCCTAATAAAAACCGGAGCTAATTGTGCTCCGGTTTTTTTATGGTAAGTGGGCAGCCAGACGTGACGTTAGTTGGTGGCTGGGTATTCCTGGATCGTTACCTGCAGCGTCAACTGTTTGTCATCACGCATCACGACAACGGAGATAACTGAACCTGGTCGAATCTCTGCCACCTGGTCCATCGTTTCCAGCGCAGACACCGCCGGTTTGTTATTGACCGAGATAATCAGATCGTTAACCTGAATGCCTGCCTGCGCTGCCGGACCATCCGGGGCTACTTCGTTAACCACAATGCCCTGAATTTGATCCATCCCGCCGCCCTGAGCATGCAGTGGCGCAATTTCGCGACCGCTGATGCCGATGTAGCCACGAATCACGCGCCCGTCACGAATCAGCTTATCCATGATTTTCGTTGCCAACTGAAAAGGGATGGCAAAGCCGATCCCTTCCGGGGTTTCGCCATCGTTACTCTTATCAAACGACAGCGTGTTAATCCCCATCAATTCACCCAGTGAGTTGACCAGCGCACCGCCGGAGTTTCCGTGGTTGATGGAGGCATCCGTTTGCAGGAAGTTTTGCCGCCCTGTCGGGTTCAGACCAATTCGACCGGTGGCGCTGATAATCCCCTGAGTGATGGTTTGCCCAAGGTTGTACGGGTTACCGATGGCGAGTACCACATCACCAATGTGCGGCACGCGTTTGTTATTAATTGGGATTGTTGGCAGCCCGCCAGTGGCGTTGATTTTCAGCACCGCAAGGTCGGTTAACGTATCAGACCCCACAAGCAGCGCTTCAAATACGCGACCGTCCTGCAATGCGACGATGATTTGGTCGGCATCGTTAATGACGTGCTTATTGGTAATGATATAGCCGCGCTGATCCATGATAACGCCTGAGCCGAGCGTGCGGATCTCAAGCTGGTTGTGCGCGGTACTGTTCATACTGCGGTTATAAACATTCACGACGGCAGGCGCTGCGCGGCGAACGGCCGGGTTATAACTAGCGGGCGTTTCATCTGCACTGTCGAACTGCGGTGCGGTAAGCGTATTAATTTTTCGCAGAGAGGGCATCGCGGCCAGCAGGATGGCGCCGACGATTAAACCAATCGCGACCGAACGTAAAAGCTTCACAAACATGATGGCGGCGTCATTAATAAAGGGAACGGCAGCAGCATATCACGAGTTTACCGGACATCACACGAGGGGCTGATGTCCGGTTGCATGCGTTAACGCAGGAGCAGGTAAATACTCTCGTTACCGCGCACCACCTGCAGAGCGATGATCGACGGTTTCGCTTCCAGCACTTTGCGCATTTCAGCGATCGAGTTTACGCGATCGCGGTTAACGCCAATAATAACGTCATCTTTATGCAGACCGGCCTGTGCGGCAGGGCTGCTTTTTTCTACGTTATCAATTCTGATGCCTTTGGTGCCGTCTTTTAACTGGCTGTCGCTGAGCGTGGCCCCTTGCAACGCAGGCGCAATCATCTCTGCGCTGGCGGACGATGATGTGCTGGTATCGAGGGTGACTTCAACCTCCAGCGGTTTACCGTTACGCAGCAGACCCAGTTTGACCTTGGTCCCAGGTTCAGTTGTCGCAATGCGTGAACGCAGTTCGGCGAAGCTGTTAAGCGGTTTACCGTTGAGGCTGGTAATGACGTCACCTGATTTCACCCCTGCTTTTGCGGAGCCGGAGTTAGGCAGAACCTCACTGACAAACGCGCCACGCTGTACGTCCAGTTTGAACGCTTTGGCGATGTCGGAAGTCATTTCGGTGCCTTTAATGCCCAACAGACCGCGTTTGATTTCACCAAACTGCATCAGCTGCTGTGCCAGCGTGCGCGCCATGTTGCTCGGGATTGCAAAACCAATTCCGATGCTGCCGCCGCCGGGGGCCAGAATCGCGGTGTTAATACCGATCAGCTCACCGTTCAGGTTGAGCAATGCGCCGCCGGAGTTACCGCGGTTGATAGAGGCGTCAGTCTGAATAAAGTTTTCCAGACCTTCCAGATTCAACCCACTGCGACCCAAAGCCGATACAATGCCGGAGGTGGCTGTTTGACCCAAACCGAACGGGTTACCCACAGCCACCGCGAAATCACCCACGCGGAGTTTGTCCGAGTCAGCAATGGCAATTTGTGTCAGGTTGCTGGGGTGTTGAATTTGTAGCAGTGCGATATCGCTCTGATCGTCGCTGCCAATAAGTTTTGCGTCGAACTCACGCCCATCATTAAGCTGAACGCTGATTTTTTGCGCCTGGTTAATGACATGGTTATTGGTCAGGACGTAGCCTTTGGCGGCATCAATAATGACCCCTGAACCCAGCCCTTCAAAAGGTTGCGAAGGTTGATCGGGAAGTTCATCACCAAAAAACTTTTTGAACTCTTCCGGGACTTTCTGCCCCTGAGTGGCGGTGCCTTCAACCCTTACGCTCACCACGGCAGGTAACACTTTCTCCAGCATCGGGGCGAGGCTGGGGAGCGCAGCCTGACCGGGAACCTGGCCGGGAATCGACGCTGCGGCCGGGAATGGCGCCGAGAGAGTTAACCCGACACTTAACGCTAATGCACTCAACAGCTGGGTTTGTTTTTTCATGGATCCTGCTCTCGTACCTTGAGTAAACGGAAGATGATTCAAAACAGGTTGATGTTATTGAATTTTCGGTTTGGTCACAATGCGGCTAACGACTAAATAATAGCTGGGACAGGAAGAGAAGCGGAGGGCGCAATTGCTGCGCCCAATAAATTTCTTAATGATGTGCGGTTAGTCGCGCTTTGCGCCGCTACGCAGCAGGCCAGATGCCCCTTCAGAATAGTCACGTGGCATCTGAACCGGCGCCTGATCGTTGCCTGCTTCAGACTCTGCCAGACGGTTACGGAACGGGTTGTTTTCCGGCGACATACCCGGCAGCAGGTTGCTGGAGCTTTTCGCCATGTGCTGGTAAATCTGACGATAATCGTCCGCCATGTTATCCAGCAATTCAGCGCTGCGGGCAAAGTGGCTCACCAGCTCTTCGCGGTACTCTTCCAGCTCAGCTTTATTTTTTTCCAGTTCGTACTGCAATGCCTGCTGTTGGCGTAATTTACGATTACCAAAACGCATGGCTACAGCACCAATAATGATACCGACGACTAACCCAATTAGCGCATATTCCCAGGTCATGAACATCTCCCGTTGTCTTGTGTTTCCGTAGGGTGTTGGCTTTAGGCTCCATGCCTGCGCCTGATTATGCCACTATAACCGCTAATCCCGTAGAAGTGGAATCCCGTGTTTATATCACGTAATGTAGAACGGCCTTTTTTTCGTCAACCGTGAGCGACGGCACATCGATTCTCAAGGAATAACAATAACATCATGCAAAGCTTTTCCCCGACATCGCGTTACCAGCAAGCCCTCAACGACGGCAGTCATCAGCCCGACAATGTACAACTCGAAGCCGTGAATCGACTGGAAACAATTTTCCAGGCGCTTACGACGCCAGCACGTTCTGCGCCGCAGGAGAGTGGACTGATGGCGCGTTTTGGAAAATTGCTGGGCAAGCGTGAGTCGCCGATCAACGCACCGGTGCGTGGCTTGTATATGTGGGGCGGAGTTGGGCGCGGAAAAACCTGGCTGATGGATCTGTTCTACCATAGCCTGCCGGGCGAACGTAAACAGCGTTTGCACTTTCACCGTTTTATGCTGCGCGTGCATGAAGAGCTTACTGCCTTACAGGGGCAGAGCGATCCGCTGGAAATCATCGCCGACCGCTTTAAGGCCGAAACGGACGTGCTGTGCTTCGACGAATTTTTTGTTTCTGATATCACCGACGCCATGCTGCTCGGCGGCCTGATGAAGGCGCTGTTTGCCCGTGGCATTACGCTGGTGGCGACCTCCAATATTCCGCCAGATGAGCTGTATCGCAACGGTTTGCAACGCACACGGTTTCTTCCTGCCATTGATGCCATTAAACAGCATTGCGACATCATGAATGTCGATGCCGGCGTCGATTATCGTCTGCGCACCTTAACGCAGGCGCATTTGTGGTTGTCACCATTGAATGAGGAAACCCGCCAGCAGATGGATAAACTCTGGCTGGCATTAGCGGGAACCAAAGGTGAACATGCGCCAACGCTGGAGATTAACCATCGTCCTATGCAAACCCTGGCTGTAGAAAATCAGACGCTGGCAGTGTCGTTCACCACGCTCTGCGTTGATGCCCGGAGTCAGCATGACTACATTGCGCTGTCGCGTCTGTTTCACACGGTGCTGTTGTCTGATGTGCCGGTCATGACTCCGCTGATGGAGAGTGAAGCGCGACGCTTTATCGCATTGGTGGATGAGTTCTACGAACGCCACGTCAAGCTGGTGGTCAGTGCGGCATCACCCCTCTATGAAATTTATCAGGGCGAGCGTCTGAAGTTTGAATTTCAGCGCTGTTTGTCGCGTTTGCAGGAGATGCAAAGCGAAGAGTATCTGAAGCGGGAACATTTAGCCGGTTAAACCTGCCGCAAATCACATAAAGGGGTCGATCTTTGACCCTGACTTCTCTATAATCTTGCGACCCCACGTTACGAGAGAGTTTTTTTCCCAAAACTTTCTATGTGCCGGCATAGGCTATTCGAAGGGGTAGGTTTGCTGGACAATGTCGTGTGAACCTCAACTGACAAAACGTTTGGGTGTTCACCAACGTGTAACTTATTTATTTGGGTAAGCTTTTAATGAAAACTTTTACAGCTAAACCAGAAACCGTAAAACGCGACTGGTATGTTGTTGACGCGACCGGTAAAACTCTGGGCCGTCTGGCTTCCGAACTGGCTCTGCGCCTGCGCGGTAAGCACAAAGCGGAATACACTCCGCACGTAGATACCGGTGATTACATCATCGTTCTGAACGCTGACAAAGTTGCTGTAACCGGCAACAAGCGTACTGACAAAGTGTACTATCACCACACCGGCCACATCGGTGGTATCAAACAAGCGACCTTTGAAGAGATGATTGCTCGCCGTCCTGAGCGTGTGCTTGAAATCGCGGTTAAAGGCATGCTGCCAAAAGGCCCGCTGGGTCGTGCTATGTTCCGTAAACTGAAAGTTTACGCTGGCAACGAGCACAACCACGCGGCACAGCAACCGCAAGTTCTTGACATCTAATCGGGATTATAGGCAATGGCTGAAAATCAATACTACGGCACTGGTCGCCGCAAAAGTTCCGCAGCTCGCGTTTTCATCAAACCGGGCAGTGGTAAAATCGTAATCAACCAACGTTCTCTGGAACAGTACTTCGGTCGTGAAACTGCCCGCATGGTAGTTCGTCAGCCGCTGGAACTGGTCGACATGGTTGAGAAACTGGATCTGTACATCACTGTTAAAGGTGGTGGTATCTCTGGTCAGGCTGGTGCGATCCGTCACGGTATCACCCGCGCTCTGATGGAGTACGACGAATCCCTGCGTGGCGAACTGCGTAAAGCTGGCTTCGTTACCCGTGATGCTCGTCAGGTTGAACGTAAGAAAGTCGGTCTGCGTAAAGCACGTCGTCGTCCTCAGTTCTCCAAACGTTAATTGTACTCTGCTTCGGCAGACGACAATTTGCGAAAAAACCCGCTTCGGCGGGTTTTTTTATCGTTATTTCTCGCCTCAGATCCACGGTAATCCGCTGATTGCCACCTCTTTTTCCCCATTTCAAGAATCGACTCACCACAAAGGTCACAAAATCTGGTAAACTATCATCCAATTTTCTGCCCAAATGTCCGGTATCGTTCATTTTTTGTTTGTATTTTGAACAGCAATGACTTTCCCGAGCCTGGGTGACATCACTTCTGGCTGGCCACCGAGTGGCTGGTAGCAGTAAAAATTCTGAATATACCTGGAGGTTTTCATGGCTGTCGCTGCCAACAAACGTTCGGTAATGACGCTGTTTTCTGGTCCTACTGACATCTATAGCCATCAGGTCCGCATTGTGCTGGCTGAGAAAGGTGTTAGTTTCGAGATTGAGCATGTGGAGAAGGACAATCCACCTCAGGATCTGATCGACCTCAACCCGAATCAGAGCGTACCGACACTGGTGGATCGTGAGCTGACCCTGTGGGAATCTCGCATCATTATGGAATACCTGGATGAGCGCTTCCCGCATCCGCCGCTGATGCCGGTTTACCCGGTTGCGCGTGGTGAAAGCCGCCTGTACATGCAGCGTATTGAAAAAGACTGGTACACGCTGATGAACGTCATCGTGAACGGTTCTGCATCTGAAGCCGAAGTCGCGCGTAAACGTCTGCGCGAAGAACTGCTGGCAATCGCGCCAGTATTTGGCCAGAAACCTTACTTCCTGAGCGATGAGTTCAGCCTGGTAGACTGCTACCTGGCGCCGCTGCTGTGGCGTTTACCGCAGCTGGGCATTGAATTCAACGGTGCAGGTTCGAAAGAACTGAAAGGGTACATGACTCGCGTCTTCGAACGTGACTCTTTCCTGGCTTCTCTGACTGAGCCTGAACGTGAAATGCGTCTGGGCCGGGGTTAACCTGTATGGATTTGCCACAGCTAACACCACGCCGTCCGTATCTGCTGCGCGCGTTCTATGAATGGTTGCTAGACAACCAGCTCACGCCGCATCTGGTGGTGGATGTGACGCTCCAGGACGTGCAGGTTCCAATGGAATATGCGCGTGACGGGCAAATTGTTCTGAATATTGCACCGCGTGCGGTGGGCAACCTGGAACTGGCTAACGATGAAGTGCGTTTTAACGCGCGCTTCGGTGGTGTGCCGCGTCAGGTGTCTGTGCCGTTGGCTGCCGTTCTGGCAATTTATGCACGTGAAAATGGCGCCGGTACGATGTTCGAACCGGAAGCCGCCTACGACGAAGATGTTGCCAGCTTAAATGATGACGACAACGACGCGTCTGGTTTTGAGAGTGAAACGGTCATGTCGGTCATTGATGGCGATAAGCCTGACAATGGCGATGACAACGATCCGGACGATACTCCGCCACCGCCTCGCGGTGGGCGTCCAGCGCTGCGCGTAGTGAAATAAATAGTGAAATAAAAAACAGGCCCTTTGGGGCCTGTTCTGTTTTCTGGCTTTGGCATCAATAAAACAGCGCGATGGTGGCTACCATATTCACCACAAATCCTACTGCCATCGGGATTGCTGTACGTTTTACCACTTCAAAGGGCGATACGCCGGCAATACCCGATGTCACGACAATTACAGCGGTTATGGGTGACACCGCGCGGGCAAGCGTAGTGGCAAAATGCATCGGCATAATCATTACTACGGCAGGAATATGCAGCCCGGCGGCAATATCCGGAATGAGGCTGGCAAAAGACATAAACGGCGCGTTGCCTGACCCCATGACGATCGCACAGGCGGCAATGACTACAGCCATGATGATCATTACGCCGATGCCGCCAAGACCGGAATGCTCTGCGCCTTTTATGACGGCGTCGACAGTCCCGATAGTCGTCAACCCTTTCGCAAAGATTTCACCGGCGACCACCAGTGTGACAACGTTGGCAAACTGCGTCCCCATGCCGTCAAAAAAAGCCTGCACATCATCCATCGTTTCGCGCAGATTATGTTTATGCAGGAATTCAACAAACATAGTCAGCGTCATGCTCATCAACATCACCACCACCAGATTCAACTCTGCTTTCATTAGTCCCATTTGTGCAAGAGCAAGCGAGCCCAGCATCAGGATCAGCGGCATGACAGGTAGAATGGCGTAATAGAGCGGAGGTACGTTTTCCAGCGTTTTTTGTTCAGCAAATCCGTTGCTTTCCGGTGCGGCTTTTTTGTCAAATTGACGCTGAACGAAAAAATGCGCAATGGCGACGGCGACAATGACACACGACGCGACGGGCAACTGGTATTGAAAGAAGTAGGTGGCGATTTTCATACCCGCAACCTGCGCGGCAAAAATAGAGTTGGTTTCCAGAATGCCCCACTCAATTGACATCGAGGTGGCAATCACCGCGACAGCGGATAAACGACTCACGCCAAGACTGACCAGCGTCGGGAACAGCGTCACCATCAGCAGCATGCCTAACCCGGACGCGCTGGTAATGAACTGCGCCATGATCTGACCAATCACATAGGTGGCGGCAAGCACAACATAGGGTGAGCGGATTAATTTGAGCGGGCGACTTAACAGACTAACCATCGCTCTGCTGGCTCCCATTCTGTCCATATAACGGGCATAACCACCCACTGCCATGATTGATAACCCCAATCCGGCCGCGCGGTTGGAGAGCATACGCAAAATTTCATTGTAAATATCGACCAGTAGATAGCCACTGCTTTTGTCGTCAGCGACCAACGCGCCGTAGCCCAGCCAGACGCCGCAGATCATCAGAAAGATCCCGGCGGCGGCCAGCACGACCTGTGGTTTGTAGTTTTTGAGGATCAGGTAACCCATCGTTAATAAAACGATGACAGAGATAATGATGCCGAACATTGTTTCACTCCATGCCAGAGAAGAAGATAAATCCGGTAATAACGCTGTTGTCAAAACGGATGTTATATTTTTTTGGGCGTTTTTTATGGAGTGAATATCTTATTTTTAATTCGATGTTTAAATTATTTATCGTTTTAAAATAGATAGTTATGACAATTTATCACGTTAACGTTCATAAATTTCATGAAGATGATATAACGCTATTCAATTAAAAATAGGCGGAAAATATTCGCTTAAAATAATATTGCTGTTACGTATGTTTTCAATAAGCCAGCCGGATCAGATCGTCCATCATTTCACCCTGCTTTCGATCCTGTGTTAGGATAAACCCGCTGTTGTTTGTCACCACGACTTAGCTGAATGGACCCTATGAACGCATTTGATTCGCAAGCTGAAGACTCTCCATCTACCATTGGCCGTAGCTTACGCAATCGCCCGCTGGCGCGTAAAAAACTGTCTGAAATGGTTGAAGAAGAACTGGAGCAGATGATTCGTCGTCGGGAATTTGGCGAGGGCGAACAGTTGCCGTCTGAGCGGGAGCTGATGGCCTTCTTTAACGTGGGCCGTCCTTCTGTACGAGAGGCGCTGGCCGCGTTAAAACGCAAAGGTCTGGTACAAATCAACAACGGCGAGCGCGCCCGCGTTTCGCGTCCTTCAGCTGATACCATCATCAGCGAGCTGTCTGGTATGGCGAAAGATTTCCTCGCACATCCCGGCGGCATTGCCCACTTCGAACAGTTGCGACTGTTCTTTGAATCCAGCCTGGTGCGATACGCTGCCGAACATGCGACGGATGAGCAAATCGACAGACTGGCGAAAGCACTGGAGATCAACAGCCAGTCGCTGGATGACAATACGTTGTTCATCCGCTCGGACGTTGATTTTCACCGCGTACTGGCGGAAATCCCAGGTAATCCCATCTTTATGGCTATCCATGTTGCGCTGTTAGACTGGCTGATTGCCGCCCGCCCGACCGTTGCCGATCAAGAGCTGTATGAGCACAATAACGTGAGTTATCAGCAGCATATCGCTATTGTTGACGCAATTCGCCAGCGCGATCCTGAAGAAGCTGACCGCGCACTGCAAGAACACCTCAACAGCGTTTCCGCGACCTGGCACGCCTTCAGCAAAAGTAAAAAATCGCGTAAGTGATCGCGATCCTGACGATCGTTTAGTGAAGTAGATCGCACTATAAGCGTTCTCTATTGTATTGCTGCTTATTTGATCTGGTATAACAGGTATAAAGGTATGCAGTCAGATAACACTAATCATCATCAGAGGTCGTTATGGCAAGAGATTTAAAAGGCGTAATGCCAGCGTTGTTAACCCCATTCGATAACCAACAGCGACTGGACATCGAGAGTTTGCGCCGCCTGGTGCGTTTCAACATTGGTCAGGGTGTAGACGGGCTCTATGTCGGTGGCTCAACGGGTGAGGCCTTCGTCCAAAACCGCGTTGAAAGAGAGCAGGTACTGGAAATTGTTGCCGAAGAGGCAAAGGGCAAGGTGACGCTGATCGCCCACGTTGGCACGGTGAGTACCGAAGAGAGCCAACAGCTGGCGAGCGCCGCGCATCGCTACGGCTTTGATGCCGTTTCGGCCGTCACACCGTTTTACTATCCGTTTAGCTTTGAAGAGCACTGCGATCACTACCGCGCAATTATTGATTCCGCTGATGGTTTGCCGATGGTGGTCTATAACATTCCGGCGCTGAGCGGCGTAAAACTGACGCTGGATCAGATCAACACGCTGGTGACGCTGCCAGGCGTTGGCGCACTGAAGCAAACTTCGGGCGATCTCTATCAGATGGAACAGATCCGCCGCGCTCATCCCGATCTGGTGCTTTATAACGGCTATGACGAAATCTTCGCTTCTGGGCTGCTCGCGGGCGCAGATGGCGGTATTGGTAGCACTTACAACATCATGGGATGGCGCTATCAGGGAATTGTGAAAGCGCTCAAAGAAGGTGACATCCGGACGGCGCAAAAGCTGCAAACCGAGTGCAATAAGGTTATCGATCTGCTTATTAAGGTTGGCGTGTTCCGCGGTCTGAAAACAGTACTGCACTATATGGATGTGGTTTCTGTTCCACTGTGCCGTAAACCCTTTGCTCCGGTAGATGAACGCTTTCTGCCGGAACTGAAAGCGCTGGCAAATCAACTGCTGGCGGAAAAGGCGTAATCACGGGTCGCCGGGGGCGCTTCGCTTGCCCGGCCTGGATTTTTCGACCGTAGGCCGGGTAAGGCAAAGCCACCACCCGGCACAACAACAAAATCATCGGGAGAGTAAAATGAGTACTTCTACCCAGAGCATCCCGTGGTATCGCCATCTCAATCGGGCACAATGGCGGGCATTTTCCGCCGCCTGGCTGGGATATTTGCTTGATGGTTTCGATTTTGTGTTAATCGCCCTGGTGCTGACAGAAGTGCAGGGCGAATTCGGATTGACGACGGTGCAGGCCGCCAGCCTGATCTCGGCCGCCTTTATCTCCCGTTGGTTTGGCGGGTTAATGCTGGGGGCAATGGGCGACCGCTACGGACGCCGCCTGGCAATGGTCACCAGCATCATTCTGTTCTCTGTGGGAACGCTGGCCTGCGGTTTCGCGCCGGGCTACACCACCATGTTTATCGCCCGCCTGGTTATCGGTATGGGAATGGCGGGTGAGTACGGCTCCAGTGCAACCTATGTTATTGAAAGTTGGCCTAAACACCTGAGAAACAAAGCCAGTGGTTTCCTGATTTCAGGCTTTTCCGTTGGTGCCGTGATCGCCGCCCAGGTCTACAGCCTGGTGGTTCCGGTCTGGGGGTGGCGTGCGCTGTTCTTCATCGGCATCCTGCCAATAATCTTCGCCCTCTGGCTGCGTAAAAATATTCCGGAAGCGGAAGACTGGAAAGAGAAACACGAAGGCAAAGCGCCAGTGCGCACGATGGTGGACATTCTCTACCGGGGCGAGCATCGGGTAATTAATATTCTGATGACGCTCGCTGCTGCCACCGCGCTGTGGTTCTGCTTTGCGGGCGACCTGCAAAATGCGGCTATTGTGGCGGTCCTGGGGCTGATATGCGCGTTTATCTTCATTAGCTTTATGGTGCAAAGCAGCGGGAAACGCTGGCCGACGGGCGTCATGCTGATGGTGGTTGTGCTGTTTGCCTTCCTGTACTCGTGGCCGATTCAGGCGCTGTTGCCAACCTATCTGAAAACCGAACTGCTGTACGATCCTTCCACGGTGGCCAGGGTGCTCTTCTTTAGCGGCTTTGGTGCGGCGGTCGGTTGTTGCGTCGGCGGTTTTCTTGGCGACTGGCTGGGCACGCGTAAAGCCTATGTCTGCAGTCTGCTGGCCTCGCAGTTGCTGATTATACCGGTATTTGCGATAGGCGGTTCAAACGTCTGGGTACTGGGTTTACTGCTGTTTTTCCAGCAAATGCTCGGCCAGGGGATCTCCGGGATCTTACCAAAACTGATTGGCGGCTATTTCGATACCGATCAGCGTGCGGCGGGGCTGGGCTTCACCTATAACGTGGGCGCACTGGGCGGGGCGCTGGCTCCGATCATCGGTGCGCTGATTGCCCAACGTCTGGATCTGGGTACCGCGCTGGGATCGCTCTCTTTCGGTCTGACATTTGTAGTGATCCTGCTGATTGGTCTTGATATGCCGTCCCGTGTACAGCGCTGGCTGCGTCCTGAAGCGTTGCGTACGCATGATGCCATTGATGGTCGACCGTTTAGCGGTGCCGTGCCGTTCGGTGGTGACAAAAGCACTATGGTGAAATCCAAAAGTTAATCCAATTGCCCGGTGCTGAACCGGGCAATAGCAGTAAGGGAAGAAATATGTCGTTCTTAGAGCTACAAAGCGCCACCACGATGCAAAAGGCTGTGTCATGACCACGCTGGCGATTGATATCGGCGGCACCAAATTGGCTGCCGCGCTGGTAGACAACAATCTGCAAATTCGCGAGCGGCGTGAACTGCCGACGCCTGCCAGCAAAACGCCGCAAGCGCTGCGCGCCGCGTTACAAACACTGGTTGCACCGCTACAGGGGCGTGCTAATCGAGTAGCGATCGCCTCAACGGGGATTATCCGTGAGGGGGTTTTACTGGCGCTGAATCCGCATAACCTCGGCGGGTTGATGCATTTTCCGCTGACACAAACGCTGGAACAAATCACCGGCCTGCCGACGCTGGCAGTCAATGACGCACAGGCTGCGGCGTGGGCTGAGTACCATGCGCTTGGCGGTGAGTACCGCGATCTGGTGTTTATTACCGTCTCCACCGGTGTGGGCGGGGGAGTCGTCAGCGGTAGGAAACTGCTGACCGGGACTGGCGGTCTGGCTGGGCATCTGGGACATACGCTGGCTGATCCGCATGGGCCGGTGTGCGGCTGCGGGCGTGTGGGCTGCGTTGAGGCGATCGCTTCCGGTCGTGGAATAGCGGCGGCAGCCGAAGGCGCGCTTGCTGGATGCGACGCCAAAGCCATTTTTAACCTGGCCGGACAAGGTGATGAGCAGGCAAGCAGGTTGATCCATCGCTCGGCGCGCACTTTGGCAAGGCTTGTTGCCGATGTGAAGGCCACGACCGATTGCCAGATTGTGGTGATTGGCGGCAGCGTTGGGCTGGCTGAAGGGTATCTGGCGCTGGTGGAACATTATTTGGCACAAGAGCCTTTGGCCTATCACGTGGAATTACTGGCAGCGCATTACCGCCATGACGCTGGATTACTGGGGGCCGCGCTGTTGGCCCAGGGAGAATAATGATGATATCAGATGCGTTGAATTCACTGCCTTCTGCCGGATTACATCCGGTCTTGCAGCAGGCGTTAACGCTTGCCATTGCGGCGAATCCGCAGGAGAAGACGCCTGGGCGCTACACGTTGCAGGGCGAGAATATTTTTATGAATGTCATGCAATTTACAACGCAGAGTCCAGAGCAAAAGAAAGCGGAGCTGCATCAGCAGTACATTGATATTCAGATGCTGTTGTCCGGCGAAGAACGGATTCTGTTCGGGATGTCCGATTCAGCTCGTCAGTGCGAAGAGATGCACATTGAGGATGATTATCAGCTGTGCAGCCAGATTGCCGATGAACAGGCTATGGTACTGAAGCCGGGAAAATTTGTGATTTTTATGCCGGGCGAGCCGCATAAACCGGGTTGTGTGGTGCAGGCTCCGATGGACATCAAAAAGGTGGTAATCAAGGTCCGCGCCAGCTTATTACACACCTGAAGATAAGAGATACCGTGTCGGATATGCTATCCGACACGGTATATAACGACCTAGCGCTTAAATGTCACGGTTTCTGGCTGCGTCAGATGCAGTGTGGTTTGGCTCGGGACCGTCTCGGCAATGACTCGACCGTGACGAATGGAATAACGGGCTGGCGTCTGGCGACGAACCGCGTCAAACCCATTTTCTGCAGGTAAAATCACCAGATTCGCAGAATTCCCCACGTTCAGACCGTAGTCCTGCAGGTGCAGGGTTTTCGCGCTGTGGGTTGTGACCAGGTTCAGCCCATCGTTAATCTGTCCGTATCCCATCAACTGGCACACGTGTAATCCCATATGCAACACCTGCAGCATATTCGCAGTGCCTAGCGGATACCACGGATCGAAGACGTCATCATGACCGAAGCAGACGTTGATTTCCGCCTCCAGCATCTCTTTGACGCGCGTAACACCGCGACGTTTAGGATACGTGTCAAAGCGTCCTTGCAGGTGAATATTCACCAGTGGATTTGCGACAAAGTTAATACCGGACATTTTCAACAGACGGAAAAGACGGGAAGCATACGCGCCGTTATAGGAATGCATCGCCGTAGTATGGCTGGCGGTCACACGCTCGCCCATATTGTAGCGATGCGCCAGCGCCGCAACGGTTTCAACAAAGCGGGATTGCTCATCATCGATTTCGTCACAGTGCACGTCGATAAGCCTGTCGTATTTTTGCGCCAGAGCGAAAATCTTATGCAGCGACTCCACGCCATATTCACGCGTGAATTCAAAGTGTGGGATCGCGCCAATGACGTCGGCGCCCAGACGCACGGCTTCCTCTAAGAGCGCCTCACCGTTGGGATAAGAAAGAATGCCTTCTTGCGGGAACGCGACGATCTGCAGCTCTACCCACGGCGCGACTTCTTGCTTCACCTCCAGCATGGCTTTTAGCGCCGTCAACGTAGGGTCGGAAACGTCAACGTGCGTACGAACATACTGAATGCCGTTGGCCATCTGCCACTTAAGGGTCTGCATGGCGCGCGCTTTAACGTCTTCGTGAGTGAGCATTGCCTTACGTTCGGCCCAGCGCTCAATGCCCTCAAACAACGTGCCAGACTGATTCCAGCTCGGCTCGCCCGCGGTTTGCGTAGTGTCCAGATGGATATGTGGTTCAACGAACGGTGGGATAGCCAGACCGCCTTCAGCATCAAGCACTTCACCCTGTGGTAACGTCGCAGTGTCTTGAGGCTCGATACGGCTAAAGCGCCCGTTTTCAATCGTGATTTGCCACAACCCTTCACGTCCCTGTAAACGCGCCTGATGAATGGTGATGTTATTATTCTGCATGGCTGACCTCCGGGGATTTAGCAAGGCTGCGATTGAAAAGTGGATTCAGCAGGATATAGCTGAATACGCCGCCGAGTACGGCGTTGACGGGCACAATACCGGGAATATAGTGACCTGCGGCAATGCCCAGTGCAACGGACAGGATCGCTACCCAGTTTACGGGAATAAATTGCGCTTTGCTGAAGTCGGCATAGCGGCGATGGTTCAGCAGATAGTCAGCGATAATCACCCCGCCGATTGGGGGGATCGCTGCCGACAGAAATGTCAGCCAGCCGACAAAGTTATTGTAAAGCCACAGCGCGCACAGTGTGCCGATAATACCGTTAGCCACTGACAGCGTACGGCTGGAAAGGCCGGTAATATTGGCAAATCCCAGGCCTGAGGCGTACAACGCATTATCGTTGGTGGTCCAGATATTCAAGCCGAGTACCACAATCGCGGGCAGTAGCAGTCCCTGGGCAATCATCACGTCAGAGATATCCGCCTGTCCAACCGCAGCCGCGCCCGCAGCGCCGAAGATGAACATCAAGGAGTTACCAAGGAAAAACGCCACCATGGCGATCAGCACCGCGCCTTTGGCGTTGCGGCCAAAACGGACGAAGTCAGCGGTTAACGTTCCTGCGCTGACAAACGAACCGACCACCAGCGCCAGTGCGGTTGAGAAATTAAGCGGCGTTTGCGGCACTATCGCTTTTAAATGGTCTAAACCGCCGACATCGCTTACCGCCAGCCAAACAGAGTAGCTGCCAAGAATGACGATGGCAGGTACGGCTATGATAGACAAAACGGTCAGTGCCGAGATGCCAAAAAAGATGGTCAGGGTCATCAACAGCCCGGAAACCGCAATCAGGATATTAACGTCAATCCCTGTCGCTTTACCCACCGGGATAGCAAACATGGCCACACCGACGCCAAACCAGCCTACCTGTGTACCGCCTAATAGCAGGGAGGGAAGCCATGAACCTTTCACACCAAATGAGTAACGCGCCAGAAGGTGGGTTGAGAGCCCTGTTTTTGCGCCGATAAAACCGAGAAATGCAGTGTAAATACCGAGGAGAAGATTACCGAAGAGAACTGCCAGGAAGAAATCATTATAGGAAAGACCGGTACCGAGTGTGCCACCGGTCCACATACTGGCGGAAAAAAATGTGAGCCCCAACATCACAAATGTTAGTGGAATCACGCCTTTCCGCGCCGCCTGAGGGACGGGGCCCTGGCTATAATTGTTGTCCTGCGACACAACGCCTCCATGAATTTTGCCCAAAAAATCCGCCGCATAATATACAGTTCTCAGAATAAAGCAAACGTTTCCGTGTGATATTTTCTTGATAATTATTCGTGGGGTTAATGGTTCGCTGGTTTTTCTCCGTCGTCAGTGAACTACCGTGTGCGAGTTGAGTTTCCAGCATGGTTTGCGAGCGGCTTTCGAAGAATGATTCCGCATGTATTTTGCGGAGAAATATTGGCTCCCCATCCATCAGCGTCAGGCTGTGGCAGGGGAGCCAGGAGTATTATACTTCCAGGTAGTTCAGGATACCGTCCGCCGCTTTACGACCTTCGGCAATCGCGGTGACCACCAGATCCGAACCGCGCACGATGTCGCCACCGGCGAAGATTTTCGGGTTGCTGGTCTGGAAGGCGTTGTCGCTGCGCTCTGGGGCAATAATGCGACCCTGAGAATCCAGTTCGACGCTATGTTTTGCCAGCCACTCCATACTGTGCGGACGGAAGCCAAACGCCAGTACCACCGCATCAGCCGGAACAACGTGCTCGGAACCGGCGATAATCTCCGCGCGGCGACGGCCCTTCGCATCCGGTTCGCCCATTTCAGTACGCGCCATTTTCACGCCGCACACTTTACCGTTGGCATTCACTTCCACGCCTAAGGGCTGGATGTTGAACTGGAACTCGACGCCTTCTTCACGCGCATTTTTCACTTCGCGTTTGGAACCCGGCATGTTCTCTTCGTCACGACGATAGGCGCAGATGACGTGTGCTGCATTCTGGCGAACCGAGGTCCGCACGCAGTCCATCGCGGTATCGCCGCCGCCGAGAACGACGACGCGTTTGCCTTCCATACTGATGTACGGCTCGTCGCTGCTTTCGCCAAAGCCCATCAACTGTTTGGTATTGGCGATCAGGAACGGCAGGGCATCAAATACGCCGGAAGCGTCTTCGTTTTCCAGCCCACCGCGCATAGACTGATAGGTACCTACGCCAAGGAAAACGGCGTCATAATCTTTCAGAAGATCGTCAAGCTGTACATCGCGGCCTACTTCCACGTTCAATTTGAACTCAATGCCCATACCGGTGAAGATCTCACGGCGACGGGTCATGACTTCTTTCTCCAGCTTGAAAGCCGGAATACCGAAGGTCAGCAGACCGCCAATTTCCGGGTGACGATCAAAGACCACCGCCTTCACGCCATTACGGGTCAGCACATCAGCACAGGCCAGGCCTGCCGGACCCGCACCGATGATCGCCACACGCTTGTCGGTTTGACGCACGCCGGTCATATCCGGACGCCAGCCCATTTCGAATGCTTTATCGTTGATATAACGCTCGATGTTGCCGATAGTTACCGCGCCGAACTCATCGTTCAGCGTACAGGATCCTTCACACAGACGATCCTGCGGGCACACGCGGCCACAGACTTCCGGCAGAGTGTTGGTCTGGTGCGACAGTTCTGCCGCTTCAAAAATACGTCCCTCGTTCGCCAGCTTCAGCCAGTTCGGGATGTAGTTATGCACCGGGCACTTCCACTCGCAGTACGGGTTACCGCAGGACAGGCAGCGGTCTGCCTGCGCTTTGGCCTGGCCTTCGGAAAACGGCTCGTAGATCTCAATAAACTCGATCTTGCGGATCTTCAGCGGCTTCTTAGGCGGATCAACGCGCTGCAGGTCGATAAATTGGTATACGTTCTGACTCATTGCTGCTACCCCTTACTGCGCCTGCACACGCAGCTCTGCTGCGCTACGACTACGGTGACCCAACAGTGCTTTCACATCACTGGATTTTGGTTTTACCAGCGCGAATTTCGCCGAGAATGCTGGCCAGTTAGCCAGGATCTCTTCGCCGTGTGAAGAGCCGGTATGCTGTACGTGCTCGGTAATCAAACCGCGCAGGTGTTCCTCGTGGATCGCCAGCGAGTCCACGCTCAGCACTTCTACCAGTTCCGGGTTCACGCGTTTGCGGAATTCACCGTCTTCGTCGAGCACGTAGGCGAATCCGCCCGTCATACCCGCTCCGAAGTTGACGCCCGTTTTTCCGAGAATACAGACGATGCCGCCGGTCATATATTCGCAGCCGTTGTCACCAATACCTTCAACTACGGTGATTGCGCCGGAGTTGCGTACCGCAAAGCGCTCACCTGCGCGACCCGCGGCAAACAGACGGCCACCTGTAGCGCCATACAGACAGGTGTTACCAATGATGCTCGCCTCATGGCTACGGAAAGCAGAGCCAACCGGAGGACGCACTGCCAGCAGGCCGCCCGCCATACCTTTACCGACATAGTCGTTGGCATCGCCGGTCAGATACAGCTCCACGCCGCCCGCGTTCCACACGCCAAAGCTCTGGCCTGCGGTACCGCTGAAGTGCGCTTTGATCGGGTCAGACGCCAGCCCCTGATCGCCGTGTGTCTGAGCGATATAGCCCGACAGCGACGCACCAACGGAACGGTCGGTGTTGCGGATATCGAACCAGAAGGTTTTGCTCTGGCGCTCGTCGACATACGGTTTCGCCTGCTGTAACAACTGGGCGTTCAGCACGCCGTTATCAAACGGCGGGTTGTTCTCGGTGCAATGCAGCGCTTTACCCGGATGCGGTTCGGCGGTTTCCAGCAGACGAGACAGCTCCAGTTTCTGTTGCTTAGCGGTAAACCCTTCCAGCTCTTTGAGCAGGTCGGTACGACCAATCAGATCCACCAGACGCTTCACGCCCAGTTGTGCCATCAGCTCACGGACTTCGCGGGCGATAAATTCAAAGTAGTTAGTCACTTTGAACGGCAGGCCGTGATAGTGGTTCTTACGCAGTTTGTCGTCCTGAGTTGCCACGCCGGTTGCGCAGTTGTTCAGGTGGCAAATACGCAGGTATTTACAGCCCAGCGCCACCATTGGGCCGGTACCGAAGCCGAAGCTTTCCGCACCCAGAATCGCCGCTTTAATGATATCGACACCGGTTTTCAGACCGCCATCGACCTGCAGACGAATCTTGTGACGCAGGCCGTTAGCGACCAGTGCCTGCTGGGTTTCCACCAGGCCGAGTTCCCATGGGCAGCCCGCGTATTTCACCGAGGAGAGCGGGCTTGCGCCGGTGCCGCCATCGTAGCCAGCAATGGTGATCAGGTCCGCATAGGCTTTCGCCACGCCCGTGGCGATAGTGCCGACACCCGGTTCGGAAACCAGCTTCACGGAGATCATCGCTTTCGGGTTGACCTGTTTGAGGTCGAAAATCAGCTGCGCTAAGTCCTCGATAGAGTAGATATCGTGGTGCGGCGGCGGGGAGATCAACGTCACGCCCGGTACCGAATAGCGCAGTTTAGCGATGTACGGGGTGACTTTATCACCCGGTAACTGACCGCCTTCGCCAGGCTTCGCGCCCTGAGCGACTTTAATCTGAATGACATCGGCATTGACCAGATACGCCGGGGTTACGCCAAAGCGACCGGAGGCAACCTGCTTAATTCGCGACACCTTGTTAGTGCCGTAGCGCGCAGGGTCTTCGCCGCCTTCACCGGAGTTCGAGTTGCCGCCGATGCTGTTCATGGCTTCGGCCAGCGCTTCGTGTGCTTCGGGGCTTAATGCGCCGATGGACATCGCCGCGGTATCAAAGCGTTTAAACAGTTCGGTTGCGGGTTCTACTTCATCAATGCTTACGGCTTCGTCGCCAGGCGTGATCGCCAGCAGATCGCGCAGCGTGGCTGCCGGACGCTCATTGACCAACTTGGCATATTCCTGATAGTCGCTGTACTCGCCGCTTTGTACCGCCTGTTGCAGCGTGCGCACCACATCCGGGTTGTAGGCGTGGTATTCGCCGCCGTGAACGTATTTGAGCAAACCGCCCTGGCTGATGGGTTTACGCGCGAGCCAGGCATGTTTGGAGAGGTTCAGCAAATCCTGCTGGAAGTCGGTAAATCCTGCGCCGCTGATGCGGCTGACCACGCCCTGGAAGCACAGTGCCACGACATCATCGTGCAGACCAACCGCTTCAAACAGCTTCGAACAGCGGTAAGAGGCGATGGTCGAGATGCCCATTTTGGACATGATTTTGTACAGACCTTTGTTGATGCCGTTACGGTAGTTCAGCATCACGGTCCGGTAATCTTTGGCAATCGCCTGAGTGTCGATCAGCCGTCCCAGCGTTTCATACGCGAGATACGGATAAATGGCCGTCGCGCCAAAGCCGAGCAGGACAGCAAAATGGTGCGGGTCGCGGGCACTGGCGGTTTCAACGATGATGTTGGCGTCGCAACGCAGGCTTTGTTCTACCAGTCGCGTTTGCACTGCGCCCACGGCCATCGGTGCCGGAACCGGCAGGCGGTTTTTCGCGATGTTACGGTCAGAGAGCACCAGCAGCACCGTACCGTTACGCACCATCTGTTCCGCCTTATCGCACAATGCTTTGACGGTCTCTTCGAGCGTGGTTTCAGTCACGTCGAAGGTGATATCGAGGCGGTCAGCGCGATAATGATCCTCTTTCATAGTGGTGAGCTGGGTGAAATCGGAGTACAGCAGGATCGGCGATTTAAAGCTCAGACGGTGTGCCTGACCTTCGGCTTCGCAGAAGACGTTCATCTCACGACCGATGCTGGTGGCCAGCGACATGACGTGCGCTTCGCGCAGTGGGTCGATCGGCGGGTTAGTCACCTGCGCGAACTGCTGGCGGAAGTAGTCATAAATGATGCGTGGCTGGCTTGAGAGCACCGCAAACGGGGTATCATCACCCATTGAACCGACCGCTTCCTGACCGTTTTCGCCGAGCACGCGGATCACGGAATCCAGCTCTTCGGCGCTGTAGTTAAACTGTTTCTGATAGCTGGCGAGGGTGTCATCGTCCAGTTCGCGGCTGCCGACCTGATCGTCAGCCAGGTCTTCGAACGGCACCAGGCGGCGGACGTTTTTCTCCATCCACTCTTTGTACGGGTGGCGACTTTTCAGATCGTCATCGGTTTCGGCGGAGTGCAGAATGCGCCCGCTGCGGGTATCGATAACCATCAGTTCGCCAGGGCCGACGCGACCTTTCTCGACGACTTCATCCGGCTGATAATCCCAGATCCCAACTTCAGAGGCGCAGGTAATCAGCTTGTCTTTGGTAATGACGTAGCGCGCCGGACGCAGGCCGTTACGGTCAAGGTTACAGGCAGCAAATCGACCGTCGGACATAACAATGCCCGCCGGGCCATCCCACGGCTCCATGTGCATGGAGTTAAAGTCAAAGAACGCGCGCAGCTCCGGGTCCATATCCGGGTTGTTCTGCCAGGCTGGCGGCACCAGTAAACGCATGGCGCGGATAATGTCCATCCCGCCTGCCAGCAGCAGTTCCAGCATGTTATCCATCGAACTTGAATCTGAGCCGGTTTCGTTAACGAACGGTGCGGCGTCGTGCAGGTCAGGGATCAGCGGCGTCTGGAATTTATAGGTACGTGCGCGTGCCCACTGGCGGTTGCCGGTGATGGTGTTGATTTCACCGTTATGCGCCAGGTAGCGGAACGGTTGCGCCAGCGGCCAGCGTGGTACGGTGTTGGTGGAGAAGCGCTGGTGGAACAGGCAGATGGCCGATTCCAGACGCAGATCCGCCAGGTCCAGGTAAAAGCGTGGCAGATCCGCCGGCATACACAGACCTTTATAGATATTGACCAGGTTCGACAAGCTACAGACGTAGAAGTCTTTATCATCCTGGAGGCGTTTTTCGATACGACGACGTGCGATGAACAGGCGACGTTCCATATCACGCGGACGCCAGCCCGCAGGGGCGTTGACAAAAATTTGCTCGATACGAGGCAGGGAGGAGAGGGCGATTTCACCGAGAACACCTTCGTTGGTCGGCACGTCGCGCCAGCCGACAATCGACAGGGTCTCCTGCTGTAATTCTTCTTCGACAATGCGACGAGAAGCCGCAGCCAGCTCAGCGTCTTTATTTAAAAAGATCATGCCGACGGCGTAGTTTTTGGCTAAACGCCAGCCGCGCTCTTGCGCCACGATGCGGAAAAAACGGTCAGGTTTTTGTAACAGCAAACCGCAACCATCGCCGGTTTTACCATCGGCAAGAATTGCGCCACGGTGCTGCATGCGGGCCAGTGCGTGTATGGCGGTACGCACTACCTTGTGGCTAGGTTCGCCTTCTATGTGGGCGATCAGGCCGAAACCACAGTTATCCCTCTCAAGGGATTTATCGTACAACATATCAGTGAACCTCCCCAGGCTCTGCGGGATTCCCATCTGGACCGTTGCGCACGGGCACACCAAGAGCATGGCGACGGGGTTTGCGTGTCATACGCTTACCTCGCATTCGCCCTCTTTATCCTTTTCGCATAGGTCAAACAAGTTTGAGGACTTGCTTCAGAGGGAATCTCAATTACTGCATAAATATGATGAGCAGACTGCTCATCCAGAAAGCTTCCAGCGGATTTCCACGTTATCGGGAATCCACACACAGGTCAAATGGCAATCTTATTTATGCAAAAATGTGCTATAGGGCGATTAACTTTATGAATATGTTGAAATTTAAGGCTTTTTTACATTGATTTAACGCAAGGGGAATGGAGAGAGAAGTGTGATCTGTCTCACTGTCAGAAAGGCTGTATATCCCCCGTCCTCCCTTTGTTTATCGCTATGCCTGGTATTTTATGCTGGTTTTTAGAGTTTTAGCGTCTTAAAGATACTGTTTTTATGCTGAGAGTATAAGAAGATAAAAAAAACAGTCGGATATAAGGAAAAGTAATTTCATTTTGAATGAATGAAATTTCGATTATTTTGATTTGTTATGCAATAAATAAAGGCACGCCAGGGCGATTGATCCAGGTCATCGCCGACTGGGGCAAAAAATGGCAGGCTTTGGCCTCTTTTCAAGGCGCGGTCTACCAGATTATGCAGTTACAGAAATTAGTCAATATGTTTGGTGGGGATCTTTCTCGCCGTTACGGGCAAAAGGTTCATAAACTCACGCTTCACGGCGGCTTTAGCTGTCCAAATCGTGATGGCACCATCGGACGTGGTGGATGTACTTTCTGCAATGTCGCCTCGTTTGCTGATGAAGCGCAGCAGCACCATTCTATTGCCGAGCAGCTTGAGCATCAGGCGCATCTGGTCAATCGCGCAAAACGCTATCTGGCCTATTTCCAGGCCTATACCAGCACCTTTGCTGAAGTGCAGGTGCTGCGTTCGATGTATCAGCAGGCGGTCAGCCAGGCCAGTATCGTCGGGTTATGCGTTGGGACGCGCCCCGACTGCGTGCCGGATGCGGTACTCGATCTGCTTTGCGAGTATAAAGACCTCGGCTATGAGGTATGGCTGGAGCTTGGTTTGCAAACCGCGCATGACAAAACTTTGCACCGTATTAACCGCGGCCATGATTTAGCCTGTTACCAACGCACTACGCGACTGGCACGCGAGCGCGGGCTGAAAGTGTGCTCGCACCTGATTGTCGGTCTGCCGGGAGAAGGGCAGACGGAATGTCTGCAAACCATGGAGCGTGTGGTGGAGACGGGGGTTGACGGCATTAAGCTGCATCCGCTGCATATTGTGAAAGGCAGTACGATGGCGAAAGCCTGGGAAGCCGGGCGGCTGAACGGAATTGAACTGGACGACTATACGGTCACCGCCGGGGAGATGATCCGCCATACGCCGCCAGAGGTGATTTATCATCGCATTTCCGCCAGCGCGCGTCGCCCAACGCTGTTGGCGCCGCTATGGTGTGAAAACCGCTGGACCGGGATGGTCGAACTGGATAAGTACCTTAACAAGCACGGAGTGCAAGGCTCGGCGCTCGGTACGCCATGGGTGCAGCCTGAGAACTAACCCTCCGTAGGCCTGATAAGGCAAAGCCGACATCCGGCAATCTGCGCCTGCTTGCCTGATAGCGCTTTGCTTATCAGGCCTACGATGACCTCTCCGCGTTCATTTCACCGATAACCTCCGCATTTCTTGCACAATCTTCAACGTCACGCTGAGAATTGAGTATTATTGTGCCAAGTTGTCGTGAAGGAACCCTCTATGAAGCAAATCCGTATGCTGGCGCAATATTACGTCGACCTGATGATGAAGTTAGGTCTGGTGCGCTTTTCGCTGCTGTTGGCGCTGGCTCTGGTCGTGTTGGCAATTGTGGTGCAGATGGCTGTCACCATGGTGCTGCATGGCCAGGTAGAAAGCATTGATGTCATCCGCTCTATCTTTTTTGGTCTGTTAATTACCCCCTGGGCCGTCTATTTCTTGTCCGTGGTGGTGGAGCAACTTGAGGAGTCCCGGCAACGCCTGTCACGACTGGTACAAAAGCTGGAAGAGATGCGCGAGCGCGATCTCAAGCTCAATGTGCAGTTGAAAGATAATATTGCCCAGCTCAATCAGGAAATTGTTGAGCGTGAAAAAGCTGAAGCAGAGCGCCAGGAAACATTCGAGCAACTGAAGGTTGAAATCAAAGAGCGCGAAGAAGCGCAGATTCAGCTTGAGCAACAGTCTTCCTTTTTACGCTCTTTCCTGGATGCCTCGCCGGATCTGGTTTTTTATCGCAATGAAGATAAAGAGTTTTCCGGCTGTAACCGTGCCATGGAGCTGCTGACTGGCAAAAGCGAAAAGCAGCTGGTGAACTTAAAACCGGCTGACGTTTACTCTCCTGAAGCGGCTGAAAAGGTGATTGAGACCGACGAGAAGGTGTTCCGTCATAATGTTTCGCTCACCTACGAACAGTGGCTGGACTACCCGGACGGGCGCAAAGCCTGCTTTGAAATTCGCAAGGTGCCTTACTATGACCGCGTAGGTAAGCGACATGGTCTGATGGGCTTTGGGCGCGATATCACCGAACGTAAGCGTTATCAGGATGCGCTTGAGCGCGCCAGCCGCGATAAGACCACCTTCATTTCTACCATCAGCCACGAGCTACGCACCCCGCTTAACGGCATTGTCGGCTTAAGCCGGATCCTGCTGGATACGGATCTGACCGCGGAGCAGGAAAAATACCTGAAAACAATCCACGTCTCTGCCGTGACGCTGGGGAATATTTTCAACGATATTATCGACATGGATAAGATGGAGCGACGTAAAGTCCAGCTCGATAACCAGCCTGTTGATTTCACCAGCTTTATGGCGGATCTGGAAAACCTCTCTGGCCTACAGGCGCAGCAAAAAGGGCTGCGTTTTGTGCTTGAGCCAACGCTACCGCTGCCGCATAAGGTCATTACCGACGGCACGCGTTTGCGTCAGATCCTGTGGAATCTGATCAGCAACGCCGTGAAGTTTACCCAGCAGGGGCAGGTGACCGTGCGGGCGCGCTATGACCAGGGGAATATGCTGCATTTCGAAGTTGAAGATTCCGGGATCGGCATTCCGCAGGATGAGCAGGATAAAATCTTCGCCATGTATTATCAGGTGAAGGACAGCAACGGCGGTAAACCGGCCACAGGGACAGGGATTGGTTTGGCCGTGTCGAAGCGTCTGGCGAAAAACATGGGCGGTGATATTACGGTTTCCAGCCAGGCAGGAAAAGGGTCCATCTTTACGCTGACCGTGCATGCCCCTGCGGTAGCGGAAGAGATTGAAGACGCGTTTGAAGACGATGAAATGCCGCTGCCAGCCCTGAATGTGCTGCTGGTGGAAGACATTGAGCTTAACGTTATTGTTGCGCGCTCCGTGCTGGAAAAATTAGGCAACAGCGTGGATGTCGCGATGACCGGGAAAGCCGCGCTGGAAATGTTTACGCCGGGTGAATATGACCTGGTGCTGCTGGATATTCAGCTACCGGATATGACCGGTCTGGATATCTCGCGGGAGCTGACGCAAAAATACGCCCGTGAAGATCTGCCGCCGCTGGTTGCACTCACAGCCAACGTACTGAAAGATAAAAAAGAGTATCTGGACGCAGGCATGGACGACGTGCTGAGTAAGCCGCTGTCGGTTCCGGCGCTAACCGCCATGATCAAAAAATACTGGGATACCCGAAACGAAGAGGAGAGCACTGTGACATCTGAAGAAAGCAGTAAATCGCAAGCGCTGTTAGATATTCCTATGTTGGAACAATACCTCGAGCTGGTGGGACCGAAGTTAATTACCGACGGGCTGGCGGTGTTTGAGAAGATGATGCCGGGATATTTGAGCGTACTGGAGTCCAACCTGACGGCACGGGATAAAAAAGGTGTTGTTGAGGAAGGCCATAAAATTAAAGGCGCAGCAGGTTCAGTGGGGCTGCGTCACCTGCAACAGCTAGGTCAGCAAATCCAGTCGCCGGATCTTCCTGCCTGGGAAGATAACGTTGCTGAATGGATTGAAGAGATGAAGCAGGAGTGGCAGCACGACGTGGCAGTATTAAAAGCCTGGGTGGCGAGCGTGGAAAAAAAATGACCCCGGCTTGACCGGGGTGCGCGAATACTGCGCCAACACCAGGGAAATCGTGGCTGCGCCGTAAATTATTATCATTGTTTACAAGGGCGCAGCCCTAATTTTCAGGCCGCACGCAGTTAAGATAGCAAATCTTAAATAATTTGTTACATGAATCAGTTAAATGTGTGAAGCGTAGCATTTAAATCATAATAACTAATATGTTTCAGCCAGTTGAGAAAGGAGTATCACGATGAAAAAAGTGGGTGTAGTGCTCAGCGGATGCGGCGTGTATGACGGTGCAGAGATCCATGAAACTGTTCTCACGCTTCTGGCCATTGCCCGCAACGGCGCTCAAGCCGTCTGTTTCGCACCGGATAAACAACAAGCGGATGTGATTAATCATCTGACCGGCGAGCCGATGCTGGAAACTCGCAATGTGCTGATTGAAGCCGCACGTATCACACGCGGCGAAATTCGCCCACTTGCGCAGGCAGTCTCATCGGAACTGGATGCGTTGATCGTGCCGGGTGGGTTTGGTGCGGCCAAAAATCTGAGCAATTTTGCCAGTCAGGGCAGCGAATGCCGGGTTGACAGCGATTTAGCCGCGCTGGCGGTGGCCATGCATCAGGCGGGTAAGCCGTTGGGGTTTATGTGCATTGCGCCTGCCATGTTACCTAAAATTTTTGACTTCCCGCTGCGTCTGACCATCGGCACTGATATCGACACTGCAGAGGTGCTGGAAGAGATGGGCGCTGAGCATGTGCCTTGTCCGGTTGATGACATTGTCGTTGATGAAGACAACAAAATCGTCACCACGCCTGCCTATATGCTGGCGCAGGACATCGCTCAGGCCGTGAGTGGTATCGATAAACTGGTATCGCGTGTGCTGGTGCTGGCTGAATGAGAAAAGGAGTTACCGCCTTTCTGCGACGTATCTTTCTGCGGGCGGTGGTTGTCCTCGCCGTATTCTGGGGCGGGGGCATTGCACTTTTCAGCGTGATACCTGTGCCTTTCTCGGCGGTAATGGTCGAGCGACAGCTGGGCGCATGGCTGTCCGGTGATTTCGGCTATGTGGCGCACTCGGACTGGGTGAGCATGGATGAGATCTCACCGTGGATGGGGCTGGCGGTGATTGCTGCGGAGGATCAGAAGTTTCCCGACCACTGGGGGTTTGATGTCACCGCCATAGAGAAAGCGCTGGCGCACAATGAACGTAATGAAAACCGCATTCGCGGGGCGTCGACGTTATCGCAACAGACGGCGAAAAACCTCTTTCTGTGGGATGGACGAAGCTGGGTGCGTAAAGGTCTCGAAGCCGGGCTAACGCTGGGTATGGAAACCGTCTGGAGTAAGAAACGTATTCTGACCGTCTATTTGAATATTGCCGAGTTTGGCGATGGGATATTTGGCGTGGAGGCGGCGGCGCAACGGTATTTTCATAAACCGGCCAGTCGCTTGAGCCTGTCTGAAGCGGCCTTGCTGGCGGCAGTATTGCCCAATCCTTTGCGTTTTAAGGCGAATGCGCCTTCTGGTTATGTGCGTAACCGCCAGGCGTGGATTATGCGCCAAATGCGCCAGTTAGGCGGTGAGTCGTTTATGCGGGAAAAGAAGTTGTATTAGCGTAGTTATTGCCGGATGCGGCGTAAACGTCTTATCCGGCCTACTGGCTACGTTCTGTGTACTCGATTAATCTTCATCAAACCCTGAATTAAACAGGGCAATCACTGCGGCCAGGGCTTCAACTTCCTGTGGACCCGTGGCTTCAACTTCAATCTGACGCCCTTTGGCTGAATCCAGCATCAGCAGAGCGATAACACTGTTGGCCTCGGCTTCCGTTCCTTCATCATTACGCAGCAAAACTTCTGCTTCGAAACCCTGTATCAATTCAAACAGTTTCATAGCTGGGCGGGCATGCATGCCCAGCTTATTCGTGATTTCAACGGTTTGCTTCACGGTCATGATTTACGTTTTTCCAGCGTACGATGGCGTGACTGCACGTTTTTACCGCGTGAGCGGAAGTAGTCTGCCAGCTGCTCTGCAATATACACCGAACGGTGTTTCCCGCCGGTACAGCCGATGGCTACGGTTAGGTAGCTACGGTTGTTGGTCTCCAGCATGGGTAACCATAGCTCAAGATAGCTGCGAGTCTGGTAGATAAAATTGTGTACTTCTGTGTGCCTGTCGAGGAACGCGGCGACGGGGCGGTCAAGACCGGTCATTGGGCGCAGCTTCGGATCCCAGTGTGGGTTAGGCAGGAAGCGCACGTCAAAGACGTAATCCGCATCAATCGGGATACCGTGTTTGAAACCAAAGGATTCGAATACCATCGTCAATTCACGTTCACGTTTACCCAGCAGTCGGGTACGTAACATTTCCGCCAGTTCGTGTACGGACATCTCGGAGGTATCAACGATCAGGTCAGCGCGAGAGCGCAGAGGCTCCAGCAAATCGCTTTCCTTATCGATAGCGCTTTCCAGAGACAAGTTCTTGCTGGAGAGCGGGTGTAAACGACGCGTGTCACTGTAGCGACGAATCAGCGTGTTACGGTCAGCATCAAGGAACAGCAGCTGTGGTGAGAAGCCTTCAGGCAGATTGTTCATTGCCTGCTCGAAAATCTCTGGGGACTCAGGCATGTTGCGCACATCAATGCTGACGGCCGCAGAAATCTGGCGATTGGCCAGAGTACGAGCCAGATCGGGCAACAGCACTACGGGAAGGTTATCCACGCAGTAAAAACCCATATCCTCCAGCGCACGCAGGGCGACAGATTTACCTGACCCTGAACGACCGCTGACGATCATCAGTACCATGTACTGTTTCTCCTCACAACGACAAAAAAGGATGCCATTGGGTTGTTATGCCTCATCCTGTCCACCTTCGGTGTCCGTGATGATTTGATACAACTCCTGGTCACTTTGCGCGGCGCGCAGACGACGACAGATGGTTTTATCCGCCAAACGTTTTGCGACCAGTGACAACGTATGCAAATGCGTCTTGGTTTGGTCCGCCGGAACAAGCAGAGCGAACAGCAGATCGACAGGTTGATTATCAATGGCGTCGAAGGCGATAGGCGTTTCGAGTTGCACAAACACACCAACCGCGCGCATCGTGTCTTCTTCCAGCTTTCCGTGCGGGATAGCAATACCATTACCGATGCCGGTACTGCCCATTTTTTCACGTGTCAGAATGGCTTCAAATACCACCTGAGAAGGCAAGCTGAGCTGTTTTGCCGCCAGTTCACTGATGATTTCCAGTGCGCGTTTCTTGCTTTGGCAGTGAACGCCTGCGCGTGTACATTCCTGGTTAAGAACAGTGCTCAGTTGTAGAGTCGTATCGTTATTTGTCATAATTTCACCTAAGCGCTAACTGTACAAATGGCCCGTTGTGCTACACAACAGGCCGTCCTGCACCCGCTAACTGCCCGGACAAGTTAGTGCTGTTTCAGTTTATCTTTATGTTTTGTTAACTGCCGAGCCAGTTTATCAATTAAACCGTCAATGGCGGCGTACATATCCTGACCTTCCGCGCTGGCATGAATTTCGCCACCGTTCACATGCAGTGTTGCATCCGAGATATGTGTAACCTTCTCCACTTTCAACACAATATAGACCTGATTAATCCGGTCGAAATATTGTTCGAGCTTGGCAAATTTTGTATTCACAAAATCGCGCAGGGCTTCGGTGATTTCGACGTTGTTTCCAGTGATGTTGAGCTGCATAGTGTCTTCCTTATCGGTTGGGTCAGACCAGCTGTTTGCGCTGGTTAGACGGCGGAATGGATAAAGACTCTCGGTACTTCGCAACAGTGCGGCGCGCCACCATGATACCCTGTTCTGACAGCATAGAGGTTAACTTGCTGTCACTCAGTGGTTTCGCGGGGTTTTCCGCAGCAATTAATTTCTTCACCAGCGCACGGATAGCTGTGGATGAGGCTTCACCTCCGCCTTCAGTGTTAACGTGACTGGAAAAGAAATACTTCAATTCAAAAATGCCGCGCGGACTGTGCAGATACTTTTGCGTGGTCACACGGGAAATGGTCGATTCGTGCATCTCGACGGCCTGGGCGATATCCGCCAGCACCATCGGTTTCATAAACTCTTCGCCTTGCTCAAAGAAGGCTTGCTGTTGCTCCACGATGCAGCGACTGACCCGCAGCAACGTATCATTGCGGCTTTCCAGGCTTTTAATCAGCCACTTCGCATCCTGCAAATTGCTACGAATAAACTGGCTGTCAGCATCGTTGCGCGCGCTATTGCACATGGCAGCGTAGTGCTGGTTAATCTGCAGTCGTGGAATGCTGTCGCCGTTGAGTTCGACCACCCAGCGATCGTTATGCTTAAGCACCAGCACATCCGGAATGACGTATTCTGGTTCGCCAGTCTGGATCGACTGTCCAGGTCTTGGGTCCAGCGACTGAATAAGATTGACGGCTTCTTTCAGCACATCTTCTTTCAGCCGGGTCACGCGCATCAGCGTGCGGAAGTCATGGTTGGCTAACAGATCGAGATGATCGCTGATGATCAGGCGCGCTTCTTCCAGCCACGGTGTGGTTTTATCAAACTGCGAAAGTTGGATCAGTAAGCAGTCACGGAGATCTTTGGCGGCCACGCCAACGGGATCAAAGCGCTGAACGCGTTTAAGCACGGCTTCGATTTCGTCCATACCGACGTCATCATCGCCCATGCTTTCGAGAATATCGTCCAAGGTCACGGTGAGATAACCGGTTTCGTCTACCGCATCCACAATGGATGTCGCAATGGCGCGATCGGTATCCGAGAACGGGGTCAGTTCCACTTGCCACATCAGGTAATCCTGTAGTGATTGCGTGGTCTCACCCTGATACACAGGCAGTTCGTCGTCGATGTAATCTCCGCTGGTGCCCGAAGGCGTCCCGGCGGTGTAAATTTCATCCCAACTGGCGTCAAGCGGCAACTCCTCAGGCATCTCTTTTTGTTCGAGTGCATCTGCGGTGTCGAGGGTTTCGCTATCCTGTTTTTCCTGGGTATCAATTTCGTCGTGAAGATCGGTTTGCTCGAGCAGTGGGTTACTTTCCAGCGCTTGCTGAAGTTCTTGCTGAAGTTCCAGCGTGGACAGCTGCAACAGACGGATAGCCTGTTGTAGCTGAGGCGTCATCGCCAGTTGTTGGCTAAGCCTGAGTTGCAAACCTTGCTTCATGTTCAGAGTTGTTCTCTCCTGCAGTGACGTGAAGTCTTCTACCCTATCAGAGTCTGAAGTCTTCCCCAAGGTATACGCGCTTAACGTGCTCATCCTGCAGTATTTCTGTTGGCGTGCCGTGCGCGATCAGGTGCCCCTGACTCACGATATAGGCGCGCTCACACACTGCCAGCGTTTCGCGGACGTTATGGTCGGTAATCAGCACGCCAAGGCCGCTGTCGCGCAGGTGTTCGATGATCCGTTTGATATCAATAACGGAAATCGGGTCAACACCGGCAAACGGTTCATCCAGCAGGATAAATTTCGGATTAGCGGCCAGTGCGCGGGCGATCTCCACGCGGCGTCGTTCACCACCGGAGAGCGACTGGCCTAAGCTGTCGCGCAGGTGTTCGATGTGGAATTCTTCCATCAGCTCGTTGGCGCGATCTTCGCGCTGCTCGCTGGTCAGATCGTCACGAATTTGCAGTACCGCCATCAGGTTGTCAAACACGCTCAGGCGACGGAAAATCGATGCTTCCTGCGGTAAGTAGCCGATGCCGCGACGCGCGCGCGCATGCAGGGGCAGCAGGCTGATGTCTTCGTCATCAATGATAATGTTGCCCGCATCGCGCGGGACAATGCCGACCACCATGTAAAAGGTTGTTGTCTTACCCGCACCGTTAGGACCGAGCAGACCGACGATCTCCCCGGAGTTGACGGTGAGACTGACATCTTCAACCACACGACGGCCTTTATAGGCTTTTGCAAGGTTCTTTGCAGTTAATGTTGCCATAACGAATCAGTTACCTTTTTTCTCTGCCGGAGCCTTGTTTTTGTCCTGCAACTGCGACGGAACCAGAACGGTGGTGACGCGTTTGCCTTTATCGCTGAAGGCCTGCATTTTCTGCTCTTTTACCAGATAGGTGATCTTATCGCCCGTGATGTTGCTATCGAGCTGTTCCAGATACGCCTTGCCGGTGAGAACGACGAAGTCTTTCGCCAGTTCATAGTGCATCTGCGAGGCGTGGCCTTTAACCGGTTTACCGTTGTCCTGCATCTGGTAAAACGTTGCAGGATTGCCATAGCCGTCAATCACTTCTTTGCCGTCTTCACCGCCAGGACGGGTCACGACGACTTTATCGGCGTTAATTTTGATAGTGCCCTGCGTCACAATCACGTTACCAGTAAACGTCACCACGTTGCCCTGCATATCCAGGGACTGCTGGTCCGATTCAATGTGAATCGGCTGCTCGGTATCGCCGGTGACGGCAAATGCCGGAATGCTGGCGGCCAGAAGTGAGCTGGCAAGTACAAGATTAAGGCTGAGTTTGTTTGTTTTGGATTTCATATGAGGTTCTAACCTTTTCAATCAGCTCGGCGTTCTTGCTGCGTAAGTTGCCGCGCATCTTCAGTCCGCTGGAGTTAAATGTTGTGCCATACAACGTCACCAGATCATCGGAAGTGACGTCTTGTGTCACCAGGTTAATCTGCGCGTTATCGGTCGTAATTCTGCGTAGTTGAGAGTCAGGCACCAGGGCGTTAACCTCAACATGGCCGTACAGATACAGCATCCGATCGTTGGTCAATTTGGCTTTATCGGCCTTGATCGTCCAGGTCGGTACTTTATCCTTATCAAACGTGGTTAATACCGGTTGGGTAAACCACGAAACCGCTTGTTCCGAATAATATTCAACGTGTTGTGCGATCAAGTGATAGCTCAGGGCGCCTTCCGGACTATACACCAGGGTATCAGTATGTTCGCTCTTATAGGTTGGCTCGTTGTTATTGACGACGACCTGAGCGGTGTCGTCTTTGTCTGCCAGATTGATACCAATCATCACAAGGACAGCCAGCGACAGTAGAATGATAACCCAACGTCTGGTTTTGCTCATATCGATTGCCCTTTGGCCTCGTCCAGTTTGCCCTGCGCCAGGAGTAATAAATCGCAGACTTCACGCACAGCGCCACGTCCCCCATCAATGCGGGTGACATAATCGGCTCGCGGGATCAGCAAAGGGTGGGCATCAGCCACCGCGACGCTTAATCCCACTTTAGCCATCACCGGCCAGTCGATCAGGTCATCGCCAACGTAGGCGACATTCTCCGGCGCGATCGCCAGTTTGCTAAGTAAATCGCCAAAGGCAACCAGTTTGTCTGACTGCCCCTGATACAGGTGGGTGATCCCCAAAGTGGCACAGCGATCTTCTACAAGTTTAGCCTTTCGTCCGGTAATAATGGCAACCTCAATACCGGAAGTGAGCGCACAGCGAATTCCGTAACCATCACGGACGTTAAAAGCCTTCAGCTCTTCACCGTTGTTGCCCATATAAATCAGACCATCAGACAGTACGCCATCCACATCCAGGATCAGCAAACGGATGTTTTCTGCCCGGGTGATAACGTCTGCGCTGACGGGTCCATAACAGGTCGCAAGCGACGCACCTGCTTTACTCATTTTCGTTATCCTTGAGTTTCTTACACTACACCTGCACGCAGCAGATCATGCATATGTAACACACCGAGTAACTGGTCGCCATCAGCAACCATTACCGAGGTGATATGGCGGGACTGCATTAAGTTCAGGGCATCGACGGCAAGAATACCCGGACGCACGCGAATGCCTCCGGGGGTCATCACATCAGCAATGCCTAACTGGCGTACATCAACGCCCATATCGAAGACACGACGTAAATCGCCATCGGTGAAAATACCGTCAATCTTCATGGCATCATCGCAAATGACGGTCATACCGAGATTTTTACGTGTGATCTCAATTAAGGCGTCACGCAGGCTGGCGTTTTTAGTCACATGCGGGATCTCGTCGCCCGTATGCATAATATCGTTAACGCGCAGTAAAAGCTTACGGCCCAGTGCGCCACCGGGATGAGACAACGCAAAATCTTCCGCGGTAAAGCCGCGCGCTTTTAATAATGCCACCGCAAGGGCATCGCCCATCACCAGTGTTGCTGTCGTGCTGCTGGTCGGCGCCAGGCCTAACGGACAAGCTTCCTTGGGCACTTTAACACACAGATGCACATCTGCCGCACGCGCCATACTGCTTTCCGGACGACCTGTCATGCAGATAAGCGGTACATGAAGACGTTTTAATACCGGGATCAGCGCCGCTATCTCATTGGATTCACCGGAGTTAGAGATGGCAATGACCACATCCTGCGGGGAGACCATTCCCAGATCGCCATGTGCGGCTTCGCCTGGGTGTACAAAAAATGAGGGGGTACCGGTGCTGGCAAATGTGGCTGCCATTTTCCGCCCGATATGACCAGATTTCCCCATTCCCATCACCACCACTTTGCCCGGGCAGCTGAATATTTTCTCGCATGCGAGGGTAAAATTTTGGTTGATGTACTGATCAAGCTCCGCCAGGCCTTCACGTTCAATTGCCAGGACTTCCTTGCCTGCTTGCTGAAAGTCAAAACCCGGTTGCAACTCTAAGTGCGACATAATGCGTTTCCAGTTATCCAACGAGAAGTGGCGATAACCAATACAGCATCGCCAGCCATATGATAAAACCGCCGGTCAGCAGCGCACCTGCGCCGCGACCAATCTGGCGCGGACGTCGCCAGCAGAGTAGTGCAAAAATTACGCTCACCAGCAGCATGACGCTATAGTCGCGGGTGAAGGCCATCGGATTGACTTCACCCGGCGTAATCAACGCCGGTAGCCCGAGGACGATAACGATATTAAAAATGTTCGCGCCGATAATGTTACCGACGGCAATATCGTTTTCACCTTTACGCAGACCCGCAATCGCCGTTGCCAGCTCCGGCAGGCTGGTACCAATGGCGACCACTGTCAGCCCGATAGTAAGTTCGCTCATGGCGAAATAGTTCGCCAGCACGGTAGCGTTATCCACCACCATACGTGTTGCCATTGGCATGATAATCAGCGCAATGCCCAACCATAAAAATGCGACAGGTAACCCGCCTTCACGCGGCAGCTCAGCTATCTGCTCACGTGTCAGGCTGTCATTGCCTTGTCGCTCGGCCAGACGGGCGATTTTAACAATGAATAGCAGCCATAGCACGGCCAGAAGCAGAAGAAAGAAACCGTCGCTGCGGCTTAACTGTCCGTCATACAGGACGGATGCAGCTAAAATACTTACCAGCAACATTAGCGGCAATTCACGACGCAGAACATCAGAATGCACGGTAAAAGGGTGAATCAGCGCCGACAGGCCTAAAATAAGCAGAATGTTGGTGATGTTAGAACCTATGGCGGTCCCGACAGCCAGATCGAGTTGCCCATTCATCGATGCGGCAACAGAGACAATTATCTCGGGTAACGACGTACCAATGCTGACCACGGTCATCCCGATGATAATGGGTGGAATACCGAAGTTTCGACATAAAATGGATGCGGCAAATACCAGACGGTCGGCACCGTAGACCACCAGAAGTAAACCAATTATTAACAGCGCCGTCGCTAAAAGCATCTAAAGTCCTTTCTTCAGGTATACTCGCCGGTCCACTTGAAGGATCTTCTGGAAGCCGTAACGAAGTCTTAATTTTGACTTTATGCGGCTAAAAAGTAAAACAAATGCCAGCTTTCGCTAACCAGGACAGGCAATAATCTGTAAATATGTTGGGTTCAGGGCTAAATTGAGCGCCAAACTCTTCGATCAACGAGGCAATAGTAAAGGATGAATCAATGGGTCAGTCTGTGGCGAATCTAGTCGATATGCGCGATGTCAGCTTTTCCCGGGGTGACCGCTGCATCTTTGATAATATTTCCCTGACGGTACCGCGCGGTAAGGTGACGGCGATCATGGGGCCATCAGGCATCGGCAAAACGACGCTGTTGCGTCTGATTGGCGGACAGATCCCCCCGGATAAGGGCGAGATCCTGTTTGACGGTGAGAACGTCCCGGCCATGTCCCGTTCGCGTTTATTTACCGTGCGTAAGCGCATGAGTATGCTGTTTCAGTCTGGTGCGCTATTTACCGACATGAATGTTTTTGACAACGTCGCGTACCCTCTGCGCGAGCATACGACGTTGCCAGCGCCGTTGCTGAAGAGCACGGTGATGATGAAGCTCGAGGCCGTCGGCCTGCGGGGTGCAGCAAAATTAATGCCTTCTGAATTATCCGGTGGGATGGCGCGTCGCGCCGCGTTAGCACGTGCTATCGCGCTGGAGCCAGACCTCATCATGTTTGATGAGCCGTTCGTCGGTCAGGATCCCATCACCATGGGCGTGCTGGTGAAGCTGATTTCAGAACTGAACAGCGCGCTGGGCGTCACCTGCGTGGTCGTTTCCCATGATGTGCCTGAAGTACTGAGTATTGCGGATTACGCCTATATTATGGCGGACAAAAAAATAGTGGCCTACGGTAGTGCTCAGGCACTACAAGAAAATGCCGATCCGCGCGTACGCCAGTTCCTTGACGGTATTGCCGATGGACCGGTTCCGTTCCGTTACCCGGCGGGCGACTACCACATCGATTTACTCAAAACAGGGAGTTAAGCCACCCATGTTGTTAAATGCGCTGGCATCACTCGGACATCGGGGAATAAAAACCCTCAGGACGTTCGGGCGAGCCGGATTAATGTTGTTCAATGCGGTTGTCGGCAAGCCGGAGTTTCGCAAACATGCGCCGCTGCTGATACGCCAGCTCTATAATGTCGGTGTCTTATCGATGCTGATCATTATTGTTTCTGGCGTGTTCATCGGTATGGTGCTGGGGTTGCAGGGATACCTGGTGCTGACGACTTACAGTGCGGAAACCAGCCTCGGTATGCTGGTGGCGCTGTCATTGTTACGTGAGCTGGGACCGGTTGTTGCGGCGCTGCTGTTTGCCGGGCGGGCCGGGTCGGCCTTAACCGCAGAAATTGGCCTGATGCGAGCGACCGAACAGCTTTCCAGTCTGGAAATGATGGCCGTCGATCCACTGCGCCGGGTGATCTCGCCGCGTTTTTGGGCTGGCGTCATTTCATTGCCGCTGCTGACGATTATTTTTGTCGCCGTGGGGATCTGGGGTGGTTCACTGGTTGGCGTAAGCTGGAAGGGTATTGATGCGGGCTTTTTCTGGTCGGCTATGCAAAATGCCGTCGACTGGCGTCTGGACCTGGTCAACTGTCTGATTAAGAGCGTGGTGTTCGCCATTACGGTCACCTGGATTGCATTGTTCAATGGTTATGATGCGATCCCGACCTCTGCCGGGATTAGCCGGGCAACGACACGCACCGTTGTGCACGCCTCTCTTGCCGTTCTGGGGCTGGATTTTGTGCTGACCGCACTGATGTTTGGGAATTGAGTTCATGCAAACGAAAAAAAATGAAATTTGGGTCGGGTTATTCTTGCTGGTTGCGCTGCTGGCAGCGCTGTTTGTGTGCCTGAAGGCAGCAAACGTCACCTCAATGCGTACTGAGCCGACTTACACGATTTATGCGACCTTTGATAATATCGGCGGCCTGAGAGAGCGTTCTCCGGTGCGGATTGGCGGGGTGGTAGTTGGACGCGTATCGGACATCTCATTAGATCCGAAAACGTACCTGCCGCGCGTGACGCTGGAAATCGAATCGCGTTTTAACCATATTCCTGACACCAGTTCTCTGAGCATCCGTACTTCCGGTCTGCTGGGCGAACAGTATCTGGCATTGAACGTGGGTTTTGAAGATCCTGAGCTGGGAACGTCTATCCTCAAAGATGGCGGTACGATTCAGGACACGAAATCCGCGATGGTGCTGGAAGATATGATTGGTCAGTTCCTTTACAACAGCAACAGTAAAGGTGATGACAATAAGAATTCTGGCGATGCGCCAGCCGCAACTGAAGGCAATAATGAAGCCACTACGCCTGCGGGCGCAACGAAATAATCTCAGGAGAATCGACGTATGTTTAAACGATTGATGATGGTGGCTATGCTGGTGATTGCTCCACTTAGCGCGGCAACCGCAGCAGACCAGACTAACCCGTACAAACTGATGGATGAGGCGGCGCAGAAGACCTTTGACCGTCTGAAAAACGAGCAACCAAAAATCCGTTCCAACCCTGATTACCTGCGTCAGGTCGTCGATCAGGAACTGCTGCCTTATGTGCAGGTTAAGTATGCCGGTGCGCTGGTGCTGGGCCGTTACTACAAAGATGCGACTCCTGCCCAACGTGAAGCCTATTTTGCCGCATTCCGTGAATATCTGAAGCAGGCTTACGGTCAGGCGCTGGCGATGTACCACGGCCAGACCTATCAGATTGCCCCTGAGCAGCCGCTGGGTGATGCGACCATCGTACCTATCCGCGTAACCATCATCGATCCAAACGGTCGTCCTCCGGTACGTCTGGATTTCCAGTGGCGTAAAAACTCCCAGACCGGTAACTGGCAGGCGTATGACATGATCGCCGAAGGCGTAAGTATGATCACCACCAAACAAAATGAGTGGAGCGACCTGCTGCGTACCAAAGGTATTGATGGCCTGACGGCGCAGCTGAAATCTATTTCTCAGCAGAAAATCACGCTGGAAGAGAAAAAATAATGACGCAGTCACTCACCTGGACGCGCGAAGGCGACAAGCTGGTGCTGGTGGGAGAGCTGGATCAGGACGTGTTAAATCCCTTATGGGATGCGCGAATTGAGGCGATGAAAGGGGTATCCTGCATCGACCTGAACCAGGTATCCCGGGTAGATACCGGCGGTTTGGCGTTACTGTTGCATCTGATTAATCAAGGCAAGCAGCAGGGAAATAGCGTTTCGCTCACTGGCGTTAACGATAAAGTGTACACGCTGGCGCAGCTTTACAATCTGCCTGACGACGTCCTTCCGCGTTAATTTTTCCAGGCCGGATAAGGTCTTGTGCCGCTATCCGGCAAACCCCCTGAGGGGGATCTGCTACTAAAGCCTTGTCTGATTTATCAGCGAGGCTTTTTGCTTATTTATGACAGCGCCACTTTGCTCTAAGATGTTGGGCTGTTTTCACTATCTGACGAATGAAGAGCCCATGGAAAATAATGAAATTCAGAGCGTGCTGATGAATGCACTCTCCCTCCAGGAAGTCCACGTTTCTGGCGACGGCAGTCACTTTCAGGTTATTGCCGTGGGTGAGATGTTTGAAGGCATGAGCCGGGTCAAGAAGCAGCAATCGGTCTATGGCCCGTTGATGGAGTACATTGCGGACAACCGCATTCATGCCGTGTCGATTAAGGCGTTTACCCCAGCGGAATGGGCGCGCGATCGCAAACTTAACGGTTTTTGAGCTACGGGTGATGTGCCGGTAGCGAAGATAAATTCTTAACAGAGAACAGAATAATGGATAAATTTCGTGTTCAGGGGCCAACTAAGCTCCAGGGCGAAGTCACAATTTCAGGCGCTAAAAATGCCGCACTGCCGATCCTGTTTGCGGCGCTGCTGGCTGAAGAACCTGTAGAGATCCAAAACGTCCCGAAACTGAAGGACGTTGACACCTCGATGAAGCTGCTGAGCCAGCTGGGTGCGAAAGTTGAGCGTAATGGTTCCGTGCACATTGATGCGCGTGATGTGAACGTCTTCTGTGCGCCGTACGATCTGGTGAAAACCATGCGTGCGTCCATCTGGGCGCTCGGGCCGCTGGTTGCCCGCTTTGGTCAGGGCCAGGTTTCACTGCCGGGCGGCTGCACCATCGGCGCGCGTCCGGTTGACCTGCACATTACCGGTCTGGAGCAGTTAGGCGCGACTATCAAGCTGGAAGAAGGCTATGTGAAGGCGTCCGTTGATGGCCGTCTGAAAGGCGCGCATATCGTCATGGACAAAGTGAGCGTCGGTGCGACGGTCACCATCATGTGCGCAGCAACGCTTGCCGAAGGCACCACCATCATCGAAAACGCCGCGCGTGAGCCGGAGATTGTGGATACCGCGAACTTCCTGATTGCGCTAGGCGCGAAGATCACGGGTCAGGGCACCGACCGTATTACCATCGAAGGCGTTGAGCGTCTCGGCGGTGGTGTTTATCGCGTTCTGCCAGATCGTATCGAAACCGGTACCTTCCTGGTGGCGGCGGCAATTTCTCGCGGCAAAATTATCTGCCGTAATGCACAGCCGGACACGCTGGATGCTGTTCTGGCGAAGCTGCGTGATGCGGGTGCGGATATTGAAGTTGGTGATGATTGGATCAGCCTTGATATGCACGGTAAACGTCCGAAAGCGGTCAATGTGCGTACTGCACCGCATCCGGCGTTCCCTACCGATATGCAGGCTCAGTTCACGCTGCTGAACCTGGTGGCAGAAGGGACCGGCTTCATCACGGAAACCGTGTTTGAGAATCGCTTTATGCACGTGCCTGAGCTGAGCCGTATGGGCGCTCACGCAGAAATCGAAAGCAATACCGTGATTTGCCACGGCGTGGAAACGCTCTCTGGTGCACAGGTTATGGCGACGGATCTGCGTGCATCTGCAAGCCTGGTGCTGGCAGGGTGTATTGCTGAAGGTACGACGGTAGTCGACCGTATTTATCACATCGATCGCGGCTATGAGCGCATCGAGGATAAACTGCGTGCGCTGGGCGCAAATATTGAGCGTGTGAAAGGCGAGTAATCGTCAACGTCTCTTGTAACCCCCAGTTCAGTTGGCCGGGGGTTACAGTTCAATGTTCATTCCGGATTCTTTTTCTCTCTGCGACTCCTCATCATCCGCGTTCTGTCGATGAACTCATGCGTTTTGGCATCGTGATAGCGTGACGGCCAAATCACCCAAGGGTCAGTTCCCAGTGCCTGTGCTATAATCAGCTCACCTTTTGGCCATGGTCTCGTTAACGCATTTGCCAGCGTTGATGAACTCAATCCATTTTTACGTGATTCAGCGGCCATTGAGGTCCCTTTCTTGCGCAGTCCGGCGATGATGTCGGCCGGATGCCAGTCAATCAGTTTGCTTTCCATAAATTCATCTCTCCTTTGGTTAACGACTTACGGTTCCACGATCGGTTGTGGCGACACTATAACGCCCGAAAAACGAATGTTCTAAAATGTTCATGTAAAGTGTGTGCATATTCAGAATATGCCAAGGTTGTGTGAGTTTTTTTTGGAGCGGAGGAAATATTTACTAGAACTTATAAGAAAATCCCGTGCAGGGCACGGGATGAGAGAGGATGCAGTAGGGAATTAACGGTCGCGCTGTACGGCGATATGTGCCAGACCAATCAGCGCTTCTCTCCACGGCGTATCAGGCAGCACCTGCAGCGCAGCGATAGCCTTATCAGCCTCTTCTTCTGCACGTTGGCGAGTCCACTCCAGGGAGCCACAGGCGTTCATTGCTTCCAGAACCGGCTCCAGAAGGTGACGACCATTACCTTGCTCAATGGCGTGGCGGATCATTTGCGCTTGTTCTGGGGTGCCGTGGCGCATGGCATGCAGCAGTGGCAGCGTTGGTTTACCCTCGTTGAGGTCATCACCGACGTTTTTACCCAGCTGCTCGCCATCAGCGCTGTAATCCAGCAAATCGTCAATTAACTGGAAAGCGGTACCGAGATAACGGCCATAATCCTGCAACCCTTTTTCTTGTTCTTCGCTACAGCCAGCCAGAATGCCTGAACATTGGGCTGCCGCTTCAAACAAACGCGCGGTCTTACTGTAGATGACGCGCATATAGTTTTCTTCGGTGATGTCTGGGTCGTTGACGTTCATCAACTGCAAGACTTCACCTTCGGCGATGACATTGACTGCTTTCGACATGACTTCCAGCACTTTCAACGAGCCAAGGCTGGTCATCATCTGAAATGCGCGGGTATAGATAAAATCGCCAACCAGCACGCTGGCCGCATTACCAAACGCCGCATTTGCCGTAGCTTTCCCTCGGCGCATGTCTGACTCATCCACAACATCGTCGTGCAGCAGGGTCGCTGTGTGGATAAACTCGATGAGGGCCGCAATCGTAACGTGCGCATTTTCCTGGTAACCAACGGCACGCGCTGCGAGGACGGCGATCATTGGGCGAATGCGTTTTCCGCCGCCGCTAACGATGTAGTACCCCAGTTGATTGATCAACTGAACGTCGGAATTGAGCTGTTCAAGGATTGTTGCATTGACCCCCGCCATATCTTGCGCGGTTAACTCATTGATTTTTTCTAAATTCATCGCAAAAGCCGGGCTTCTCGCCCCGATTACCTTACTGTGTGGGAAGGTAACGTCGGGTTTAGGGTTATAAATATATGCTGATTGTACTGAAAAAACGCCGTAGATAAACGTTACCGTACGTGTTGTGTTTTTTTTCTTCATGTATTGACGGTAGCACTTGTCAAAGGCTCGCGTTTTGCGTAATATTCGCGCCCTATTGTGAATATTTATAGCGCACTCTGAATCATCAAAAAGGTGTGCGCGGAAGCGGAGTTTTTTATGTACGCGGTTTTCCAAAGTGGTGGTAAACAACACCGAGTAAGCGAAGGTCAGACCGTTCGCCTGGAAAAGCTGGACATCGCAACTGGCGAATCTGTTGAATTCGCAGAAGTTCTGATGATCGCAAACGGTGAAGAAGTCAAAATCGGCGTTCCTTTCGTTGATGGCGGCGTTATCAAAGCTGAAGTCGTTGCTCACGGTCGTGGCGAGAAAGTTAAAATTGTTAAGTTTCGTCGTCGTAAACACTACCGTAAGCAGCAGGGCCATCGTCAGTGGTTCACTGATGTGAAAATCACTGGCATCAGCGCTTAAGTTAAGGGGAGCAGATTAAATGGCACATAAAAAGGCTGGCGGCTCGACTCGTAACGGTCGCGATTCAGAAGCTAAACGTCTGGGCGTAAAACGCTTCGGCGGTGAAACAGTTCTGGCTGGTAGCATCATCGTTCGTCAACGTGGTACTAAATTCCACGCTGGTTCCAACGTTGGTTGCGGCAAAGACCACACTCTGTTTGCTAAAGCAGACGGTAAAGTGAAATTTGAAGTGAAAGGCCCGAAAAACCGTAAATTCATCAGCATCGTTGCTGAATAAGTTTTTCGCGTCCCGGTAACGGATAAAAGCCCCGCAACACGTTGCGGGGCTTTTTACATTCGACGGCCGGTAAATACGCTCGTCGCGCCGTGACAACCCGGAAACGAGCTCTTGCAGGGAATACGGCATGAAGCAGCAGGCAGGCATTGGTATTCTGTTAGCACTCACAACGGCAGTATGTTGGGGCGCTTTGCCAATAGCAATGAAGCAAGTGCTGGAGGTGATGGAGCCTCCTACCGTGGTGTTCTACCGTTTTTTAATGGCAAGCGTTGGCCTTGGCGCTATTCTTGCGGTTAAAAAAAAGCTCCCTCCGTTGCGTATTTTTCGCAAAGCGCGTTGGCTGGTGTTGCTGGCTATCGCAACCGGTGGACTGTTCGGTAACTTCATTCTGTTTAGTTCATCCTTGCAGTATTTGAGCCCAACGGCTTCGCAGGTTATCGGCCAGCTGTCACCGGTTGGTATGATGATCGCCAGCGTCTTTATCCTGAAAGAAAAGATGCGCGGCACGCAGGTTATTGGCGCCATTATGCTTCTGAGCGGCCTGGTTCTGTTTTTTAATACCAGTCTGATCGAGATTTTTACCCGACTCACCGATTACACCTGGGGCGTTATCTTTGGTGTCGGTGCGGCGATGGTCTGGGTGAGCTATGGGGTCGCGCAAAAGGTGTTATTGCGCCGCCTGGCATCACCGCAGATCCTGTTTTTACTGTACACTTTATGTACGATAGCGTTGTTGCCGCTGGCTAAGCCCGGTGTCATCACGCAGCTCAGCGACTGGCAGCTGGCATGCCTGATATTCTGCGGCCTGAATACGCTGGTAGGATACGGCGCACTTGCGGAAGCGATGGCGCGTTGGCAGGCGGCGCAGGTGAGCGCTCTTATCACGCTCACACCGCTGTTTACGTTGTTATTTTCAGATTTATTATCACTGGCCTGGCCCGATTTCTTCGCCAGACCGATGCTAAACCTATTAGGTTATCTCGGTGCGTTTATCGTGGTTGCGGGCGCGATGTATTCCGCCATTGGTCATCGAATTTGGGGCGGTTTACGTAAGCATGAAACGGTGGTTTCGCAACCCCGCTCAGGCGAATGATTTACGGAGAGTAAAATGAAGTTTGTTGATGAAGCATCGATTCTGGTCGTTGCAGGTGATGGCGGTAATGGTTGCGTCAGCTTCCGCCGCGAAAAGTACATCCCAAAAGGCGGTCCGGACGGTGGTGATGGTGGTGACGGTGGTGACGTTTGGCTGGAAGCCGACGAAAACCTGAACACGCTGATCGATTACCGTTTTGAAAAATCATTCCGTGCGGAACGTGGTCAGAATGGCGCGAGCCGTGATTGCACCGGCAAGCGTGGTAAAGACGTTACGATTAAAGTACCTGTTGGTACGCGTGTTATCGATCAGGGCACTGGCGAAATCATGGGCGACATGACCAAACACGGTCAGCGTCTGATGGTCGCTAAAGGCGGCTGGCACGGTCTGGGCAACACCCGTTTCAAATCCTCGGTTAACCGTACTCCGCGTCAGAAAACAATGGGTACGCCGGGTGATAAGCGCGATCTGATGCTGGAGCTGATGCTGTTGGCGGACGTGGGTATGCTGGGCATGCCAAACGCCGGGAAATCGACGTTTATCCGTGCGGTGTCCGCGGCGAAGCCGAAAGTCGCTGATTATCCGTTTACCACCCTGGTGCCGAGCCTGGGCGTGGTGCGTATGGACAACGAAAAGAGCTTCGTGGTTGCCGACATTCCGGGACTGATTGAAGGCGCGGCTGAAGGCGCAGGCCTGGGTATCCGCTTCCTGAAACACCTGGAACGTTGCCGTGTACTGCTTCACCTCATCGATATCGATCCGATTGATGGCTCTGATCCAGTTGAAAACGCCCGTATCATTATTGGCGAACTGGAAAAATACAGTCAGGATCTGGCATCTAAACCGCGTTGGTTAGTGTTCAACAAAATTGATTTGATGGACAAGGCTGAAGCGGAAGAGAAAGCGAAAGCGATCGCTGAAGCGTTGGGTTGGGAAGGTAAATATTACCTGATCTCTGCCGCCAGCCAGCTGGGCGTGAAAGATCTCTGCTGGGATGTGATGACCTTTATTATCGAGAACCCGATTGTTCAGGCTGAAGAAGCGAAACAGCCAGAGAAAGTTGAGTTCATGTGGGATGATTATCACCGCCAGCAGCTCGCTGAAGTCGAAGACGAAGCGGAAGATGACTGGGATGACGATTGGGACGAAGACGACGAAGAAGGCGTTGAGTTCATCTACAAGCGTTAATCGCATTAAAAACCCCGGCCATGTTGCCGGGGTTTTTGTTTCCTGGTATCTCTGTCGGCCGGATAAGGCACGTTAATGCCGCCATCCGGCAATCAAATTACCCATCTAGTTGTTCTGATAAATATCCTTGTACAACCGACTCTCGAAGCGCACCAACGGAATACGACGATTACGCTGGTCAGCCGGCTCTACCGCATAACCAGATAAATACTGCACGAATGCCATGCGTTGGCCGCTGGCCGTGGTAATGAAACCTGCAAGGTTATAGACCCCCTGCAGCGAGCCTGTCTTCGCCGATACTTTGCCATCCACACCAGCCTGATGCAGACCCGCACGGTATTGCAGGGAGCCGTCGTGGCCGGCCAGCGGCAGCATAGTGATAAAGTTCAGCTCGTTATCGTGTTGAGCGATGTATTGCAGCACCTGCATCATGGTCGCAGGGGCAATCAGGTTATGGCGGGAGAGGCCAGAACCGTCGGCAATAATGGTGTTGCCGATATCAACACCCGCTTGCTGACGCAAAATCTGGCGCACGGCATCGGAACCCGCCCGCCAGGTGCCCGGCACGTTAAATCGGGCATGACCAATCATACGGAAAACGGTATCGGCAATCATGTTGTCCGATTTTTTCAGCATAATCTTAAGCAGGTCATGCAGCGGCGCCGACTGCTTACTGGCAACCACTGTTCCCGGCTCGTTGACCAGCGTCTGGCGCAGCAGCGTACCGCTGTAGGTTATACCTGCTTGTTTTAGCTCATCTTTGATAATTGCCCCGGCATAGCTGGCACCGTCCTGAATGGCGAACGCCAGCGGCAGCGGATCGGCACGTTGTGGCAGACATCCGGTCAGCGTATAGCGGTTGAGATCGCCGGGAACCACATCCAGTTCACAATATTGCGCTTCCGCAGAACCTCGGGCGAGAGTACGCACCTGGCTGAACATGGTGACCGGGTAATAAGATGCCACGCGAATAAAGGCGAGATCGTTGGGTTTTTGCGCGCTGTAGAGTGAAACCGAGAAACAGTTTCTATCGACAATAGCCGCTGCGGGCGGTGCGCTAAAACACTGCGTCATGTCGTTCCAGGGCCAACCGGGCGCTTTATCATGACTGGCAAAAATAGAGGTGTCGATCAGGACATTTCCGGCAATTTGCGTCACACCTGATTTTTTCAGGGTTGCCACCATATTGCGAATATCCTGGCGTTTTAGCGTCGGATCGGCACCAAATCGTGCCACTAAGTCACCTTTCAATACGCCACCTTCCACGCTGCCTTTAGTCTCAAGCGTGGTGGTAAAACGAAAGTCAGGCCCGAGCTGAATCAATGCCGCCAGCGCGGTGATTACTTTCTGGGTGCTGGCGGGCAGCGCCATCTGCTGGCTATGAAAATCAATAGCGGGTGCAGGTGCGCCAACCTTCTGTACCATAAGGGCGAGGTTGGCCCCGGCAGGGAGCTGATTGATATACTCGTCGACGTTCGCAGCCTGAACGCTGAACGCTATACTGGCAGTCAATCCGATGGTAAATCTGGAAAATCGCATAATCTCGCGCTAACAACCTGGAAACAGGCCGTCATACTACGGCGCAACGCCCCAAAAAGTAAACGATGACCCATAAGGAACTCCAGGGTAAAATGATCATCAAATAGAGAATTGTAGCTGACCTGGGACCTTGAGCCCCGGGTCGGTATTTTTTTGCTTCTGACTCTGGCATGACACACGCCAGGGTGGGCTTAGCAGCCGGGGTGAGAGCAACTACCCCCTACAGGAATGTTCAAGAGGTATAACAAATGCAAGCTATCCCGATGACCTTACGTGGTGCTGAAAAACTGCGCGAAGAGCTGGATTTTCTGAAATCTGTGCGCCGTCCTGAAATTATTGCCGCTATCGCTGAAGCGCGTGAGCACGGTGACCTGAAAGAGAACGCGGAATATCATGCGGCGCGCGAACAGCAGGGTTTCTGCGAAGGACGCATTAAAGATATCGAAGCTAAACTGTCCAACGCGCAGGTAATCGACGTTACTAAAATGCCGAACAATGGTCGCGTTGTTTTCGGTGCGACGGTTACCGTTCTGAATCTCGATAACGACGAAGAGCAGACCTGGCGTATTGTCGGCGATGATGAGGCCGATTTTAAACAGAACCTGATTTCAGTGAACTCGCCTATCGCTCGTGGCCTTATCGGTAAAGAGCAGGATGACGTCGTGGTTATTAAAACGCCGGGCGGCGAAGTGGAATATGAAGTGACGAAGGTAGAATACCTGTAATTCGCATCTTGGTTAAGATGTTGATACATTGTAAAGAAAGGAAAAAGGCCGCATAGCGGCCTTTTATCAACGAAGAGAGCGTGGCATTTTGCTCTCCTGCTAGCGGAAAACCCCGCGTTTTACACAAACTTCGTGTGCAACTTTGGGATATTCTTAGCGTGGCAGCGAGATTTTACGTTCTTTAGTCGGGCGATACAGTACCAGCGTTTTGCCGATGACCTGTACATTGCAGGCGCCGGTTTCGCGTACGATAGCTTCCACGATCAAGGTTTTAGTATCGCGATCTTCCGAGGCGATTTTCACCTTGATAAGTTCATGGTGCTCTAACGCTTGTTCAATCTCGGCCAGTACCCCTTCGGTCAAACCATTGTTGCCAAGCATAACTACAGGCTTGAGCGGATGTGCCAGACCTTTCAGGTGCTGTTTTTGTTTAGTACTCAGATTCATCGTATATTTTTGCTTACGTTGGGATTGAAAACGGGTCATTCTACCGCCATCTCCCATATATCACCAAATAGCTGTGTAGAAATTTACACCATTGGTTACGATGAACTGCCCTTTGGGAATGTGAAATGACAGGTAAAAAGCGTTCTGCCAGCTCGAGTCGCTGGCTTCAGGAACACTTTAGCGATAAATATGTTCAACAGGCGCAGAAAAAGGGGTTACGTTCCCGTGCCTGGTTTAAACTTGATGAAATACAGCAAAGTGACAAAATTTTTAAACCGGGGATGACGATAGTTGATCTCGGTGCTGCACCCGGTGGCTGGTCGCAATATGCAGTTACGCAGATCGGCAACACTGGCCGCATTATCGCTTGCGATCTTTTACCTATGGATCCAATCGTTGGTGTGGACTTCCTTCAAGGCGACTTTCGTGATGAATTAGTCCTGAAAGCGTTACTTGAACGCGTAGGTGACAGTAAAGTACAAGTTGTCATGTCTGATATGGCGCCAAATATGTGTGGAACACCGGCGGTGGATATTCCCCGGGCCATGTATCTGGTAGAGCTGGCGCTTGGAATGGCTCGTGATGTATTAGCGCCAGGTGGTAGTTTTGTAGTGAAGGTGTTCCAGGGCGAAGGCTTCGATGAGTATCTAAGAGAGATTCGCTCCCTGTTTACGAAGGTCAAAGTTCGTAAGCCGGACTCTTCTCGCGCCCGTTCGCGTGAAGTGTATATTGTAGCGACCGGGCGTAAACCATAACCGGCAGATTTCAAACGAAAGTTTGAAAGAAACTGGATATAGAGTATCCTGACGCTGTTTTTAACACAGTTGTAATATGAGGTTAATCCCTTGAGTGACATGGCGAAAAACCTAATTCTCTGGCTGGTCATTGCCGTTGTGCTGATGTCAGTATTCCAGAGCTTTGGGCCCAGCGAGTCTAATGGCCGTAAGGTTGATTACTCTACCTTCCTGCAAGAGGTCAATCAGGACCAGGTTCGTGAAGCGAAGATCAACGGACGTGAGATTAACGTTACCAAGAAAGATAGTAACCGTTACACGACCTACATCCCGGTTAACGATCCGAAGCTGCTTGATAACCTGCTGACCAAAAACGTCAAGGTTGTTGGCGAACCGCCTGAAGAGCCAAGCCTGCTGGCTTCTATCTTCATTTCCTGGTTCCCAATGCTGCTGTTGATTGGTGTCTGGATCTTCTTCATGCGTCAGATGCAGGGCGGTGGTGGCAAAGGTGCCATGTCGTTCGGCAAGAGCAAAGCGCGCATGCTGACGGAAGATCAGATCAAAACGACTTTTGCTGACGTTGCGGGTTGTGACGAAGCAAAAGAAGAAGTCGCTGAGCTGGTTGAGTATCTGCGCGAACCGAGCCGTTTCCAGAAACTGGGCGGTAAAATCCCGAAAGGCGTCCTGATGGTCGGTCCTCCGGGTACGGGTAAAACCCTGCTGGCGAAAGCTATCGCAGGTGAAGCGAAGGTTCCATTCTTCACAATTTCCGGTTCTGATTTCGTGGAAATGTTCGTGGGTGTCGGTGCATCTCGTGTGCGTGACATGTTCGAACAAGCCAAGAAAGCGGCACCGTGCATCATCTTCATCGATGAAATCGACGCCGTAGGCCGCCAGCGTGGCGCAGGTCTGGGCGGTGGTCACGATGAACGTGAACAGACGCTGAACCAGATGCTGGTTGAGATGGACGGCTTCGAAGGTAACGAAGGTATTATCGTTATCGCAGCAACTAACCGTCCAGACGTTCTTGACCCTGCGCTGCTGCGTCCAGGCCGTTTCGACCGTCAGGTTGTGGTTGGTCTGCCAGACGTTCGCGGTCGTGAACAGATCCTGAAAGTGCATATGCGTCGCGTACCGCTGTCTCCGGATATCGATGCGGCAATCATTGCACGTGGTACGCCTGGCTTCTCCGGTGCGGACCTCGCGAACCTGGTGAACGAAGCGGCACTGTTTGCTGCTCGTGGCAACAAGCGCGTAGTGTCGATGGTTGAGTTCGAAAAAGCGAAAGACAAAATCATGATGGGTGCGGAACGTCGCTCCATGGTGATGACGGAAGCGCAGAAAGAATCTACCGCGTATCACGAAGCTGGCCACGCGATTATCGGTCGCCTGGTACCGGAACACGATCCGGTGCACAAAGTAACGATTATCCCGCGCGGTCGTGCGCTGGGTGTGACCTTCTTCCTGCCTGAAGGCGACGCAATCAGCGCCAGCCGTCAGAAACTGGAAAGTCAGATCTCCACACTGTACGGTGGCCGTCTGGCGGAAGAGATCATCTACGGTGCTGAACATGTTTCTACCGGTGCGTCGAACGACATTAAAGTCGCGACTAACCTGGCGCGTAACATGGTTACTCAGTGGGGCTTCTCCGATAAACTCGGTCCGTTGCTGTACGCTGAAGAAGAAGGCGAAGTGTTCCTGGGACGTTCTGTAGCGAAAGCGAAACACATGTCCGATGAAACCGCTCGCATTATCGATCAGGAAGTTAAACTGCTGATTGAGCGTAACTATGACCGTGCACGTCGTTTGCTGAACGAAAACATGGACATTCTGCACTCGATGAAAGATGCGCTCATGAAATATGAGACTATCGATGCGCCGCAGATTGATGATCTGATGGCTCGCCGCGATGTGCGTCCGCCAGCGGGTTGGGAAGAACCGGGTTCTTCTAATAACAACTCTGGCAGCACCGGCAAGCCAAGTGCACCGCGTCCGGTTGATGAACCGCGTGCGCCGGACTCTGGCACTATGTCAGAGCAACTGGGCGACAAATAAGTTATCGTTGATGATGACCGTGTTTTAATTGAAAACCCTGGGGCTTGCTCCGGGGTTTTTCTTATCTGCATATTCAAGATTTTACCAGGGATAAAACTATGAAACTCTTTGCTCAGGGTTCTTCACTGGATCTCAGCCATCCGCACGTCATGGGGATTTTGAACGTCACGCCAGATTCTTTTTCCGATGGCGGAGCGCACAACTCTCTGGTTGAGGCGGTAAAACACGCAAACCTGATGATTAACGCCGGGGCGACTATCATTGATGTGGGTGGTGAGTCCACACGTCCGGGCGCGGCTGATGTGAGTGTAGAAGAAGAGTTGCAGCGAGTGATCCCAGTGGTCGAGGCGATTGCTCAGCGTTTTGAAGTGTGGATTTCGGTTGATACCTCAAAACCCGAAGTGATTCGCGAATGCGCCAGAGTTGGCGCGCATATCATCAATGATATTCGCTCTCTCTCTGAGCCTGGAGCGTTGGAAGCCGCTGCGGAGACCGGATTGCCGGTTTGCCTGATGCATATGCAGGGGCAGCCGAAAACCATGCAGGAAGCGCCAAAGTATGAGGATGTTTTTGCTGAGGTAAACCGCTACTTTGTTGAGCAAATAGCACGTTGCGAGCGGGCTGGAATCACAAAAGATAAATTGTTGCTCGACCCCGGATTCGGATTCGGTAAAAATCTCACTCACAACTACACATTACTGGCACGTTTGTCTGAATTTCATCATTTTAATCTGCCATTGCTGGTTGGGATGTCACGAAAATCAATGGTTGGCCAGTTACTGAATGTGGGGCCATCTGAACGCCTGAGCGGTAGCCTTGCGTGCGCGGTGATTGCCGCAATGCAGGGGGCGCAGATCGTTCGTGTCCATGACGTCAAAGAAACCGTAGAAGCGATGCGTGTGGTGGAAGCCACATTGTCTGCAAAGGAAAAAAAACGCTATGAGTAATCGTAAATATTTTGGCACTGATGGGATCCGCGGTCGCGTAGGCGATGCCCCAATTACTCCTGACTTTGTGCTCAAGCTGGGCTGGGCTGCAGGGAAAGTGCTGGCTCGTCATGGTTCACGTAAAATTATTATCGGTAAAGATACGCGTATTTCTGGCTATATGCTGGAATCTGCGCTGGAAGCGGGCCTGGCTGCCGCCGGACTCTCAGCTTCATTCACAGGGCCAATGCCAACACCTGCCGTTGCGTATCTGACGCGTGCTTTCCGTGCTGAGGCCGGGATTGTTATCTCCGCTTCGCACAACCCATTCTATGACAATGGGATTAAATTCTTCTCCATCGATGGGACCAAACTGCCGGATGCAGTGGAAGAAGCTATCGAAGCCGAAATGGAAAAAGCGATCACCTGCGTGGATTCAGCTGAACTGGGTAAAGCTACCCGTATCGTTGATGCTGCCGGTCGCTATATCGAGTTTTGCAAAGGCACCTTCCCGAACGAACTGAGTCTGAGTGAGCTTAAAATTGTGGTGGATTGCGCTAACGGTGCAACGTACCACATTGCACCAAATGTACTGCGTGAGCTGGGTGCAAACGTGATTGCCATTGGCTGTGAGCCAAACGGTGTGAACATCAATGAAGAAGTCGGCGCCACTGACGTCCGTGCCCTGCAGGCGCGCGTGATTGCGGAAAAAGCCGATCTGGGTATTGCGCTGGACGGCGATGGCGACCGCGTCATTATGGTTGACCACGAAGGCAATAAGGTCGATGGCGATCAGATCATGTACATCATTGCCCGTGAAGCCCTGCGTCAGGGGCAGCTGCGCGGTGGCGCGGTAGGTACGCTGATGAGCAACATGGGTCTGGAGCTGGCGCTGAAACAACTGGGTATTCCGTTTGCCCGTGCAAAAGTTGGCGACCGCTATGTGCTGGAAAAAATGCAGGAAAAAGGCTGGCGTATCGGTGCTGAAAACTCTGGTCATGTGATCCTGCTGGACAAAACCACCACTGGTGACGGCATCGTGGCGGGCCTGCAGGTGCTGGCGGCGATGGTGCGCAACCATATGAGTTTGCACGACCTGTGCAGCGGCATGAAAATGTTCCCACAGCTGCTGGTTAACGTACGTTACACCGCTGGTAGCGGAGATCCGCTGGAACATGAAAACGTGAAGGCGGTGATGGCGGAAGTGGAAGCGGCTCTGGGTAACCGTGGACGCGTCCTGCTGCGTAAGTCTGGTACCGAACCGTTAATTCGTGTGATGGTTGAAGGTGAAGACGAAGCGCAGGTGACTGAATTCGCCCACCGTATTGCCGATGCTGTGAAAGCGGCATAATCCCGAAGAAAGTGAAAGCCGGAGTCTGAGACTCCGGCTTTTTTTTACTGTACGGCAAGCGGCTGTTTACGTCGGCGCTGCCAGAAGTAACCACCGACCATCAGTAGTACAAGGACTGCCAGCCACGGCAGAACTGCCATTAAATGCCCTGACCGTGCAAAGGTCAGCGCAATCATCAGTAACCAACCGCCCAGCATCGGAATCGCGGTACGCTTAACAATATCCACGGGCGAGACGCCTGCAATCCCTGCGATAGCAATGATGACGCCGGCAATGGGCGATAGCGTACGACCAATACCCGCAGAGATCTGGATAGGCAACATCATGACCGCGATATCGCTACCGATATGACGGCTGATGTCCGGCACCATGGGGGCGAAGGAGAAAAATGCCGCATTCCCGGAGCCCATCAGTGCTGAAATCGCGAAGGTGATCAGGGTCATCAGCAGGATAATAGAGGCGGCGCTGAGGCCAAATTCACCGGAAAGCGACAACAGTGCGTCGACGGCGCCAATGGCTTTCAGCCCGGCGGAAAAGACTTCACCAGCGATAATCAGCGTCACAACGGTGGCAAAAACGCTGCCCATGCTGTCGAAAACCTTTTGTACGCCAGCCATCACCTCGCGCGCCTTGCGATGACGGCAGTACTCACAAACCAGCGTAATAGCGAGGCTTATCAGTACGGCGGTATCCAGCGTGATCTTGAGTGAGCTGAATACTAAATCGCTGCACACCAACATCAATACCAGCGGCAGCATGGGCAGAAACAGCCAGGCGATGGGTGCGTCGGCTTCACCAGTCGCCGTTAATGTCTGCATCTGTTGAGCTGCATTGTCGCCACTTTCCCGACGGTCAAAAAAGCGTTGCACAACAATATGCAGCAGGGCGATAAAAAGAATGACGGGTACAACGATCGGCAACTGATCCTGCACAAAATAGTTCACCACCTCAATGCCTGCGGTTTTGGCGGCGAGAACTGAGTTGCCGGATCCTGGGCCAAACTCAACAGCACAGGTGCTGGCGATAACGGCGGCAACTGCGGCGCGGCTACAGCCAAGACGGGTAAGCAGCGGGTAAAGTGTCGCCATCAACAGCAGACCCAATCCGGTGGCGCTGCTGATAAACAGCGACAGGAATTGACCCAGTAGCAGTGCCAGCCCCAGCAGCAGATAAGGCGAGTTCAGGCGTTGCAAAGGACGAGATGTCACCCGAACCAGTACCTGACTTGCGCCAATGGCCGACATATAGGTGGCAAAACCACCAATCAGCATAATTTGCAGACCGAGGCCGCCGAGTCGTACGCTCAGGGTATCGCGAATAAACTCAAAGGCATCAAAGGGGCCAAATCCGGTGCTCTTTTTCACCAGGCCGCTGAGTGAGGTCATTCCGCTAAAATGCGCGATAAGCAACAGCACAATCCCGGTCAATAACAGTACCGACTGGGGGTGATATTTTTTGAGGATCAGACGTCCGGCAAAAATGATGGCGATTAGCGCCAGTAGTAATGACATTCTTGCCCCCTTACTCGAAGTTGCCGGTAACCAGGCACTCGCCATCCCGCAGCAACGGTTTACCCGCGGCAAACAGATGGGCCAGCGAGAGGTCATCATTGAGTACACAGATATCGGCACGTTCTCCGGCGCAGAGCACGCCCCCGGAAATACCCAGCGAGCGCGCCACGTTTGCCGTCAACATCGCGACCGCCTGTGACACTGGGATCCCCACATCAATCAGGCGAGGAAGCAGGTTAAGGTTGCCTGCGACCGGTGCCGCACTTAAACCTTCAACGATACCCTGAGCGTTAAAGCGCGGAACGCTGCCATTACCGTCAGAACTGATCGTGATGCGCTCCGCCGGAACCTGGGCTTCGAGTGCGTGCAGAATCGCTTGCTCCTGAGGCATAAAGCGACTGCCACCGGACGTAACATCGATATGGCCGCCGCGATGGGCGAAAGCAATCGCCTGTTCGAACAAGGGCTCAGTTCTCGCAACATGCGTCGGTGAAATATGGTGAATCGGAATACCCGCATCACACAACTCAATAAGTTGCGACATCCCTTCCGGCAGATTCCCCAGGTGCACATGCAGCAAGCCTTTTTTCCCTGCCAGCAGGGAAGCGACGCGAATATCGCTCACTATCCTCAGCAACTCCTGGAAAGAGGGGTAAGAGCCGCGGTGATCGGCGAGGGCGATTTTTACACCAAGAATTGCCGGAATGAAGGCCATATCATCGCGGATGGATCGCGTAATGGTTGGGCTGGGAACGGCGTAGGCTCCCGTGTGCATAAACGCGCGTAATCCCTCAAGGTTGAGAGACTGCATTTTAGCGTAGAGGTCTTTGGGCGAACGAGAAATAGCATCGGTGCCTAACACGCCAACCACCGTGGTAATGCCCGCCTGAATCAGATCGCGCAGCTTGACGGCGGGCGTCCGACTGGCAAATCCGGCTTCGCCACCGCCACCGGTAAGATGGACATGCTGATCGATGATGCCAGGGATAACCCATTTGCCCCGACAATCGATGACCTCGTTGATGCCATCAAACAATGAAATATCTTTTTCTACCGCCACAATTCGGTCGGCATGAATGAGCAGGGAGCAGAGGCCTAAATCCTCAGGAGAAAAAACACGGGCATTGGTCAATAAAGTAAACATAGCGGTCCTGTCAAACGTCGAGGGTGAGAGTCGGCAGGTGAAACGGAATATTGTTGTTATGATGCCCACCATAAAGCCATTACTATAACTATGACTATTACCGATTTGTTATTGGAGGATGCGGTTATGGCATGGCGGAGAGCACAACGTGGATTGTAAGTGGCTGGAAGATTTTCTGGCCTTGAGCCAGCATGGAAACTACTCTCAGGCCGCGGCGCAGCGGCATATTACTCAACCTGCGTTGAGTCGGCGTATAAAGTCTCTGGAAGAGGTGCTGGGCGTACCTTTGTTTGACCGGACAACGACCCCCGTCACGCTGACGCGCTATGGTGAACGCTTTGAACCTTATGCCCGACACGTTCTCAGCACGTTAAGAGAGGCAAGCCATGAGCTGTCGGCGATGATGCCAGCAACAGATAACACGCTGGTGATGGTCAGCCTGCATACGCTGTCGGTGAATATTCTGCCGGATATGATCAACTACCTACGACAGAGTGAGCCGCAGTTAAACTTTACGGTAAACGCCAGTATCCAGGGGATAGACAACCACTTCAATGCCCTGATGAACCGGCAAATTGATTTGCTGGTGACCTACGATTTACCGTCCGCGCAGCCTGGGCTGGAGATCGCCGGAGGGTTAAAACGTTCCCTATGGCGGTATGAGCGATTTATACCGGTTATTTCAGCCCAGTTGGCTGATGCGCTTAATGATCCGCATGCTCCGATTCCGTGGCTATGCTACAGCGACTACACCTTTGTCAGACGTATTATTGAGTCGGCAGAACAACGCGTCCGCCCACGGCTAAAAAAAGTATTTGAGAGTGGTTTAAGCGAAACGATACGAGAAATGGTGCTGCGCCATATGGGAATGGCCTGGTTACCTGAATCGATGGTGGCGGAAGAGTTGGTTAATCAGCAAATTATTCACTGCTGGCCAGAAAATACAGATCTGATTTGTGAAATCCCCGTTGTGGTTTGGGCGAATCTTGAAGATCAACGTGCCGTTATGCAGAGATGCTGGGAGAAGTTGCTGCGTTTTTGATTGATATGGCGATTTTTTCCGCAGTTGATACAATGCTAACAAATTGCCCTTGCGAAGGTTATTCGCTTTGGTTAGTATTCACACCCGCTTCAGTGGGAAACGGTAAATATTCCCGCTTTAATGGTCGAAGCATTGTACGCGGCAACTCCGCAAGGAACAGGTTGATTATGCACGAAGCTCTTTTAGTAGTTTTCCTTATTGTGGCAATTGGCCTGGTAGGCTTGATCATGCTGCAGCAAGGCAAAGGCGCTGATATGGGAGCCTCTTTTGGCGCAGGCGCTTCTGGTACTCTGTTTGGTTCAAGTGGTTCTGGTAACTTCATGACCCGTATGACAGCTGTATTGGGAACCTTGTTCTTCATCATCAGTCTGGTGCTGGGTAACATGAACAGCAACAAGACCAATAAAGGAAGTGAGTGGGAAAATCTGAGCGCACCGGCGAAAACCGAGCAAACTCAGCCAGCTGCTCCGGCTCAGCCGACCAGCGATATCCCACGCTAAGTATTCTGTACCGAGGTGGTGGAATTGGTAGACACGCTACCTTGAGGTGGTAGTGCCCTAACGGGCTTGTGGGTTCGAGTCCCATCCTCGGTACCAAATTCCAAAAAAAAGACGCTGCCAAGCGTCTTTTTTTTCGTCTGTTATTTGTGGCTGTCCTGTAGGCCTGATAAGCGTAGCGCCATCAGGCGTTGTAATAATGTTGGATGGCGGCGTAAACGCCTTATCCGACCTACAAATACCCTTTATTCCGCGCATAAAAAAGGCCGCTTGCGCGGCCTTAAGATGGTGAATCTTTACTTCGCCTTATTTTCCAGATTCTCAACCTGCGGCAGGCCGGTTGCGGAAGAGGCGGTCAGCAAGCCAGATTGTGCATAACCAAACAGCTTCTCGCGGGTATCGGTGATATCCAGATTACGCATGGTCAACTGACCGATACGGTCGTCCGGAGAGAATACGGAGTCGCCTTTTTCCATCGTCAGACGTTCTGGTTTGTACGTCAGATTGTCAGACACGGTGTTGAGGATTGAGTAGTCATTACCGCGACGCAGTTCCAGCGTGACTTCGCCGGTAATCTGGCTGGCAACCCAACGCTGCAGACCGTCACGCAGCATCAGCGCCTGAGAGTCGAACCAGCGTCCCTGATACAGCAGACGACCAAGCTGGCGACCGTGCGCGTGATACTGCTCGATGGTATCTTCGTTGTGAATACCGGTCAGCAGACGCTCGTAGGCGATATGCAGCAATGCCATCCCCGGGGCTTCGTAGATGCCACGGCTCTTCGCTTCAATGATACGGTTTTCAATCTGATCGCTCATACCCAGACCGTGACGGCCGCCGATACGGTTGGCTTCCAGCATCATTTCAACGTCGTCGCTAAAGGTTTTACCGTTCAGCGCAACCGGATGACCCTGTTCAAAGCGCACGGTCACTTCTTCTGCCGGGATCTTCACGCTCTCATCCCAGAACTTCACGCCCATAATCGGGTTGACGATTTTGACGCTGGAGTTCAGGAATTCCAGATCTTTTGCTTCGTGGGTCGCGCCGAGCATGTTGGAGTCAGTGGAGTACGCTTTCTCGACGGACATTTTGTAGTCGAAACCACAGGCAATCATAAATTCGGACATCTCATGGCGACCGCCGAGTTCATCGATAAAATCGGTATCCAGCCATGGTTTATAAATCTGCAGTTCGGCGTTGGTCAGCAGACCGTAACGATAGAAACGTTCAATATCGTTACCTTTATAGGTGCTACCGTCACCCCAGATATTTACGCCATCTTCTTTCATGGCGGCAACCAGCATGGTGCCGGTGACAGCACGGCCCAGCGGGGTGGTATTGAAGTAGGTAAGTCCGCCGGTGGTGTTGTGGAATGCACCGCACTGAATGGCAGCAATCCCTTCGGCAACCAGCTGCTTACGGCAATCTACCAGGCGAGCATTCTCAGCACCATATTCCATTGCACGGCGAGGAATGGCGTCATAGTCATCCTCATCCGGCTGGCCCAAATTCGCAGTATATGCATATGGGACAGCCCCTTTTTGTCGCATCCACAGCAGTGCTGCACTGGTGTCCAGGCCGCCGGAGAAAGCGATACCAATACGTTGACCTACCGGGAGATGCTTGAGAATCGTCGTCATAAAATAAAACCCTGCTTGATAGACTGGTGAAGAGGTCGGCTTAGTATGCTAATTGCATTTTTATGCAAAATAAATGAGTTTTCATTTAATCATCTTTTCTGGATGACAGGAAGAGTTTAGTGATAATTTCGTTAAATAACGGCGTGGGCGGCATATTTATCTTACTGGGCTAGCGCTGGGCAGCATTCATTGATTTGCATAGTCGTAACAAGGTTGACATAACGCATAGTGAATCAATATACTGTGCGCAGATTTTACGTCCCGTCCTCGGTACCAAATCCCAGCAGTATTTGCATTTTTTACCCAAAACGAGTAAAATTTGCCACGTTTCAGGCGCGGGGTGGAGCAGCCTGGTAGCTCGTCGGGCTCATAACCCGAAGGTCGTCGGTTCAAATCCGGCCCCCGCAACCACTTTCCCTTAGAGTTCTTTTTCAAATATACTGTGAAGACTTAGGCCTTCGTAGCTGGATTTGAAAAAAATTCTTTCGGAAGGTTCTCCGAACCGCAGGTGCGGTTATAGGGTTCAGTTATCTAAAGCCCCGATTTATCGGGGTTTTTTGTTATCTGACTACAGAATAACTGGGCTTTAGGCCCTTTTTTTATGTCTTGGGGGTGGGCTTGTCCACATTAGAGCAAAAATTAACAGAGATGATTACAGCGCCAGTTGAAGCCCTGGGCTACGAACTGGTCGGCATCGAATTTATTCGTGGTCGCACATCCACACTGCGCATCTATATTGATAGTGAAGATGGCATCAATGTTGATGATTGTGCTGATGTGAGCCATCAGGTAAGCGCCGTGATGGATGTCGAAGACCCAATCACCGTTGCCTATAACCTGGAAGTCTCCTCTCCGGGTCTCGACCGTCCTCTGTTCACAGCTGAACACTACGTGCGTTTCCTGGGTGAAGAAGTCACGCTGGTTCTTCGTATGGCGGTACAAAACCGTCGTAAATGGCAGGGCGTTATCAAAGCGGTGGACGGTGAGATGATCACGGTCACAGTCGAAGGCAAAGATGAAGTGTTCGCGCTGAGTAATATCCAGAAGGCGAACCTGGTTCCCCACTTTTAACAGTCTGGATTGAGGTGAAAAGCCCGCGATGAACAAAGAAATTTTGGCTGTTGTTGAAGCCGTATCCAACGAAAAAGCGCTGCCACGCGAGAAAATTTTTGAAGCGCTGGAAAGTGCGCTGGCTACAGCAACAAAGAAAAAATATGAGCAAGAGATCGACGTTCGCGTAGAAATCGATCGTAAAAGCGGTGATTTCGATACCTTCCGTCGTTGGGTAATCGTAGAAGAAGTTACTCAGCCGACCAAAGAAATTACGCTGGAAGCGGCACGCTTCGAAGACGAAAGTCTGAACGTGGGCGAATATGTTGAAGATCAGATTGAATCTGTCACCTTTGACCGTATCACCACCCAGACCGCGAAACAGGTTATCGTACAGAAAGTACGTGAAGCTGAACGCGCAATGGTTGTTGATCAGTTCCGCGAACACGAAGGCGAAATCGTCACCGGTGTGGTGAAGAAAGTAAACCGCGACAACATTTCTCTGGATCTGGGCAGCAATGCTGAAGCTGTGATCCTGCGTGAAGACATGCTGCCGCGTGAAAACTTCCGCCCAGGTGACCGTATTCGTGGCGTTTTGTACTCAGTTCGCCCGGAAGCGCGCGGTGCGCAGCTGTTCGTAACCCGTTCCAAACCGGAAATGCTGATTGAGCTGTTCCGCATTGAAGTGCCGGAAATTGGCGAAGAAGTTATCGAAATTAAAGCGGCTGCCCGCGATCCGGGATCGCGTGCGAAAATCGCCGTTAAGACCAACGACAAGCGTATTGATCCGGTCGGCGCCTGTGTTGGTATGCGTGGTGCGCGCGTTCAGGCGGTTTCTACCGAACTGGGCGGCGAGCGTATCGATATCGTCCTGTGGGATGATAACCCGGCGCAGTTCGTGATCAACGCAATGGCGCCAGCAGATGTCGCTTCTATCGTGGTGGATGAAGACAAACACACCATGGATATCGCGGTTGAAGCCGGTAACCTGGCTCAGGCGATTGGACGTAATGGTCAGAACGTCCGCCTGGCTTCACAACTGAGCGGTTGGGAACTCAACGTGATGACCGTTGATGACCTGCAAGCGAAGCATCAGGCTGAAGCACATGCAGCCATTGATACCTTCACCAAATATCTCGATATCGATGAAGATTTCGCGACTGTTCTGGTGGAAGAAGGTTTTGCGACGCTGGAAGAACTGGCCTACGTGCCAATGAAAGAACTGCTGGAAATTGACGGCCTGGATGAACAGACCGTTGAAGCGCTGCGCGAGCGTGCTAAAAACGCACTGACCACTCTGGCACTGGCCCAGGAAGAAAGCCTCGGTGATAACAAACCGGCTGACGATCTGCTGAATCTGGAAGGATTGGATCGTGAGATGGCCTTCAAACTGGCGGCCCGTGGTGTTTGTACGCTGGAAGATCTCGCTGAACAGGGCATTGATGATCTGGCTGATATCGAAGGGTTGACCGACGAAAAAGCCGGTGAGCTGATTATGGCTGCCCGTAATATTTGCTGGTTCGGCGACGAAGCGTAATAAACTGTAGCAGGAAGGAACAGTATGACAGATGTAACCGTAAAAACGCTGGCTGCAGAGATACAGACTTCCGTAGATCGCCTGGTACAGCAATTTGCTGATGCCGGTATCCCGAAGTCTGCTGACGACTCTGTGTCCGCACAAGAGAAACAAACCTTACTGGCGCATCTGAACCGTGAGAACGGCTCAGCGCCGGATAAGTTGACATTGCAGCGTAAAACGCGCAGTACTCTCAATATTCCAGGTACCGGTGGAAAAAGCAAATCGGTACAAATCGAAGTCCGCAAGACACGCACCTTTGTGAAACGCGATCCGCAAGAGGCTGAACGCCTTGCCGCGGAAGAGCAGGCGCAGCGTGAAGCGGAAGAGCAAGCCCGTCGTGAGGCAGAAGAAGCTGCCAAACGCGAGGCGCAACAAAAAGCCGAACGTGAGGCCGCAGAACAAGCTAAACGTGAAGCCGCTGATAAAGCGAAACGTGAAGCTGCGGAAAAAGACAAAGTGAGCAATCAACAGACCGACGATATGACTAAAACCGCCCAGGCCGAAAAAGCCCGCCGTGAAAATGAAGCCGCAGAACTGAAGCGTAAAGCGGAAGAAGAAGCACGTCGCAAGCTTGAAGAAGAAGCGCGCCGCGTAGCGGAAGAAGCTCGCCGTATGGCGGAAGAAAACGAGAAAAATGGTGTGAATAACGCTGAACCTGTCGAAGACACCAGTGATTATCACGTCACCACTTCTCAGCATGCTCGCCAGGCTGAAGACGAGAACGATCGTGAAGTTGAAGGCGGTCGTGGTCGTACTCGCAGCACCAAAGCAGCGCGTCCGGCGAAGAAAGGCAACAAACACGCTGAATCTAAAGCTGACCGTGAAGAAGCACGTGCAGCGGTTCGCGGCGGTAAAGGCGGTAAGCAGCGTAAAGGTTCCGCTCTGCAGCAGGGCTTCCAGAAGCCAGCTCAGGCCGTTAACCGTGACGTTGTGATCGGCGAAACCATCACCGTTGGCGATCTGGCGAACAAGATGGCGGTCAAAGGCTCTCAGGTCATCAAAGCGATGATGAAACTGGGCGCAATGGCAACTATCAACCAGGTCATCGACCAGGAAACCGCGCAGCTGGTTGCCGAAGAGATGGGCCACAAAGTTATCCTGCGTCGTGAAAACGAGCTGGAAGAAGCAGTAATGAGCGACCGTGATACCGGCGCTGCGGCTGAACCGCGCGCACCGGTAGTGACCATCATGGGTCACGTTGACCACGGTAAAACGTCTCTGCTGGACTACATTCGTTCAACGAAAGTGGCCTCTGGTGAAGCGGGCGGCATTACTCAGCACATCGGTGCGTACCACGTTGAAACTGACAACGGTATGATCACCTTCCTGGACACCCCGGGTCACGCCGCGTTTACCTCCATGCGTGCTCGTGGTGCTCAGGCAACGGATATCGTTGTTCTGGTTGTTGCAGCAGACGACGGCGTGATGCCGCAGACTATCGAAGCTATCCAGCACGCGAAAGCGGCAGGTGTGCCGGTAGTTGTTGCAGTCAACAAAATCGATAAACCGGAAGCGGATCCAGATCGCGTTAAAAACGAACTGTCCCAGTACGGCATCATGCCAGAAGAGTGGGGCGGCGAGAGCCAGTTCGTTCACGTTTCTGCGAAAGCGGGTACCGGTATCGACGAACTGCTGGATGCTATCCTGCTGCAAGCCGAAGTACTGGAACTGAAAGCTGTGCGTAAAGGTATGGCGAGCGGTGCGGTTATCGAATCCTTCCTGGATAAAGGTCGTGGCCCAGTCGCTACCGTCCTGGTTCGCGAAGGTACCCTGAACAAGGGCGATATCGTTCTGTGTGGTTTCGAATACGGCCGCGTTCGTGCGATGCGTAACGAACTGGGTCAGGAAGTACTGGAAGCGGGTCCGTCCATTCCGGTGGAAATCCTCGGTCTGTCCGGTGTTCCGGCTGCGGGTGACGAAGTTACCGTTGTTCGTGACGAGAAGAAAGCCCGTGAAGTTGCACTGTACCGTCAGGGCAAATTCCGTGAAGTTAAACTGGCTCGTCAGCAGAAATCTAAACTTGAGAATATGTTCGCCAACATGACCGAAGGCGAAGTTCACGAAGTGAACATCGTGCTGAAGGCTGACGTACAGGGTTCTGTAGAAGCGATTTCCGACTCTTTACTGAAACTGTCTACCGACGAAGTAAAAGTGAAGATCATCGGTTCTGGTGTAGGTGGTATCACCGAAACCGACGCAACCCTGGCTGCGGCATCCAACGCGATTCTGGTTGGCTTCAACGTACGTGCTGATGCCTCTGCACGTAAAGTTATCGAATCAGAAAGCCTGGATCTGCGTTACTACTCCGTCATCTATCATCTGATCGACGAAGTGAAAGCAGCGATGAGCGGCATGCTGTCTCCGGAACTGAAACAGCAGATCATTGGTCTGGCTGAAGTTCGTGATGTGTTCAAATCACCGAAATTTGGCGCTATCGCAGGCTGTATGGTTACCGAAGGCACGATTAAACGTCACAACCCAATCCGCGTACTGCGCGACAACGTGGTTATCTATGAAGGCGAGCTGGAATCCCTGCGCCGCTTCAAAGATGACGTCAACGAAGTCCGTAACGGTATGGAATGTGGTATCGGCGTTAAGAACTACAACGACGTTCGCGTTGGCGATATGATCGAAGTGTTCGAGATCATCGAGATCAAACGTACCATCGCATAAGGTTGTTCGGGTGTAGGCCGGATAAGGCGTTTACGCCGACATCCGGCAATGTAATGCCTGATGGCGCTACGCTTATCAGGCCTACAGCCTAATCACCGAATTATTTTCAAAAGGGGCTGAATGCCCCTTTTTTGTCTGGAGAATTTATTATGGCGAAAGAATTTGGTCGCCCGCAGCGTGTCGCGCAGGAGATGCAGAAAGAGATCGCACTCATCCTGCAACGCGAAATCAAAGACCCGCGTGTTGGCATGATGACCACCGTATCGGGTGTTGAGATGTCCCGTGATCTGGCATATGCCAAAGTATTCGTGACTTTCCTCAACGATCAGGACGAAGCTGCTGTGAAAAACGGCATTAAGGCACTGCAGGAAGCCTCTGGTTTTATCCGCTCTCTGCTGGGTAAAGCAATGCGTCTGCGTATCGTGCCTGAGCTGACCTTCTTCTACGACAACTCGTTGGTTGAAGGGATGCGCATGTCCAACCTGGTGACCAGCGTGGTGAAACATGACGATGAGCGTCGTGTGAACCCAGCGGACGACAGCAAGGAGGACTGATGAGTCGTCCTCGTCGTCGTGGTCGCGATATTCACGGTGTCCTGCTGCTGGATAAGCCGCAGGGCATGTCCAGCAATGACGTGCTGCAAAAAGTAAAGCGCATCTACAATGCCAACCGCGCGGGACATACCGGCGCGTTGGATCCGCTGGCGACAGGCATGCTGCCTATCTGCCTCGGTGAAGCGACAAAGTTTTCACAGTATTTGCTGGATTCTGACAAACGCTATCGCGTGGTTGCCCGTTTGGGCCAGCGTACTGATACTTCCGATGCCGATGGGCAGATCGTGCAGGAGCGTCCGGTAACCTTCACCGCAGAACAACTGGCGAATGCGCTGGAGACTTTCCGCGGCGATATCGAGCAGATTCCGTCGATGTATTCGGCGCTGAAGTATCAGGGTAAGAAGCTGTACGAATATGCGCGTCAGGGCATTGAAGTGCCGCGTGAAGCGCGCCCGATTACCGTCTATGAGCTGCTGTTTATCCGTCACGAGGGTAACGAACTGGAGCTGGAAGTTCACTGCTCCAAAGGCACCTATATTCGTACCATCGTTGACGATCTCGGTGAGAAGCTGGGCTGTGGCGCGCACGTAACGTATCTGCGTCGTCTGACGGTCAGCAAATATCCGGTGGATCGTATGGTCACGCTGGAACACCTGCGTGAGCTGGTCGAACAGGCAGAACAGCAGAACATTCCGGCGGCTCAACTGCTTGATCCTTTGCTGATGCCAATGGACAGTCCGGCATCGGACTATCCTGTTGTTAATTTGCCTTTAACATCGTCGGTTTATTTTAAAAATGGTAATCCGGTACGGACGACAGGCGCCCCGCTGGAAGGGCTGGTACGCGTGACGGAAGGCGATGACGGCAAGTTTATTGGCATGGGGGAGATGGACGATGAAGGTCGTGTCGCCCCCCGCCGCCTGGTAGTTGAGTATCCTGCATAACGCTCTCTGTCTTGCGATAAAAGGGCGCTGCGAGTAGAATACTGCCGCTTAACGTCGCGTAAATTGTTTAACAATCTGCGTGGCGTACACTGGGATAGCTGAATTAGAGATCGGCATCCTTTCATTCTTATCACTTTGGAGTTTTAAAATGTCTCTAAGTACTGAAGCTACCGCTAAAATCGTTTCTGAGTTTGGTCGTGATGCAAACGACACCGGTTCTACCGATGTTCAGGTTGCTCTGTTGACTGCACAGATTAACCACCTGCAGGGCCACTTTGCAGAGCACAAAAAAGATCACCACAGCCGTCGTGGTCTGCTGCGCATGGTTTCTCAGCGTCGTAAACTGCTCGACTACCTGAAACGTAAAGATGTTGCACGTTACACCGCGCTGATCGAGCGTCTGGGCCTGCGTCGCTAATTCTTTCGAGTTTCAGAAAGAGGGGGCCTTCATGGCCCCTTTTTTCCAGCAGATGGCAGCAATTCGCTGGAAACTAATGTATTGTTGCTATGAATGATCTTCCGTTGCAGAGGTTCGCGCGGCTAATGAGAGGCTTTACTCATGCTTATGGGTTAGGGTTGTCATTAGTCGCGAGGATGCGCAGAAGATCGGGTATTAACGATGGCGCAAAAATGTGCCGTCAAAAAATAGAGAAAGGATATTATTTTGCTTAATCCGATCGTTCGTAAATTCCAGTACGGTCAGCATACCGTTACGCTGGAAACCGGCATGATGGCGCGTCAGGCGACTGCCGCTGTTATGGTTAGCATGGATGACACCGCGGTATTCGTTACCGTTGTTGGCCAGAAAAAAGCGAAGCCAGGCCAGGACTTTTTCCCGCTGACCGTTAACTATCAGGAGCGTACCTACGCTGCTGGCCGTATCCCGGGTAGCTTCTTCCGTCGTGAAGGCCGTCCGAGCGAAGGCGAAACCCTGATCGCGCGTCTGATTGACCGCCCGGTTCGCCCGCTGTTCCCTGAAGGCTTCGTTAACGAAGTTCAGGTTATCGCGACCGTTGTTTCCGTTAACCCGCAGGTTAACCCGGACATCGTGGCAATGATTGGTGCATCTGCTGCGCTGACTTTGTCTGGCATCCCATTCAACGGCCCGATCGGTGCTGCGCGTGTTGGTTACATCAATGACCAGTACGTACTGAACCCGACTCAGGACGAACTGAAAGAAAGCAAGCTGGACCTGGTTGTTGCCGGTACCGAAGCTGCCGTACTGATGGTTGAATCCGAAGCTGAACTGCTGAGCGAAGACCAGATGCTGGGCGCAGTAGTATTCGGTCACGAACAGCAGCAGGTTGTGATTCAGGCGATCAACGAGCTGGCGAAAGAAGCTGGCAAACCGCGTTGGGACTGGCAGCCAGAAGCCGTCAACGAAGCGCTGAACGCGCGCGTTGCCGCACTGGCAGAAGCTCGTCTGAGCGATGCTTACCGTATCACTGACAAACAAGAGCGTTATGCTCAGGTTGACGTGATCAAATCTGAAACCATCGCGACTCTGGTGGCTGAAGACGAAACCCTGGACGCTAACGAACTGGGTGAAATCCTGCACGCTATCGAGAAAAACGTTGTTCGTAGCCGCGTACTGGCAGGCGAGCCGCGCATCGATGGCCGTGAAAAAGACATGATCCGTGGCCTGGACGTGCGTACTGGCGTTCTGCCGCGTACCCACGGTTCCGCACTGTTCACCCGTGGCGAAACTCAGGCGCTGGTTACTGCGACCCTGGGCACCACGCGTGATGCGCAGAACCTCGACGAACTGATGGGCGAGCGTACTGACAACTTCCTGTTCCACTACAACTTCCCTCCGTACTGCGTAGGTGAAACCGGTATGGTCGGTTCTCCGAAGCGTCGTGAGATTGGTCACGGCCGTCTGGCGAAGCGTGGCGTACTGGCAGTAATGCCGGAACTGGATAAATTCCCGTACACCGTGCGTGTGGTTTCTGAAATCACCGAATCTAACGGTTCTTCTTCCATGGCTTCCGTATGTGGTGCTTCCCTGGCGCTGATGGACGCAGGCGTGCCGATCAAAGCCGCCGTTGCGGGTATCGCGATGGGTCTGGTGAAAGAAGGCGACAACTTTGTTGTTCTGTCTGACATCCTGGGCGACGAAGACCACCTGGGTGATATGGACTTCAAAGTGGCGGGTTCCCGCGACGGTATCTCTGCGCTGCAGATGGATATCAAAATTGAAGGTATCACCAAAGAGATCATGCAGGTTGCTCTGAACCAGGCTAAAGGTGCGCGTCTGCACATCCTGGGTGTGATGGAACAAGCGATCAACGCTCCGCGTGGCGATATTTCTCAGTTCGCTCCGCGTATCCACACTATCAAGATCAGCCCGGACAAGATCAAAGACGTTATCGGTAAAGGCGGTTCTGTTATCCGTGCTCTGACCGAAGAAACCGGCACCACCATTGAAATCGAAGATGATGGTACCGTTAAGATTGCTGCGACCGACGGTGAGAAAGCGAAATATGCTATCCGTCGTATCGAAGAGATCACCGCAGAGATCGAAGTAGGCCGTATCTACAATGGTAAAGTGACCCGTATCGTTGACTTTGGCGCATTCGTTGCCATCGGTGGCGGTAAAGAAGGTCTGGTACACATCTCTCAGATCGCTGACAAGCGCGTTGAGAAAGTGACCGACTACCTGCAGATGGGCCAGGAAGTACCGGTCAAAGTTCTGGAAGTTGATCGCCAGGGCCGTGTACGTCTGAGCATTAAAGAAGCAACTGAGCAGTCTCAGCCTGCAGGCGAACCGGAAGCTCCGGCAAGCCAGGGCGAGTAAGGTTGCCATTGCCCTCCGTGAAAGCGGAGGGCCTTTAACCCGGCAGGATGCCTTGTTAGCAACCGGGGAACCTGGATGTTCATTCAATCGTTGTCTTCGGGAGTGGGAAATGAAGCCTTTTTTGCGCTGGTGTTTCGTTGCGACAGCACTCACGCTGGCTGGATGCAGTAATTCCGCCTGGCGAAAGAGTGAAGTCCTCGCAGTACCATTGCAACCGACTTTGCAGCAGGAAGTGATTCTGGCACGTATGGAACAAATTCTTGCCAGTCGGGCTTTAACCGATGACGAACGCGCACAGCTTTTATATGAGCGCGGAGTGTTGTATGATAGTCTCGGTCTGAGGGCACTGGCGCGAAATGATTTTTCACAAGCGCTGGCAATCCGACCAGATATGCCTGAAGTATTCAATTACTTAGGTATATATTTAACGCAGGCAGGCAATTTTGATGCTGCCTATGAAGCGTTTGATTCTGTACTTGAGCTTGATCCAACTTACAACTACGCGCACTTAAATCGCGGTATCGCATTGTATTACGGCGGTCGCGACAAGTTAGCGCAAGATGATCTGCTAGCGTTTTATCAAGACGATCCCAATGATCCTTTCCGTAGTCTGTGGCTTTATCTTGCCGAGCAGAAGCTCGATGAGAAGCAGGCTAAAGAAGCGTTGAAACAACGCTTTGAGAAATCGGATAAAGAGCAATGGGGATGGAACATTGTCGAGTTCTACCTGGGCAACATTAGCGAAGCAACGCTGATGGAACGCCTGAAGGCGGACGCAACGGATAACACCTCGCTCGCTGAGCATCTCAGTGAAACCAACTTCTATTTAGGTAAGTACTACCTAAGTCTGGGGGATTTGGACAACGCTACGGCATTGTTCAAACTGGCGGTGGCTAACAACGTTCATAACTTTGTTGAGCACCGATACGCATTGTTGGAATTATCGCTCCTGGGCCAGGACCAAGATGACCTGGCAGAATCGGACCAGCAATAGCTGACGTACACATCAGCCCGTAATCTTTTTTGATTGCCATCACCTTCACGGGTGAGGGCGTTGTTGTTCGTTAATACACCTACTTTGAGCCGGTTCACACTTTTCAATGAAAATTGCAGATCAATTTCATGATGAGTTATGTAGACTGGCCGCCATTAATTTTGAGGCACACGTACTACATGGCTGAATTCGAAACCACTTTTGCAGATCTGGGCCTGAAGGCTCCTATCCTTGAAGCCCTTAACGATCTGGGTTACGAAAAACCATCTCCAATCCAGGCAGAGTGCATTCCGCATCTGCTGGGCGGCCGCGATGTTCTGGGTATGGCCCAGACAGGTAGCGGCAAAACTGCAGCGTTCTCTTTACCGCTGCTCAACAATCTTGATCCTGAGCTGAAGGCACCTCAGATTCTGGTGCTGGCACCGACCCGCGAACTGGCGGTTCAGGTTGCAGAAGCCATGACGGATTTCTCTAAACACATGCGCGGCGTGAACGTGGTTGCCCTGTACGGCGGCCAGCGTTATGACGTGCAATTACGTGCCCTGCGTCAGGGGCCACAGATCGTCGTCGGTACGCCGGGTCGTCTGCTGGATCACCTGAAGCGCGGTACTCTGGACCTCTCCAAACTGAGCGGTCTGGTACTGGACGAAGCTGACGAAATGCTGCGTATGGGCTTCATCGAAGACGTTGAAACCATCATGGCACAGATCCCGGAAGGTCATCAGACCGCTCTGTTCTCTGCAACCATGCCGGAAGCGATTCGTCGTATTACCCGCCGCTTTATGAAAGAGCCGCAGGAAGTACGCATTCAGTCCAGCGTCACTACCCGTCCTGACATCAGCCAGAGCTACTGGACTGTGTGGGGCATGCGTAAAAATGAAGCGCTGGTGCGTTTCCTGGAAGCAGAAGACTTTGATGCGGCGATTATCTTCGTTCGTACCAAAAATGCGACCCTGGAAGTAGCAGAAGCGCTGGAGCGTAGCGGTTATAGCAGCGCTGCACTGAACGGCGACATGAACCAGTCCCTGCGTGAGCAGACTCTGGAGCGTCTGAAAGATGGCCGTCTGGATATTCTGATTGCTACCGACGTTGCGGCCCGTGGTCTGGACGTTGAGCGTATCAGCCTGGTTGTTAACTACGATATCCCGATGGATTCCGAGTCTTACGTTCACCGTATCGGCCGTACCGGTCGTGCGGGTCGTGCGGGTCGTGCGCTGCTGTTCGTTGAGAACCGCGAGCGTCGTCTGCTGCGTAACATCGAACGCACCATGAAGCTGACTATTCCGGAAGTAGAACTGCCGAACGCAGACCTGCTGGGCAAACGCCGTCTGGAAAAATTCGCCGCTAAAGTACAGCAGCAGCTGGAAAGCAGCGATCTGGATCAGTACCGTGCTCTGCTGGCGAAAATGCAGCCGGAAGAAGAACTGGATATCGAAACGCTGGCAGCTGCACTGCTGAAAATGGCTCAGGGCGAACGTCCTCTGATCCTGCCGCCAGATGCGCCGATGCGTCCGAAACGCGAATTCCGCGACCGTGATGACCGTGGTCCGCGCGATCGTAACGATCGTGGCCCTCGTGACCGTAATGACCGTGGTGGTGAAGACCGTCCGCGTCGTGAACGTCGTGACGTCGGTGACATGCAGCTGTACCGCATTGAAGTGGGCCGTGATGACGGTGTTGAAGTTCGTCATATCGTTGGTGCGATTGCTAACGAAGGTGATATCAGCAGCCGTTACATCGGTAACATCAAGCTGTTTGCTTCCCACTCCACCATCGAACTGCCGAAAGGTATGCCGGGCGACGTGCTGCAGCACTTTACCCGTACTCGCATTCTGAACAAGCCGATGAACATGCAGCTGGTTGGCGATGCAGTACCGCACACCGGTGGTGAGCGTCGTGGCGGCGGCGGTGGTCGTTTCAGCGGTGAGCGTCGTGAAGGCGGTCGCGGTGAAGGTCGTAACTTTAGCGGCGAACGTCGTGAAGGCGGTCGTGGCGATGGTCGTCGTTTTAGCGGCGAGCGTCGTGAAGGCAACCGTGGTCCGCGCCGTGACGATTCTTCTGCTCCGCGTCGTGATGACTCTGCTGGTCGTCGTCGTTTCGGCGGTGACGCATAAGCCTCACGGTTTAACAGCGTAAAGTAATATATACAGCCCCGATCGAAATGATTGGGGCTTTTTTTATTTCATTTGTACTCGTGTACTGGTACAGTGCAGCACATTGAGATGTAGTCACAATACAAATGACTGGAGAGATGGCTGAATGGCAACACTAACCACCACCCAAACATCACCTTCGCTGCTTGGCGGCGTGGTGATCATCGGCGGCACCATTATTGGCGCGGGGATGTTTTCTCTGCCTGTGGTCATGTCCGGGGCGTGGTTCTTCTGGTCAATGGCGGCGCTGATCTTCACCTGGTTCTGCATGCTGCACTCCGGGCTGATGATCCTTGAAGCTAACCTCAATTACCGTATTGGCTCTAGCTTTGACACCATCACGAAAGATCTGCTGGGCAAAGGCTGGAACGTGGTGAACGGCATCTCGATTGCTTTCGTTCTCTATATTCTGACCTACGCATATATCTCAGCGAGCGGTTCGATCCTGCATCACACCTTCTCGGAGATGTCGTTGAACGTTCCGGCGCGTGCAGCAGGTCTTGGCTTTGCGCTGCTGGTGGCGTTTGTGGTGTGGTTAAGTACCAAAGCGGTTAGCCGCATGACGGCGATTGTGCTGGGCGCGAAGGTGATTACTTTTTTCCTGACCTTCGGCAGTTTACTGGGACACGTTCAGCCCACAACGTTGTTTAACGTGGCGGAAAGCAACGCTTCGTATACGCCGTACCTGCTGATGACGCTGCCGTTCTGTTTGGCCTCATTCGGCTATCACGGCAACGTCCCGAGCCTGATGAAGTACTACGGCAAAGATCCGAAAACCATCGTTAAGTGCCTGGTGTACGGCACGCTGCTGGCGCTGGTGCTGTATACCGTATGGTTGCTGGGGACGATGGGTAATATTCCGCGTCCGGAATTTATCGGTATTGCGCAGCAGGGCGGTAACATTGATGTGCTGGTACAGGCGCTGAGCGGCGTATTGAACAGCCGCAGTCTGGATCTGCTGCTGGTGGTGTTCTCCAACTTCGCAGTGGCGAGTTCATTCCTCGGTGTTACGCTCGGTCTGTTTGACTATCTGGCGGATCTGTTTGGCTTTGATGACTCGGCAATGGGACGTTTCAAAACGGCATTGCTGACGTTTGTCCCGCCAATTATTGGTGGCCTGCTGTGGCCGAACGGTTTTCTGTACGCCATTGGCTATGCAGGACTCGCGGCAACCATCTGGGCCGCCATTGTTCCGGCGCTGCTGGCCCGTAAATCTCGCGAGCGTTTCGGTAGCCCGAAATTCCGCGTCTGGGGCGGTAAGCCGATGATTGCGCTGATCCTGGTATTCGGTATCGGCAACGCGGTTATCCATATTCTGTCGAGTGTGAATCTGTTACCGGTTTATCAGTAAAACCGTTGCCCGGTGGCGCTATGCTTACCGGGCCTACATCACCGTGTAGGCCGGATAAGGCGTAGCCGCCATCCGGCACAAACCGTACTACCCCAACAATTCCTGCTTCACATCCATCGCCAAATCAAACGAATGTAGACGTGCCTGATGATCAAAAATCTGGCCGTTAACCATAATTTCATCAGCCTGGGTTTCACGCAAAATGGCATCAAGACCGTGACGCACTTTTGCCTTATCACCAACCAGCGACATGCTCAGCGCCTGTTGCACGCCGTACTGTTCGGAAGCAGACCATAGCTGATGCATATTCTCTACCGGCGGCGGTAGCTGCCCGGTTTCGCCACGACGCAGTTTCACGAATGCCTGCTGCATCGAGGTGAAAAGAAATTCGGCATCGCGATTGCTGTCGGCGGCAATGATGTTGATGCACACCATCGCATACGGTTTTGCCAGCCGCGCTGAGGGTTTGAACTGGGTGCGATACAGATGCAGCGCCTGATGCAGCATATCCGGGGCAAAGTGCGAGGCGAAGGCAAACGGCAGACCAAGCTGGGCCGCCAGCTGTGCGCTGTACAGGCTGGAGCCTAATAACCAGACAGGGATCTGCTCGCCGTAGCCGGGAACCGGACGTACATGGGGATTAGGATCGCGAGCGTCGAACCAGTCCACCAGTTCAGCGACGTCGCGTGGGAAGTTATCGATATCACCGCTCATATGGCGGCGCAGTGCGCGCATGGTTGGCTGATCGCTGCCTGGTGCGCGACCAAGCCCGAGATCGATTCGTCCCGGATACAGCGTATTCAGGGTACCGAACTGCTCGGCGATCACCAGCGGCGAATGGTTGGGCAACATCACGCCGCCAGACCCGAGATGCAGCGTGGTGGTATTGGCAGCCAGATAACTAATCAGCACTGAGGTTGCGGCGCTGGCGATGCCGGTCATGTTGTGATGTTCCGCCAGCCAGTAGCGGTGGTAGCCGCGCTTTTCAGCCAGTCGTGCGAGATCAAGCGAGTGCGTGAAGGCCTCTTTTGCCGAAGAACCTTCAGGGATTGGCGCCAGATCCAGCACCGAGAACGGAATAGTTTTGTCAGTCATAACGGCTCACTTTGTTACCGGTTAATCTTTTAATACTGCATTAAAGATTAGCGAATGTTGTTAACAAAGTGAGCTTTATAGCGTGCAGGATGAATCTAATATGCCTGATGGCGCTGCGCCTATCGGGCCTACGGGATCGCTATTTGTAGGCCGGATAGGGCACTTTTGCCTCCATCCGGCTAGGCCTGCAGCTCCAGACCTGCCAGTCGCTTCCAGTAGCCGTTGCAATCATTGTGGGCGGCAAGCGGTAATGGAGCACTGCCATTTTCATTGGCGCGGAAGGCGTCGAGCATGGCGAATGTTTCAGTGCCAGAAGGGGACAGACGCACAATATCAACCAGCCCCTGCATCGATTTCAGCTCGTTTCCGAGGTTGTAAATATAGCCGCTCATGGTCTGGATCCCGTTGAGGACAAAGACCTGCTGATTCTCCTGCGACAGCACATCGCGCCCGTTCGGGTATTTGATGCAGCAGGTTTCACACTCGTCCTTTGGACGGTCTTCGGAGCGCGCGGTAAAGCAGCGGGCAGAGTACGCCAGCGGCAGATGCCCGTAGCTCAGCACCTCAACTTCAAACTGATTGCGAATACCCAGCTCATCACACTGGTTGAGCAAGTTTGCCAGCCAGTCGCGGGAAAGCTCTACCGGCATACACCAGCGCACCATGCCTTGTTTGAGCAGCAAACGCAGGGTAACCGCGTTGTAGCAGTTGAGCGCATGTCCGGCGACAAACGGCAGCTTACGCTCGGCGCACATGTTTACCACGCCGAGATCGCTGGCTTCAACAAGGAAGTCGCCGTTTTCGACATAGCGCTTCAGCTCTCCCAGTTCAGAAGAGGCCTGTACCAGCGCCAGTGTTGACAGCACAACCTGTTTACCGCTGCCAGCGAGCGATTTCGCCATATCGAGCCAGTCGCCCACTTTGGTGGCGCGGCGTTTACTGCATACCGCTTCGCCAAGATAGATAACGTCGGCCTGGCTTACGGCAGCCTGCTGATAAAAATCTTCCAGCGTTTCTTTCGGCCAGTACCAAAGCACCGGCCCTAAGGAATATTTCATTGCTTCTCTCACTGCCATTTACGGTGATAAGCGCCAAGCGTGGTCTGTGTGCCTTCGGACATAGAACCAAGCGTTTCCATCCATGCGGCCTGCGGGACGTAGTTTTGCGGGTCGGCCATACAGCGGTCGATCGCCTGACGCCACACTTTCGCCACCTGACTGACATAGGCCGGACTACGCTGACGACCTTCGATTTTCACCGAGGCAATATTGGCTGCCAGCAGTTCCGGCAGCAGCTCCAGCGTATTCAGGCTGGTGGGTTCTTCCAGCGCATGATAACGCTCGCCGTCAACCAGATAGCGGCCTTTGCATAGCGTCGGATAACCGGCGTTTTCTCCGTCCTGATAGCGGTCGATCAGTACTTCATTAAGACGGGATTCCAGCCCTTGTTGGGTCTGTTGCCAGCGGACGAAACGGGCAGGCGAGCAGGCACCAACCGTGTTAGGCGATTCGCCCGTCAGATAGGACGAAAGATAGCAACGGCCTTCAGCCATAATGCACAGGCTACCGAAGGCGAACACTTCCAGGGGAACTGGCGTGACGCGAGCGAGCTGCTTCACCTGATGAATAGACAGCACGCGCGGCAGCACCACACGGGCGACGTCAAAGTTGCGATGATAGAAATTAATTGCCTCTTCATTGGTTGCAGATGCCTGAACAGAGACATGGCGCTCAATATGCGGGTAGCGCTCTGCGGCATACTCAAGCATGGCGAGGTCGGCAAGGATCAGCGCGTCCGCGCCCAGCTGTGCCGCCATATCAACGGCACGCTGCCAGCGCGCGTAACCATCCGGGTGCGCAAAGGTGTTAATCGCAATGTGCAGCTTACGGCGGTGCTGATGGACAAAACTCACCGCTTCCTGCAATTTTTTTTCGGTAAAATTAAGGCCGGCGAAATGACGGGCGTTGGTATCATCTTTCAGCCCGATGTAGACAGCATCAGCGCCGTTCTCGATGGCCGCCTTAAGCGCCGGGAGGTTTCCGGCAGGGCAGAGCAGCTCCATAATTTATCCTGAACGTTGCGCCGTGACGGGCGCAGAAATGTTAACGAAGAGGGATTTTAGTTAACCTTGCTGAGACAATTTTTGATTTGAGGCAGTTAAAGTCGTATTGGTGACACCAATAAAGAGGTAACAATTTCGTAGCGAATTGTTGATTTATGCCGCTATGTCGTTTATTTGATATGGCAAAATAGCAGGACTATTGAAACAGGGAGTAAAGCTCGTGTTGGATAAACTGCGTTCACGCTTAGTACAATTTGGTCCTTCTCTGATGAGTGTACCAGTTAAACTGACGCCCTTTGCGCTGAAGCGCCAGGTTCTGGAACAGGTCCTGAGCTGGCAGTTTAGTCAGGCGCTGGCCGATGGGGAGCTGGAGTTTCTCGAAGGTCGCTGGCTGAGCATTCATGTGCGTGACATTGACCTCAAATGGTATACCTCTGTTGAGAACGATAAACTTATCGTCAGCCAGAATGCAGATGCGGATGTAAGTTTTAGCGCCGATGCCAGCGATCTGCTGATGATCGTGGCCCGCAAGCAGGATCCAGATACGCTTTTCTTCCAGCGTCGCCTGGTGATTGAAGGTGATACAGAATTAGGGCTATACGTAAAAAATCTGATGGATGCCATCGAACTGGAGCAGATGCCTAAAGCGTTGCGCGTCATGCTGATGCAGTTGGCGGATTTTGTTGAGGCGGGGATGAAAACGTCGCCAGAAACCAAACAGACCTCGGTAGGTGAGCCATGCTGATTCGAGTTGAAATTCCCATTGATGCCCCTGGTATTGATGCGCTGCTGCGCCGTTCATTTGAGAGCGATGCGGAAGCGAAATTAGTGCACGACCTGCGTGAAGATGGTTTCTTAACGCTGGGTCTGGTTGCTACCGATGACGAAGGTCAGGTAGTGGGTTACGTCGCGTTCAGCCCAGTCGATGTTCAGGGTGAAGATCTGCAATGGGTCGGCATGGCGCCGCTCGCGGTGGATGAAAACTACCGGGGGCAGGGCCTGGCGCGTCAGCTGGTCTATGAAGGACTCGATTCACTGAACGAGTTTGGCTACGCCGCGGTGGTTACGCTGGGGGATCCGGCCCTGTACAGCCGCTTTGGCTTTGAGCTGGCAGCCCATCATGACCTGCGTTGCCGCTGGCCGGGCACCGAAAGCGCGTTCCAGGTTCATCGCCTGGCGGACGATGCGCTGGATGGCGTGACGGGACTTGTGGAATACCACGACCACTTCAATCGCTTTTAAGCTCCGGGGTTTGCAGGTCGCTTAATAGCGCCTCAAACCCTTCGCCTTCGACAAGGCGTTCTTTCTGCCGCTTGGTGAGCTGTTTAACGCGATACTCTATGCGCAGGGCCAGTGAACGGTCGCCGACCTGCGCCGCAAATGCCAACGTGAGTTCCCCCTTTCCGCGTAGCGCCTTCGCGCCTTTCCCACTTTGATGCTGCTTATAGCGGCGCTGCACATCGGTGGTTATTCCGGTGTATAAGGCGTTGTCAGCGGTACGGATCAGGTACAGATACCAGGGTGTCATTGTCACCATCGACGTGATAATTTTCAGGCCTACAGTATAAAAGAGAACAGAAATGGAAACACTGACTGCGGTGTCTCGCTGGCTGGCAAAACAGCACGTCGTGACCTGGTGCGTACACCATGAAGGTGAATTGTGGTGCGCCAATGCGTTTTACCTGTTTGATGCGCAGAAGATGGCGTTCTATGTGCTGACCGAAGAGAAAACGCGTCATGCGCAGATGTCCGGACCGCGCGCACCGATTGCCGGTACGGTAAATGGTCAGCCTAAAACCGTCGCTCTGATTCGTGGCGTACAGTTTAAGGGAGAAATTCGTCGCCTCGAAGGACAAGAGAGTGAGGTCGCGCGTAAAGCCTACAACCGTCGTTTCCCCGTCGCCAGAATGCTGCCAGCACCCGTATGGGAGATTCGACTGGATGAAGTCAAATTCACGGACAACACGCTGGGCTTCGGTAAAAAGATGCACTGGCTGCGTGATCTATAGTTAGAACAGTGATTAAAGACCCAGGGGAAGATAAGCGATGAGTCAGGTGTTAATAACAGGTGCCACGGGGCTGGTGGGCGGAAATTTGCTGCGTATGCTGCTCAATGAACCCCGGGTCAATGCCATCACGGCGCCGACGCGTCGACCGCTGGCAGATACGGTTGGTATTTATAATCCCCATGATCCGCAGCTAACCGATGCTCTGGCCCAGGTTACCGACCCGGTCGATATTGTCTTTTGTTGTTTGGGGACTACCCGGCGTGAAGCGGGCAGCAAAGAGGCATTTATCCATGCTGACTATACGCTGGTGGTGGATACGGCCCTGACGGGACGCCGGTTAGGCGCCCAGCATATGCTGGTGGTGAGTTCGATGGGCGCCAATGCGAATTCACCGTTTTTTTATAATCGGGTGAAAGGTGAAATGGAGCAGGCGCTGATCGCGCAGAATTGGCCGCGGCTGACGATTGTCCGGCCTTCAATGCTACTGGGTGATAGGGACAAACAGCGGACGAATGAGATGTTTTTAGCGCCGTTGTTCAGGCTGCTGCCGGGTAACTGGAAGTCGATTGAAGCGCGCGATGTTGCGCGGGCAATGCTGACAGAAGCGCTGGCGCCTCGGCATGAAGGGGTTTCGATCCTGAGCTCTTCCGAGCTACGCGAAAGGGCTAAATAAAATGCCGGATGGCGCTGATGCTTATCCGACCTACAAACGATAACGTTCTGTAGGCCGGATAAGACGCTCAGGCGTCGCTATCCGGCATCTGTATTACTTAATAAACGTAAAGGCCGTCGTGACGCGTCTCACGCCGCTTACCCGGCTGGCGATATCCGCTGCAGCCTTCGCTTCACGCTCGGTCACCAGACCTAACAGGAACACTTCCCCGTTCTCAGTCGTTACTTTCACGTTAGAGGATTTCACCTGATCGCTGGTCAGCAACTGGGAACGCACTTTAGTAGTTATCCAGGTATCGTTGGAGGCATCGCCCAGACCGATTGGCTGGCCCTGACGGATCTCATTAAAGACCTCAGTCGTACCTTCTACGCCCATCGCAATCTGTTTTGCTCGTGCAGACAGTTCGCTATTCGGCGACTGACCAACCAGCAGCACTTTACCCTGATATGCGCTCACGTTGATTCGCGCTTCTTTCTTGATCTGGGCATCTTTCGACAACGCCGTATTGACGCGTAATTCCAGGGTTCCATCATCTACCTGGGTGCCGACGCTGCGAGGATCCGTCGCGGCTTTGGTGCCGACAGCAGCAGTTCCGACAACGGCAGCAGCGACACAGCCTTGCAGCAGCAGTGCAGCGATAATCACAGCAAGCGGCGAAAATGCCTTCATGTGTACTCCTTAATCATCCTGGTGAGGGAAAAGCGTGTTATCGATGAGATCGCAAAGGCAGTTGACCGTCAGCATGTGCATTTCCTGAACGCGGGCACTGTGGTGTGAGGGAATACGGATTTCAACATCCTGCGGCCCCAGTAACCCGGCCAGTTCCCCTCCGTCATACCCGGTCAGCGCGACGATTGTCATGTCGCGTGTCACGGCGGCTTCAACGGCTTTTACGATATCGCGGCTATTACCACGCGTAGAAATTGCCAGCAGAACATCACCTGCATGTCCCAGCGCACGGACTTGTTTTGCATAAACTTCGTCGTGCAGGCGATCGTTGGCAATCGCAGTTAAGACCACATTATCAGTATTTAGTGCAATCGCAGGTAAACTTGGGCGTTCTGTTTCAAAACGATTGATCATGCTGGCAGCAAAATGCTGTGCGTTGGCAGCGGACGTCCCATTACCACAACAGAGAATTTTGTTGCCATTGAGCAGGGACTGAACCAGCGTCATGGCGGCACGGGAGATCGCATCCGGAAGTGCTTCAGCCGCAGCTATCTGAGTTTGAATGCTTTCTGTAAAGCAGACTTTAATTCTATCTAACACGCTAATCCTTAAGAACCAGGCTCTGAATCTTCAACTATGAGCGGTCGTTGAACGCGTCCTTAAACCACTCAACATCATTTCCGGTGAAGGCTAACACATCGAACCGGCAATCCACAGTATCAAAACTCCCATTGTGGCGCGCAAGCCACAAGCGGGCGGTCTGTAATAATTTCTGTTGTTTGCTACGGGTCACACTCGCCGCCGCACCGCCGAACTGTGCTGAGCGTCGGTAGCGAACCTCAACAAATACGGTGGTGTTGCCTTCACGCATTATCAGGTCGATTTCGCCGCCACGTTCACGCACGTTGGCGGCGATAAAATGCAGTCCCTTGCTCAACAGCCAGTCACGCGCGGTAGATTCCCACGCGTCACCGGTCTGTTTACTCGTTAACTGGCGGGGACGACTTGTCCTTGCTGGTATTTGAGCCATGATAACTTCCTGTTAATCACACAATCCTGCGTTGCGGTTAAGGCCCCGGTATTGCCGTTGATTTCGAAACCCTGCACCTGACGCATTTGCGAGAAGTGGTTGGCGAGCGACCAGGCATCGACACCCATGGCGTACATACGCGCCAGCGAGTAGTCGTTACGAACTGCGCCAAGCGCCTGCTGCATGAGAGGTGCGTTAGCGCCTGCCAGCATTGGAATTTCGCTGTACTGCAAGCCTTCCATCTCCAGACGGAAATCCGGGCCGGCAGTGCCCTGCGCACTACGAGAACTGGCGTACAACGTGGCGCCGCTCTGGCTGCCGTTGCGCATGGCGATCATCGGCTTAATAAATGCAATTTCTTCAGGCGTCGCCAGAATATACACGGCATCAACACGACCGCTGCCGCCGGTGATTTGCGCATCGGTGGGTGCTGCTGGGATGGTCAGACCGCCAATCGTCACGCCGGGTTGTGCTGGCACAGAGGAGGCCACCGGGCTGCCCGTCAGGGAAATCCCCGAGCCGCCGTTAACGCCCATTTTAAGTTCAGCGGTGGAGCCGAATTTCTGCTGCAATACCACGCCGCCACCCAGTTTTTGCCATTCCTGTGCAAAGGCGTTAGCAACGCGATCGCCTAATGAACTCCGTGGGATCAACAACAGCGGCGTCTGTTTGCCTTGATCGCGGATGTGGTGCGCGGCGTCGCGCGCTTCATCTTCTGGCGACAGGGCGAAGTAGCAGACGTTCGGCAGGTTTTTCACCGACTCCGGCTGGTTAAGCGCCAGTACGTTTAATGGCGTGTTGCTTTTCATCAGCTCTTCAACATTGTTCTTCAGCAGTGGGCCAACCACGATGCTGGCGCCATCCTGCTGAACCTGAGTCAGGATCTGGTTCAGCGGCTGTGATGAAGTGTCGTAGATTTTCAGCTCAGCGGATGGGTTCGCCGGTGCGCTGGCCGTTGTTGGCTGAGCGGGGGCTGCGGGCTGCACAGCAGGTGTTTCTGGCTGAGCTGGCGTCTCGTTGGTCAGATCGCTTACTGACGCCTGAGAAGGGCTGGCAACACCGTCAGCGCTTTGCGGCTGTTCCGTGGTCGCTATGGCTGCTGTATCTGCAGCAGGCGCGGCAACCGCTGGGGCTGCTACGGGTTGAGTGCCCATGTTTTTCGCTGCTTCAAAGCCTTGCTGAATAGTCCGGCCAAATACAGCGGCCTGACCGTTCAGTGGTAACAGCAGGGCTATTTTGCTGGTGGAGGCGGGCTTAAAGCTCTGCACGTTAACCAACTGTGTTGGTAACAGTTTTGCCCCTGGGTTTTGCGGATAACGTTTCTGCCAGTCTGCAATACCGGCTTTCATCATGTCCGGATCGTTACGGTTATCGAACCAGACGCGCTGGAGATCCAGCCAACCTTGCAGCACGTTTTCATCGGCATTGATGACCAGCGCCTGCGCTTGCTCCTGGGTCATGGACGATAACGCCTGCCAGGTGGCGTCCATGTTTTTCTGCTTAGCATTCGCGGCCAGCAGCGGTTCCTGCGCGATCAGGGCGCGCAGCAGCGTCAGAGATGGGCGACCCTGGTTGACGTCGATTTGCGCCTGCCAGTAGCGTGCCTGTTGGTTTTGATCGAAATCGGCGGGTGTTAACTTATCCAGCAGGGCCTGTGCCCCAGCGACATCTTTCTGCGCAAGCTTAATCTCGACGGCCAGCAGTGACTGCTCACGACGCTGGGTATCGCTTAGCTTCTGCGGTAGCTGGTTGAACAGTTCGATAGCCTGCTGGCTCTTGCCTTCTTTCAGCAGTGCACGAATGGCGAGTAATTGCCAGTTGGTCTTGCTATCATCTGAGCTTTGCTGCATTTGTTGCAGATAAAAGCCGGAATCAGCCTGCGCAGTGCCCTGCATATGGGCTGCACTCTGGTCTGGCGCCTGGGTGCCACAGCCTGCGAAAATCAGTGCTGCCAGAATGACTGGTAGCGCGCGTGCGGCTTTCAAACGAGAAAATGTTGAGGGTACCATACTGTATCCAGTGATATTTTTTTACTCAATGCTCAATATTAAATCGGCAATACGGACGACACAATGAAACAACACGAATCGGCGGATAATTCTCAAGGCCAACTCTTTATTGTACCTACTCCTATAGGAAATTTGGCTGATATTACCCAACGAGCGCTCGAAGTTTTACAAGCCGTTGATTTGATTGCCGCTGAAGACACTCGTCATACAGGATTATTGTTACAACACTTCGCGATTAACGCGCGTTTGTTCGCGCTACATGACCATAACGAGCAGCAAAAGGCCGAAACGCTGGTCGCGAAGCTCAAAGAAGGGCAAAACATTGCGCTGGTTTCCGATGCCGGAACGCCGCTGATTAACGATCCGGGCTACCATCTGGTGCGCACCTGTCGCGAAGCGGGGATCCGCGTTGTTCCCCTGCCTGGTCCTTGTGCGGCGATTGCTGCCCTGAGCGCTGCAGGTCTGCCTTCAGACCGTTTTTGCTATGAAGGATTTCTGCCTGCCAAATCGAAAGGGCGTCGTGATGCGATGAAAGCCATTGAAGCCGAGCCGCGTACGCTTATTTTTTATGAATCTACCCACCGCTTGCTGGATAGCCTGGAAGACATGGTTGCCGTCTGGGGCGAATCCCGTTACGTGGTACTGGCGCGCGAGCTGACCAAAACCTGGGAAACTATTCACGGTGCACCGGTTGGTGAACTGCTGGCGTGGGTCAAGGAAGATGAGAATCGTCGTAAAGGTGAAATGGTGCTGATTGTCGAAGGGCATAAAGCGCAGGAAGACGATCTTCCTGCCGATGCGCTGCGTACGTTGGCCTTATTGCAGGCAGAACTGCCGCTGAAAAAGGCCGCCGCGCTGGCTGCTGAAATCCATGGCGTGAAAAAGAATGCGTTGTATAAGCACGCTCTGGAACAGCAGGGAGAGTAAGCCCGATTGTTGATGGCCAAACCGACAAGGGTATGGCCATTAGCTAACACAGTGCTTAAGACTGAGCGGCAGTTTCACTGACTAATAAGCGGTTTGCTGACCCGCATACAGTGATTTTGCTACGTACCACCTCTTTCATTGCATCCATACCGACCCGCATGTAATAGCGGGGATCGTTGCCCTGCGGATTCTCCGCAAACCACGCTTTGACCGCATCGGCAAAAGCGATTTTCAGTTCGGTAGCCACATTAACTTTGCAAACGCCAAGCTCGATCGTGCGGCGGACGTATTCGTCAGGGACATCGCTTGCGCCATGCAGCACCAGCGGAATATCCACCACCTCACGAATTTCACCCAGCCGCTGGAAATCGATTTTGGGCGTTTTGGTGTACAAGCCGTGTGCTGTGCCGATGGCAACAGCAAGGCTATCTACGCCAGTACGCTCAACAAACCGTTTAGCTTCTTGTGGATCGGTTAGGAAGGCGCTTTCTGCATCCACGCTCATATCATCTTCTACGCCACCGAGGCGACCTAGCTCAGCTTCCACGCTGCAATCTTTGGCATGGCAAAAATCCACAACGGATTTCACCAGCTTCACGTTTTCTTCAAACGGAAAGTGGCTGCCGTCAATCATTGCGCTGCGCACTCCTGCATTCACTTTACGACGGATATCGTCCAGCGACTCATGGTGATCGAGGTGCAGCGCAAGCGGTATCCCGTAGCTGATGGAATAAGCGCTGCACAGCGCGTAGATCTCTTCCAGCGCGATATGTTTAAAGGTGCCTGGCGTCCCGGCAAGGATCACCGGCGATTGCATTTCAGAGCACACTTCAAGGATCGCCTGGATCGTCTCGGCGTTATGAATGTTGAAGGCGGGTACGGCATAGCCCTTTTTTTGTGCATCCAGCAGGAGGTATTTCGTGGAAATAATGCTCATAAAACGATCCTTTTAGGCGTTCCAGGGATGAATAACAACGCCCTGTACAACGCGGTTCACAGTGCCGCTGGCAGAAGGCGTATCCGGTGTATTGCCGATATTGATGGATTGCGTCAAAGCAAAGACCTGGGCGTAGATCAGGAAGCAGAACGCCAATTCCATATCGATGAAAGTGCGTGCTGGTGGCAGCAGAATATGTGGGCCAGCTTCAATCACCTCATGGGTTTGTGCGGCAATCGCGACAACCCGCAATGCCTGCCGATCGCGGCGTAACTCTGCCAGCAGATCGAGATCGTATTGACGTGTATAGGGATGGCTGGAAACAAAGACTACTACCAGAGTTTCGTTATCAACCAGCGACTTCGGACCGTGACGAAAACCTGTCGGGGAGTCATAGAATGCGGCCAGTTTGCCTGCCGTCAGCTCCAGGACTTTCAGGGCCGATTCACGCGCGACGCCCTGTAATCCACCGCTACCGAGATAGACGATCCGTTTCCAGGGCTCATTGCCAAATACGCCGTCGCTGAAATCGCCCAGTGAAGTCAGGATCGCCTGGCACCGATCGGCCACGTCGCGGAAGGTCTGACTGTTGATTTTCTCCGGGGCGAATACTGCCAGGCAGCTGGCCATCATGGTGGTAATGCTGCTGGTCATGGCGAAACCACGATCATGTGTCTCTGCGGGCATTAGCAGAGCAAAAGCATTGTCGCTTGCAACTGCGTTTTGATACAGGCTACCTGCTTCGTTACAGGTGATTGGCAGGTGATAACACTCAGGCACAAACTGATTAGCCAGCTCTACCGCAGCAACACTTTCAGGGCTGTTACCTGAGCGAGCGAAAGAAATGAGCAGCAGCGGATGTGCGGGATTCAGGTAATCCATCGGATTGGTGACCAGATCGGTGGTCGGTACAGCGCTGATGTTTTTACCGGTATAGCTTGCCAGCCAGGGGGCGATGATGTCGCCAATGAATGCTGATGTTCCGGCCCCGGTCAGTATGATCCGCAGATCGTTTTTGCGCAGTAATGGTGCGAGAAAGCTGTCAATGGCAGATCGAATGTTGTCGATATTCGTAAGGGAACGGATCCAACTGGCTGGTTGTTGACGGATCTCTTCTTCGGTCCAGGTGCCCGTTACCGCGGTAACAGGGGTATAGGTTTCTGGCATAACTTAAGTCCTTAGTCTTGTAAATTCCACATAAGACGCTGGCGAGAATGTCGCTATCTTTCGTTTCGTTTCACTTGTTCATCTTGTCGATTGATTAAAATCTATAGGAAAGAAATCGAAAGAGCAATAATCCAAAAGGAAATAAAACGAAATTTGTGATCGTGAGAACGAAGGCTATGGTTATCTTATTGATCTATAAAGAAGAGGTTGATTGCGATGTGGATCGGTATTTCCATAAGCGAAAGGAAAAGAAAGGCCTTGCGATCGAAGACCGCAGGCCAACAGGATGCAAAATGAAAGGTCTAAAGGGGGAGAGCCTGACCCTGAATCCAAATCTGTTGTAAATGTAGCCCGCTATTAAGTGCGATTGCGTCGGCTCGTTTTCCCACTGCTAACGATCCCAGTTGGCGATCGATGCCTAACAAACGTGCGGGGTGGAGTGAGGCCATATGAATTGCCTCTTCTGCCGTTATCCCGGTGAGCTCGACCATATTACGTACGGCTGCGTCAACCGAGAGCGTGCTACCAGCCAGGCCACCGGAAGCGGTACGCACAATACCACTGTGCATTTCAACCTCCTCACCGCAGAGCGTATAGCGTCCGTCTGGCATTCCTGCAGCCTGCATGGCATCGGTGATCAGCACCAGTCTGTCTTTGGCGCAACAGCAGCAGAGCTTCATGGCCGCCGGGTGGACATGGTGTCCGTCAGCGATAAGTTCCAGCCAAGCGCGAGGGTCGGTTAAGCCTGCGCCAACCATTCCTGGCTCCCGATGATGTAAGCCGGTCATACCGTTATAGCAGTGAACCAGTCCGTCAGCGCCGGCGTCAAAGGCTGCGCGGGTTTGTTCCCAGGTAGCTGCGCTGTGGCCCAGCATCACCCGTACGTTGCGCTGCTTCAGATGTTCGATGGCCTGCAATGCACCGGGTTTTTCTGGTGCCAGTGCAACGACACGCAATGTTTGCTGGGAAATCGCAATCAGTTCATCCAGTTCACTGAGTTCCAGTTCCCTGAAAAGCTCAGGCGGGTGCGCCCCTTTGTTCTGCGGCGTAAAGTACGGGCCTTCAAGATAACTGCCCAGCACCTGTGCGCCGGGCCCTCCGGAATGGTAGCGATGGGCAATACGCTCAAGCGCCTTGTGAATATCCGGTAGTGGTGCTGTGACGGTAGTGGGTAGCCAGTTGGCTACCCCTTCACGTGCTTTGTGCATCGCCAGTTTGTCGAGCGTATCCGGTGCTTCATCCATCACATCGGCACCCGCGCCCCCGTGCACGTGGGTATCAATGTATGCCGGACAGAGCAGTTCAGCATCGCGGACCATAACGCCGGAAGGAATTGGCTCTATTGCCGCAATGATACCGTCTTCAACATGCAATTGATGATCGCCCAGCCAGCCCTGTTCTGTCAGTAGACGTCTGGCGCGCAGTAGCAGTGTCATATCCCTTCCTCAACGGGCTTTTCTTCGCGGCAGCGCCCCAGTTCGTCCACCAGGCTGGTTAAACCCCGGTGCCCGCACTCCAGCGCTTGCAAACGAAACGCTTCGCTGCTCAGGCCGTCACGCTCCAGCACCATCTCCAGGAGCAGTTGCAGATTGGTACCGGTGATCACTTCAGTGCCTTGCCTTTGCATCGCCAGCGTGGAAGCGACGCGAAATGGCGTCCCGCCCAACAGGTCTGTCAGAAACACGATATCTTGCTGCGCATCCAGTTCACTCACCGCCTGTTCAAGTTGCGAAGTGAGTAAGGCAGTGGTAGAGGTTTCTGGAAAGTCGATGGCAATGAACTGAGTCTGTTCACCCAGAATCTGTTTCATCGCTTTTTCCATTCCGCTGGCAAACCCGCCATGACCCGTCAAAATAATACCTAACATCTACAACCCCTTATATTTACAGGAAATGACAGAACTTACCTACGACGCCGAGCACCACGGTAATGGCGATAAGGCGCAGAGGACTCCAGCCACGGCGGACCAGCCAGAACATGGTCAATGTGTAGACCAACGGCAAAAATGCAGGCATCAGCTTGTCTATCACGTCTGTTTGCAGTTTCACTACCGCATCGCCAGCTGTGATTTCCAGCGTAGTGCTCAGGCGAACATAGGTCGCTACCAGCGCACCGATCACCGTCATCCCTACGATGGATGCCGCATGTCCAACTTTTTTGGTGTTAGCTTTAATCAGCGGAATGGCAGCAACACCCATTCGATAAGCATAGTGTGCCAGCCCAAAGCGCAGACCAAGATGAACCACGTTGAACATAACAATAAAGACAACTGCGCCAAGAATAGAGCCTTGCAGCGCCAGGCTGGCACCGATACCGCCGCAAATAGGCAGTAACGTTAACCAGAACATGGCATCACCGATGCCGCCCAGCGGCGCACCCACGGCAATCTTGGTACTTTGAATACTGTTCACATCCTGCTTGGAGCGTTCCATCGCCAGGATAATCCCGATAACAAACGTGACCAGGAACGGGTGCGTGTTGAAGAAGCCCATATGGCCTTTCATCGAACGCGCCAGATCGCGCTTATTGGTATGGATCTTTTTCAGAGCAGGTAACAGGCCGTACAGCCATCCTGATGCCTGCATACGTTCGTAGTTAAAAGAGGCCTGCAACAGCATTGAACGCCAGGCAACACGGTTGATATCTTTTTTCGTCAGTTCGGCACCGATATTCTGGTCTTCGTAGACGTTTTCATTGGTGCCTGACAGCAGCGTTTCTTCGGTTTCGGAAACGTTCGGCAGAGCCGTTTGATTAGATGCCATCTTCGAATTCCTCTTTTTGTGCTGCGGGAGCTGTAGGTTCAGGTGATTTACGCAGAAAATCGATCAGCGCCATTGCCAGTGCTGCGGCGGCGATCGCCAGCACAGGGAGTTTGAGCCAGGCTGCGGCGACAAAACCCAGGATGAAATAGGGGATATAGACGTTTTTCATCATGATTTTCAGCAGTACGGCGAAGCCGATAGCTGGCATGATGCCGCCTGCCACACCCAGGCCGTCAATCAGACGCGTCGGCAGAACATCTATCGCGGTTTTGGCATGTTCCGCGCCAAAGTAAATCGGCAGGAACGCGCATAAAAAGTAGAAGGTCCCCAGCGCGAGCAACGCCAGATAGTTGACCCGCTCAATCCCGGCGGTATCGGCATTCGCTGCCATGCGATCGCAGCGAGCCATCACCCCGGACATCACAGAGAACAGGAAGGTAATCCCCATCTGTACTGCTACGGCGAACGGTACCGCCACACCTACGGCAACTTCAGGTTTCACTCCGGTCGTTATGGCAAACGTGGTTCCCACGATAGTGCCGATAATCACGTTTGGTGGCTGAGCTCCCGCCAGTGGGGCCAGACCCATCCACACCAGTTCCAGCGTACCACCTGTTAAAATACCGGTATGCAGATCGCCCAGAATCAGGCCGACCAGCGGCCCGAGAACAACCGGGCGGTGCATGTGCGTTAACCCGTTGAACATATCCAGGCCTGCAATAAAGGCGAGAATACCCAACGCAAAAGCCTGCAACAGACTGATTTCCATTGTGAATCCCTCAGAGAAGTTTATAGAGGTCCTGGGCGGGTTCTGTTGGAACGCCCTGAACGAAGCATTCCACTCCAGCGGCTTTGAGCCCGTTGAACGCCGTAATATCGGCAGCGTCTACAGAAACCGTTTTGGCGATTTGTTGCTTGCCGTTGGCGTAGTGCATATTGCCAACGTTGATACGGTTAACAGGTACACCGCCTTCGACCAGACGGAAGAAATCCGCAGGCGATTTGCAGACCAGTAGAATTTTCTGGCGATCGGCGGCACGGTGAATATTGTCGATCACTTTTTGTAGTGACCAGAAACGTACGGCGATCCCTTCTGCCAGTACCATTTCCATCAGGTTTTGCTGCACTGGATCTTCAGCCACCTCATCATTAGCGACCAGCACCAGGTTTGCCCCCGCAAACCCGACCCATTGCACACCAACCTGACCGTGAATCAAACGTTCATCAATGCGACTTAATACAATGTTTGGCATGATATTTTTCTCTTTTTTGTTATGCGTTACGAGCTGGAGCACCCAGGCAGGCGCAGTGATATTGCTGCAGTATGTCCTGAATATGGTTAATGATGAGTTCTCGCGGCGTGGCGCTGAGATCTCCCTCGCGCACTTTTACGTACTGCAAGGGTAAATACTGGCTAATCAGCGGCAGTGGAATAGGGTCGTCCGCCAGGTTACGTACCAGACGTTCAAATGCTTCATCAATCTGGCTGTCCGGCCAGTAGTAACGAACCCGATCGGAGTAGCTGTATCCACGGGCCAGACGGCGTGCGTTGCCATCACCGTGATAGTGGCTCTGCCAGTACTCTGGGCGATCTAGCATCACGCTCTCCAGCACATGTCGCAGGCCCGAGCTGGCTTTTGCAGGCAGCAATTCTTCTTCAATAGCGGCCAGTGAAAACAGCGCTTCGCGCAGGGCAAAGGTCAGTGCTGGTCCCACTTTCAGAATAGCGAAGTGGTCTATCACCAGTTGGCGTAAGGACTGTGGCGTTTGGTAATCGGTAGAATGCGCTTCAAAAACCAGCGTGTCGTAGTCTTCCACCATTTTGCTGAGTGCCACGGCTTTCTGCGGTTGATAATCAATGATGTGCGTGTGGTCGAATTCAACGCCAGGTTGCACGACCAGGGCGATAATACGTGCCCATATACCTTCCAGCCCGCGCTTTTCAAAGGCGTGATAGTGGGCCTGCAGCGTTGCACGTGCGGCATCCGGCGTTGTTACCGCCAGTTCGGTTAACGTTTCGTGTGCGCCACCAGGAACCGGAACTTCTGTGCCAATCACATAGACCAGATCAGACTCGCCAAAATGTGCCATACAGGTTTCTTCGGCGACTTTTGCCAGGCGTGCAGCACGCTCGGCGACGATTTCATCCGTCAGTGGAACCGGGTCGTTAGCACAAGACATGCTGCAATCGAGGTGGATTTTTTTAAAGCCTGCGGCGACATAGCTCTTGATCAGATCGTCAGCATTGGCCATTGCCTGCTCCGCAGGCAGATTTTGCCAACGGTTTGGCCCGAGATGGTCTCCGCCAAGAATCAGCATATCCTGAGAAAAATCAAGCGAGTCGGCTAATCGGCAGACAAAACTGCGAAAATCGGCTGGTGTCATCCCCGTATAGCCGCCAAACTGGTCAACCTGATTAGAGGTTGCTTCGATCAACAGCGGTGTATGGTTTGCATGGGCGTAGCGTATTGCGGCTTCCAGTACGATTGGATGCGCGGAACAAACGGCATAAATCCCGTTTGCCTTCCCCCGTTTATGCTGCTCGACCATTTTAGTTAGATGTTTCACTTTCCTCTCCAGGTCAGATTACTGCGACATCAATCTTTCGTTTTGTTTCATTTAATACTGCATCATGGTGTTATAAAAATAAAACGAAAGATAATAGTTTTCCGATCTGTTTCACAAAAGAAACGCAATGAAAGGTTTCAGCGTAAGTTCGTCCGGCTCTTCCCTGCTTGTGGGGCTTGCATTCGCGCAAAAGAAAGGCGTTAATAGACGAAACGAAATAAAACGAAAGACTCAACTAAAGGATTTCTTATGAGTAACACCGAGTCCTCTGCAGACAAGCGCGTTATTGGCACCAGCGAAAGACGTGAGCAGATCATCCAGCGGTTACGCCAGCAGGGAAGCGTTCAGGTTAACGATCTTTCCTTATTTTTTGGCGTCTCCACGGTCACTATTCGCAACGACCTCGCTTTTCTGGAAAAGCAGGGGATTGCGGTACGTGCCTATGGCGGTGCGCTGATTTGCGAAAGTAATGCGCCTGTTGTGGAGCCTTCTGTTGAAGATAAGAGTTCACTTAATACGGCAGTAAAACGCAGTATTGCCAGAGCCGCCGCAGAGTTGATTCAACCGGGACACCGCGTGATCCTTGACTCCGGCACCACGACCTATGAAATTGCCCGCCTGATGCGCCAGCACACCAATGTTATTGCTATGACCAACGGTATGAATGTCGCCAATGCGCTACTGGAAGCTGAAGGGGTTGAGCTGCTGATGACCGGCGGTCATTTGCGTCGTCAGTCACAATCGTTTTATGGCGATCAGGCTGAGCAGTCGCTACAAAATTATCACTTCGACATGCTGTTTCTTGGCGTTGATGCTATCGATTTAGAGCGTGGTGTTAGCACGCACAACGAAGATGAGGCGCGTCTCAACCGCCGGATGTGTGAAGTGGCTGAACGTATTATTGTTGTTACCGACTCGACGAAGTTTAACCGCTCCAGCCTGCATAAGATCATTGATACCCACAGGATCCATACCATCATTGTTGATGAAGGTATCCCAGAGGAGAGCTTGCAGGAACTACGCCGCAGCGGTGTTGAAGTGATCATTGTTGAGTAGTCCCGCTCTAAAATTCAAAAATGTGATCCCATTCAATTAAACAAAAACAAACCATAAGCGAGCTTTTTTAGTAGCTCGCTTTCGTTTTTTTGCATGCTTACCGTTCCTTTCTCGCATCTTTCCCGTTTTGAGTCTTTTCATTTTTTCGGTTTTCTTCGTTTCGATTTGCTAAAACGAAAGAAAAAAGTCAGTTTTTGTTAAATTAAACGCTGAGTCTGTGCGCACAAATTCACCTTATTGCTTCTGATGTAATATATTCAAAAGAAAACGAAAGTGCTAAAGCGCTAAAACAAAACAACATGAATATTTGATGGAGCAATAGAAATGCTGGATAACTTAAGACGTCGCGAGCAAATAATTGATCTGCTGTGCGATCAGGGTAGCGTTCGTGTCGAGCCACTGAGCGTCCATTTTGGTGTGTCATCGGTCACGATCCGCAACGACTTACGTTATCTGGAGCAGAAAGGATGCGTCATGCGCTCCTACGGAGGGGCGGTTCTCAATCAGCACTTTGCCCTTGACCGGCCTTTGCAGGATAAGGACCGGCTGAATCGCGATGTGAAAACGCGTATTGCCGAAAAAGCGGCCAGCTTTGTGAAGGATGGTGACACGTTAATCCTCGATTCCGGTTCGACCACCACGCTCATTCCTCCAATGTTAAAGAATCGCCGCGATCTGGTGGTGATGACCAATGCGCTCAACATTGCGTGGGAACTGGCGAATTTTGAGCGCGTAGACGTCATGATCCTGGGAGGGAACGTCAGGCAAAGTGTCTATTCATTGTATGGCCCTTCAGCAGAACACCAGCTTAGACAATACAGGTTTGATAAGCTTTTCTTAGGCGTTGACGGGTTCTGCCTGGAAGCAGGGATTACCACACCACATCCGGGAGAAGCACATCTGAATCAGGTAATGTGTGAGGTTGCGCAGGAGGTCACGGTAGTTGCTGACTCCAGCAAGTTTGGCCGCAAAAGTTTCTGTATGATTAGCGAAATCAGCGGGATTGACCGGGTAATTACCGACAGCGGGATCCCAGAAAATTATCACCGGACATTAATCCAGCTTGGGGTGGATGTGGTGATTGCGGATGAATAACTGAAATGGCTGGCGAGATTTCCTCGCCAGCCATTTTTTAGTGGGTCAGGGTACCCTGTTCAACCAACAGCAACGCGGCACCGCGAACCCCGCTGGATGCGCCATGGATGGCCGAGAATACGCGGGCAGGCTCTAATCCCGGGAACAAATAACGGGACATAGCCTGCGGCAGCAACGTATAAATTTCCTCAATGTTGGATACTCCACCGCCGAGAACAAAAGCATCGACATCCAAAATCAACTGCAATTGCGCCAGCGTACAACCCAACATATCAATCCATGCTTCTATGGTAGTAACGGCGCTGGCATTGCCATGACGATAATGCTCCAGCAGGGTCTCCATTTTGAGTTGTTCTCCACTGAAGTGTTTGTGGAGCCACAGTAAACCAGGACCGGATTGATAGCGTTCCAGACACCCTTGTAAGCCACAGCCGCACTTCAGTTCCGGCAAGTGATAACGACGCATAAATGTTGCCGGAAGCGGTAAATGGCCAAACTCACTGGCCATTCGGTTGCGACCCCGATACAGCTGACCGTCAATGACTAAACCTCCGCCCATGCCGGTGCCAATGATAGCACCAAAGATTCTGGAGAACTGGCGAGCCTGCTGGGTATGAGCTTCCGAGAGTGCAAAGCAGCAGCAGTCATTGTCCAGTTCAACTGAACGATTGAGACGGTGGGCCAGATCGTTCATCACCTGGCGTCCGGTGAGGCAAGGCACGTTAGATGACAGTAATTTTCCGGTATGTCTGTCCATAAGACCGGGCATGCCGATGCCAATTTTTCCTTGCGTTCCAGTCGCCCAGTCGGCGGTATCAATAAGTGAAGTAAAGGTCGAAAGAAAGAGTTCATAATCCTGCACTGGCGTGGCGACGCGCTTACGCCAGCAAACCTGCATTTCCTTATCAAAAGCGACAATTTCAGTTTTGGTTCCACCAATATCAACACCGTAAAACATGCCTCATCTCCTCCGGCTTCACAGCGTAACCAGACAGTTTTCCTTGCGAGCGCGCTCTGCGGCAAAGACCATTAAGTGACTTTCCAGTGACTCATCCGGGCCAGAAAGGATCATATTTTGATCGTTGGCCATCACTGCGTGGATAAAGCGATCCATCAGGTAGTAATCGCCACCACCATGCCCCCCCATCTGGGTTTGTGTGCCAGCGGCGATCTCCTCGATCGGATGCACTGTTTCTTTGTCTGTCAGGAAATCAAACACCCGTATCTGCTCGCCATCACCTTCCAGATAACCTCTGGTGCCAAACAGGCGCGTTTTGCGATCTTCCATTTTGGTAAACGCAGTCATGGTAAAGGTCACTGTCTGCTGGTGGGCAAAACGTAAGTTAACAACCTGATGATCCACCACATCATTATCACAACGATAAACGCAGCGACCATAAGGCCCATCGCGGAGCGCCTGACGAACATTTTCTTCGCTGGGATCTGCAGTCAGCACCCGGCGGAAGTGTGGAGTACATTTGTGGTTTTCACCCAGATAAATTTTGCAGGCAGACCAGGGACAGGTTGCTTCAACCTGACAATCAAGGCATCGGTCGGCGGCGCCAGCAGGCTGGTTCTCTCTCACAAAGTGGCTCAGGCTACCAAATGATCCTACGTCCTGGCAGTTGTCGCTCATGATGTAGCGGATCCAGTCCAAATCATGACAGGATTTCTGTAACAGCATAAATGACGATTCTGCTTCATTACGCCAGTTACCACGTACAAACGAGTGTGCCTGATGCCAGTAACCTACGGGTTCGAGATGCTGCATGCTGACAATATCGCCAATTACGCCCTCATCAAGCAGTGATTTCAGCTTTTGCGTATAGCGGGTGTAACGCAGGACGTGCGCGACGGCCAGTAATACGTTGTTGCGTTTGACCGCATCAATAATGATCCGGCAATCTTCTGGCGTAGGGGCGAGCGGTTTTTCCAGCAGGATGTGATAGCCGAGATTGGCAAACGCCACGGCTGGATCTTTGTGCATATTATCCTGCGTGCAAATAAGTACTACGTCGGCCATTTTGGGTTGGGCCGCAGCTTCTTGCCAGTCGCAAAATACGTTCTTTGGGTCAATCTTATGCTGTGCGACAAACTGCTGGCGGTATGCCTCTCTGGGCTCGGCAACGCCTACCACCTGCATTCTGTCTGGATGTTCAAGCGCATAGCGAGAATATATTTCTCCGCGCGCACCGGCCCCTACCACTAATACGGTCACTTTATTCGCACACATATAAACCTCTCATTTTTCACTTAGCCGGAATAACGGTCAGGCCAAATTTTCTTCATGTTTTTTATCAAACAAAAAGGCGGCTTCCAGATTAAATTTCACTTTGATAGATTCGCCGGGAAGAGGGGCCCAGTCGGGTGAGGAGTTAATACGTAAGATCATATGTTGCTCACCAATATCAAAATGCAGAAGGTCTTCGTTGCCCATCCTTTCTACGTTGGTAATGTGCGCATCGAACGCAGAGGCATCATGCTGCGAGGCTAATTGAATGGCCTCTGAGCGGATGCCAAACCAGACACTGGAGTGCGGATATTGCTCCAGTAGGTTACTCAAGCGTGTATTTAATGGCAGGATTAAATTATCAGCCAGGCGCAGGCCACGCGCGCCGGGTTCAATATCAAGCAGCATAATATTCATTGCCGGATTACCAATAAAACCAGCAACAAATTTATTCCTGGGGTGATGGTAAATATTTCCCGGGGTATCAACCTGCATAATACGACCGCCATTAAGAACGCAAATCCTGTCTCCCATGGTCATTGCTTCAATCTGATCGTGCGTGACGTACACCATGGTCGCGCTCACGCCTTCGTGACGCAGTTGTCGATGCAGTTCTGTCAGCCGCACGCGCATTGAAACACGCAATTTTGCATCCAGGTTGGACAGCGGTTCATCAAACAAAAAGACGTCTGGCTTACGCACGATGGCCCTGCCAACGGCTACGCGTTGACATTGACCACCCGAAAGCTGGCCGGGCTTTTTGTCGAGCAATGTTTCGATTTCCAGCTTGTGTGCAGCTTCCCGCACGCGGATATCAATCTCTTCTTTGCTCATTTTCCCTAACAGACTGAATGCCATGTTTTTATAAATCGTCATGTGGGGATAGAGGGCATAATTCTGGAAGACCATGGCAACGCCTCGCTCCTTTGGTAGCAGGTCGTTGACGCACTTCTCTCCGATTGCGATGTGACCATGAGTGATATCTTCCAGACCTGCAATCATGCGCAGCAGCGTTGATTTGGCGCAGCCTGATGGGCCGACAAACACCATGAATTCGCCATCGTGGATTTCAAGATCAACGCCATGGATCGCCTGAAAGCCATTGGGATAGACTTTGCTTACTGCCTGTAATTGAATACCTGACATAACACTGCCCCTTATCCTTTAATTCCGGCACCAGCGATGCCGCGAATAAAATAGCGCTGGAAGAAAATATAAAGTAACAACATCGGGATAATCGCCAGCAATGCGCCCGCCATTAACATCGGATATTCCACGCCTGAGCGGCCAGAAAGTGAGGCTAATCCTACTGGTAATGTCATTTTATCCATGGAGGTGTTGACGATCAGCGGCCACATTAAGTTATTCCAGCTCCACAGTCCGTTAATAATGACGCAGGCAATCAGTCCCGGTTTAATTAATGGCAGCATAATTTTGAAGAAAATAGTCAGATGGTTATACCCATCCATAATGGCTGCCTCTTCCAGTTCTTTAGGTACTGACAGAAAAAACTGACGTAATAAAAAAGCGCTATATATGCTGAATAAGCCCGGTAGCACCAGTCCAGGAATTGAGTTCAGCAAACCGATTTTTTCAACGGTTAAAAACTGTGGGATTAAAAAGATCTGACCGGGCACCATCAGAATTGAAATACACAGCATAAACAGGATATCTCGCCCTTTAAAACGCAGTCGGGAGAAACCGTACGCTGCCATTGCCGCAATCAGCGTCTGCAAAATGACAATGACCAGCGTGGAGACGATAGAGTTAAAGTAAAAGCTGCCAAAAGGCATTTCATGCAAGATTTTACCGTAAGCCTGAAACCCAGGGTTGGCGGGTAGCAGGATCGGTGGAAAGGCGATGCTTTCTGCCTGGGTTTTAAAAGAGGTGATGATCATCCAGATGAAGGGAACCACCGTTACCAGCGTCGCGAGGATCATCAGGCCGTAAATTAGCCATTTTTCACGTTTAGTCATGAACATCGTGGTGCCTCACTGTGCTTTAAGTCGTTTACCAATCCATATTTGCAGCAGCGTCAGGACCATCGTGATAACGAAAATCACTACGGCGATTGCTGAGGCATACCCTTTTTCATGGTAGATAAAGGCGTATTTATAGAAGAGATAGGCGATGGTCATCGTCTGATCGTCCACCATGGATGAACTGCCAAACAGCAGATAAACCACATCGAAAATTTGCAGTGTTTCGATAAAAGAGATCACCAGTACGAAAAACAGCGTTGGGATCATTAGCGGTAAGGTAATAGACCAGAATCCACGCAATTTGCTGATGCCATCCAGCGACATTGCTTCATAAATTTGTTTGGGGATCCCCTGCAATCCAGCGAGCAGAATGATCATCTTCAGTGCAATAGCCGACCAGATGATAACCAACGAGGCGCTGAGGCGGACGACATCGGGATCGGATAACCAACCGATGGCCGGAAGATCGAAAAAAGCCAGGATCTGATTAATTAAGCCAAAGTTTCGGTTCATCAGCCACTGCCAGACCATAGCAATGGCCGCAGGCATAGTGACAGCGGGTAGAAACAACAGCGTGCGAAACAACCACTGACCACGAATCGCCTGATTCAGGCCAATTGCGAGCAGTAATGACAAAACGGTGATTATCGGTACGCAAATAAAAACATAGGCCAGGGTGTTATATATTGCTGAACGAAACTCATCATCGCTGAATAAATTAATATAGTTATTTAAGCTGATCGTCGTCCAGATCTGAAACTCGCCCAGGTCAGTGAAACTATAAAAAACGTTCTGGAAGAACGGAGTAAAGTAAAAAACAATTAACCCCGCCAGTAGCGGCATAATCATTATCCATCCCCAGAAGCGTTCTTCTTTTTCCAGCTTGGTCAGGGATTTTTTTTGCACTTCCCTGGCTGGTAATTGTGGGGATGCAGCTTCATCTGAATAGCTCATACAGACTCCGGGATGCTCACTGTGCAACCAAAATATATTGCGTGGGCGAAAGCGAGAGGGAGCATGGCTCCCTCAGGATTATTTCTGCATTTCACGTTCAACGCGTTTAGCAACACCAGGCATGACCTTCTCTGGGTCAGTACCCGTCCAGACTTTTTTCAAGCCATCATTCAGGATGCTATTCCACTTGGCGGTATTGGAGCCTGCGGTTGGATATTTATGTGAGAAAGCCAATGAATCGATATAGGCTGAAACATCAATATCCTTAAAGCCTTCAGCCCACTCTTTGGCCACTTTTTGGTTTGCAGGGATCACGACTTTTCCCGTAGCCAGCGTCTGCTGCGCATGCTCAGAGCTCATGAACTCAATGAACTTCCACGCCGCATCTTTATGCTGACTTTTTGCTGACATGGCAAATGCCAGGCTATGGGATACACCTGCCTGCTCTGCCATTTTAGGCATTGGTACCACGCCGATGTGATCTTTAATCAGCTCGTTTTGAGAGAAGGGTAATGCCCACCATGAACCCGCGTAGACCATGGCCACCCGGTTGGACTGAAAGACATCCGAGGCTTCCATCTCGCCTGGCGGTTGGATTAGTCCCGCGTTCAGCATGCCTTGAACATCGCGATAGACGGCGATGGCTTTGTCATTGGCAACATCCGTTTTGCCCTCAGGCAGGACAATCTTATCGCCAGCCTGTAATAGCAGGTTAAAATAACTGTCCTGTCCGCTGCTGAATTCCATTGCCAGTGGATAAGACTGTTTATCCAGCCCTTTACGCAACTGCTCTGATTTTTGTTTTAAATCGTCCCATGTCCAGTTTTTATCGGGATAGCTCACGCCAGCCTGATCGAACATTTTTTTGTTGTACCAGACGGCAATTGCATCAATATCCCTTGGGATGGCATATTGCTGCGACTGGTATTGATAGGCATCGACTGAGCTTTTAACAAAATTATCCAGTTTAGGCGCTGATTTCACTTTCAGATAATTGCTCAGTGGTTCCAGCATGCCATTTTTAACATATTGTTGAAAATTAGGCATGTTCATCCAGAATACATCCGGTGCTACATTTCCACCGACTGCTGAACTTAGCTTGATAAAATATTGGTCATAAGGCGTTAATTCAATTTCAACTTTAATACCAGGATTGTTTTTTTCAAATTCATTAACGAGTTGTTGTTCGCCAGGGAGTTGATTACGGTCCCATAACGTGTAGCGTAATTTAACAGGCTTTGTGTCCGACTGGCCTTCAGCACTCGCGACGACAGGAGTTGCCAGTAAACAGGAAATAAGACAGGCCAATGCGACATTATTTTTATTCAGGGTATACATAACTTCCCTCTTTATTCAGGTCAGAATGCTTATGAGGTAAATTACAGGAGCCTATGAATAATCTGTTTTACATCGGAGAAAGTCAAAGCGGTAAAAAATAGGTGATTATCGCATTAAAACAAGATCGTCTTTCGGTAGGTTTCTCTTTTATCAAAACGAAAATATAACATAAAACAATGGCGATATTATTTCTTTTGATTTCATGCTGTTAGGTTAATTTTGCCGGTTTGAATCGAAAAAAGCAGATGTTTAAAAAAACCTCTTAAAATGCGAACGTTATCACTTTATTTGTTAAAGCATCGACATCAAAAACGGGGATAAATCCCCGTTTTTTCGTTGGCTTTCGTTTTGATAATCAGGTCACTGGCGCCGGGTTAAACACCGCCAGCTGGTTATGCAGTCCCCACTGATCCGAGAAGGTTTTCTTACGCCCGCTGGCAACGTCGAGAATAAATTCGAACAGTTTCAGACCCACGTCTTCAATGGTTTCTTCTCCGGTGGCGATGGTGCCCGCGTTAATGTCCATCAGGTCAAACCAACGGTTGGCCAGCTCGGTGCGTGTCGCCATTTTAATCACCGGTACGGCCATCAGGCCATACGGCGTACCGCGACCGGTGGTGAACACCTGCACGGTGATTCCGGAAGCGACCTGCTGTGTACCGCAGACAAAATCGCTGGCGGGGGTCGCGGCGTAAATCAGGCCTCGTTTGGTTGGACGCTGACCCGGTGACAATACTTCGACAATCGCGCTCTTGCCAGACTTGGCAATCGAACCCAGCGCCTTTTCCACCACGTTTGCCAGACCGCCTTTCTTGTTGCCCGGAGAAGGGTTGGCGCTGCGATCCGTTTTGCCCATATCAAGGTAGTTATCGTACCAGGCCATCTCTTCGAGCAGGCGTTTACCGACTTCTTCGTTAATCGCTCGCGGGGTCAGAAGATGGATGGCATCGCGCACTTCGGTTACTTCGGAGAACATCACTGTCGCGCCGCAGCGTACTAACAGGTCGGAGGCATAACCTACCGCCGGGTTGGCCGTCACGCCAGAAAACGCATCGCTACCGCCGCACTGCATGCCGACCACCAGTTCTGAAGCCGGACAGGTTTCACGTTGGCGCTGATTGAGCTTTGCCAGATGACGTTCGGCCACCTGCAGAATATCGGTGACCATCGATTGAAAGCCGACGTGCTTTTCATCCTGCAGGCTGACGATACTGGCGCTGTCGACCGGAATACTTTTCACATCGTGCGTGCCTTCTAGCAGGCGCTCTGGCTGCAGTTTTTCACAACCGAGGCCGATGACCATCACTTCGCCGCCAAAGTTCGGGTTTAGCGCAATATTGTGAATAGTGCGAATCGGCACAATGGCGGCTGGGGCATTGATCGCCACGCCGCAGCCGTACAGATGATTGAGCCCCACCACGCCGTCAACGTTCGGGTATTTGGGCAGCAGATCGCGCTCAATGATTTTCACCACATAGTCCACCACGCCCGCCACGCAGTGTACGCTGGTGGAGATGCCGAGCAGATTTTTGGTACCAATGCTACCGTCAGCATTGCGGTAACCTTCAAAGGTATAACCCTCAAGAGGTGGCAGCGGCTCAGGCACTTTAGTTGCCAGCGGCAGCGTCTCCAGCGGCGGGGCTTTGGGCAGCTCAACCATTGATTCATCAATCCAGCTGCCACGTGGGATATCGCGAACGGCATAACCAATTACTTCGCCATAACGCACGATTTCGCCATGAACAGGAATATCCAATAGCGCCACTTTATGACCCTGGGGAATATGTTCAATGAGTTCCAGTCCGTCCGGAAAACGCGTTCCGGCTTTCAGACCATTGTCATTGACAATTATCGCCACATTATCTGTTTCGTGAACTTTAATATAAAACGCCGTTGGCGATTCTTGTCTGATTTCGATGTCGGCCATTGTCCAGTATTCTCCAACAAGGTGGTGATAATAGTGTGGATATTTATATTTTGAATCTAATTGTAAGTAATAAAGATTCGGTATCGTGAAATAAGAATGTCAGGAGTTTAACGCGAATAATGTGACGATGATCACTTAAACTCGGCAAGGCCGCATCACCAGGGGTAGCAATACGTAAATGTGTGCATTAGCGCCCATGCATGTGTGCATATGCCCAAAACATTAATTTAATAACGCGCATATAATGAGCGCTTGCACAATGATTAACGTTGTGCTGATGATTATACTAAATCACGGTTTCATAACGTCTGATAAATTATTATGCGTTCTAATTATCAGTAATTTATCACCAGGAATATCTACCCAATAATAATAAAAACTTTAATGTACCCGAGGTAATTAGAATGATTCTGGATACAGTTGTCGAGAAAAAGAAAGGTACGCATACCCGTTATTTAATATTGCTGATAATATTTATCGTTACTGCCGTTAACTATGCGGACCGTGCGACGCTGTCTATTGCCGGCACGGAAGTGGCGAAAGAGTTACAGCTCAGTGCTATCTCAATGGGGTACATTTTCTCCGCCTTCGGCTGGGCTTACCTGTTGATGCAAATTCCCGGCGGCTGGCTGCTGGATAAATTTGGCTCGAAGAAAGTCTACACCTACAGTTTGTTCTTCTGGTCACTGTTTACCTTCCTGCAGGGCTTTGTGGACATGTTCCCGTTGGCCTGGGCGGGTATTTCAATGTTCATCATGCGCTTTATGCTGGGCTTCTCGGAAGCGCCATCCTTCCCGGCTAACGCCCGTATCGTGGCGGCCTGGTTCCCAACGAAAGAGCGCGGTACGGCATCCGCGATTTTTAACTCCGCGCAGTATTTCTCTCTGGCGCTGTTTTCGCCGTTGCTGGGCTGGCTGACCTTCGCCTGGGGCTGGGAACACGTCTTTACCGTGATGGGCGTGATTGGTTTTGTGCTTACCGGACTATGGGTAAAGTTTATTCATAACCCAACCGATCACCCGCGTATGTCGCAAGAAGAGCTGAAGTTTATCTCTGAAAACGGCGCGGTCGTGGATATGGACCATAAAAAGCCGGGCGATGTGAAGTCAGGTGGTCCTAAACTGCATTATATCAAGCAGTTGCTCACTAACCGTATGATGCTTGGCGTGTTCTTCGGCCAGTATTTTATCAACACAATTACCTGGTTCTTCCTTACCTGGTTCCCGATTTACCTGGTACAGGAAAAAGGCATGTCGATCCTGAAAGTGGGCCTGGTGGCTTCGATTCCGGCACTGTGTGGATTTTTCGGTGGCGTTCTTGGCGGCGTGTTCTCTGATTATCTGATTAAACGTGGTTTCAGCATTACCCTGGCGCGCAAGCTGCCGATAGTGCTCGGCATGTTGCTCGCATCGACCATCATTCTGTGTAACTACACCGATAACACCGCCCTGGTAGTGGCGCTGATGGCGCTGGCGTTCTTCGGCAAAGGCTTTGGGGCGTTGGGTTGGCCGGTGATTTCCGATACCGCGCCGAAAGAGATTGTCGGTCTGTGCGGTGGGGTATTTAACGTATTTGGCAACGTGGCTTCCATCGTCACCCCGCTGGTGATTGGGTATCTGGTGAGTGAGCTGCACTCATTTAATGCTGCGCTGATGTTTGTAGGGTGCTCGGCGCTGATGGCAATGGTTTGCTACCTGTTTATTGTCGGTGACATTAAACGTATGGAATTGCAGAAATAAACAAAGGTATAGGCGATGAATAACACGATTTTTCCGAATAAGTTTAAAGCGGCCCTCGCGGCGCAACAGATTCAGATTGGTTGCTGGTCTGCATTAGCCAGCCCAATCAGTACCGAAGTTTTAGGCCTGGCGGGCTTTGACTGGCTGGTACTGGACGGCGAACATGCGCCGAATGATATCTCGACGTTTATCCCGCAATTGATGGCGCTGAAAGGCAGCGACAGCGCGGCGGTAGTACGTGTACCAACCAACGAGCCGGTGATTATCAAGCGCCTGCTGGATATCGGGTTTTACAACTTCCTGATCCCATTCGTTGAGACAGAAGAAGAAGCGGTTAACGCCGTGGCGTCGACCCGCTATCCGCCGGAAGGTATTCGCGGCGTGTCCGTATCCCATCGCGCCAATATGTTTGGCACCGTACCGGACTATTTTGCGCAGTCGAATAAGAACATCACCATCATCGTGCAGATCGAAAGTCAGCAGGGCGTTGATAACGTTGACGCAATCGCGGCGACCGAAGGCGTTGACGGTATCTTCGTCGGCCCAAGCGATCTGGCTGCGGCGCTAGGTCACCTCGGCAATGCGTCACATCCTGATGTGCAGAAAGCTATCCAGCACATTTTTGCCCGCGCGAAAGCACACGGCAAACCAAGCGGCATTCTGGCTCCGGTAGAGGCGGATGCGCGTCGTTATCTGGAGTGGGGTGCAACGTTTGTTGCCGTGGGCAGCGACCTTGGCGTGTTCCGTTCAGCCACGCAGAAACTGGCTGATTCTTTTAAGAAATAACCACCATCGACAGTAGAGAGAGATAAAGACATGACAATGAAAGTTGGTTTTATTGGCCTCGGTATTATGGGTAAACCAATGAGTAAAAACCTCCTCAAGGCAGGTTACTCGCTGGTGGTTGCTGACCGTAACCCGGAATCCATTGCGGAAGTGATTGCCGCAGGCGCTGAAACCGCCGCCACGGCGAAAGATATCGCTGAACAGTGCGACGTGATCATCACCATGCTGCCGAACTCTCCGCATGTTAAGGAAGTGGCACTGGGTGAAGGCGGCATTATTGAAGGGGCAAAACCGGGTACAGTGCTTATCGATATGAGCTCCATTGCACCGTTGGCCAGCCGTGAAATCAGCGAAGCGCTGAAAGCGAAAGGCGTGGATATGCTGGATGCGCCGGTCAGCGGCGGCGAGCCAAAAGCGATTGACGGCACGTTGTCGGTGATGGTCGGCGGTGATAAAGCGATTTTTGACAAGTATTACGATTTGCTGAAAGCGATGGCCGGATCCGTGGTACATACCGGTGAAATTGGCGCGGGTAACGTCACCAAGCTGGCGAACCAGGTGATTGTGGCGCTGAACATTGCCGCGATGTCTGAAGCGCTGACGCTGGCGACCAAAGCGGGTGTGAATCCGGATCTGGTGTATCAGGCGATTCGTGGCGGGCTGGCGGGAAGCACCGTTCTGGACGCGAAAGCGCCGATGGTGATGGACCGTAACTTTAAGCCGGGTTTCCGTATTGACCTGCATATCAAAGATCTGGCGAATGCGCTGGACACTTCTCATGGCGTTGGCGCTCAGTTGCCGCTGACTGCTGCAGTCATGGAGATGATGCAGGCGCTACGCGCAGATGGATTGGGTACTGCCGATCACAGCGCGCTCGCATGCTACTACGAAAAACTGGCGAAAGTGGAAGTCACTCGCTAACAAGAAGGGCGCGGATGCGCGCCCTGTATTTCTTGCCTTGCGCGGCACAGTCAGGCTACATAACTATGAAAATCGTAATTGCCCCAGACTCTTATAAAGAAAGCCTTTCTGCCACCGAGGTAGCTCAGGCAATAGAAAAAGGATTTCGGGAAATTTTCCCCGATGCGCAATATGTTTCTGTTCCGGTTGCCGATGGTGGCGAAGGAACGGTCGAAGCCATGATTGCCGCGACGCAAGGGAGTGAACATTCAGCGCAAGTAACGGGGCCGCTGGGCGAAAAAGTGAATGCCTGCTGGGGCATGTCCGGAGATGGTAAAACCGCGTTTATCGAAATGGCGGCAGCCAGCGGTCTGGCGTTAGTGCCTCCTGAAAAGCGCAACCCTTTAGTCACTACGTCGCGTGGCACCGGAGAGCTGATTTTGCAGGCACTGGATAGCGGTGCGCAGAGCATCATTATTGGCATTGGCGGCAGTGCGACCAACGACGGCGGTGCGGGTATGGTGCAGGCGCTGGGGGCAAAACTTTGCGACGCCAACGGGACAGAGATTGGCTACGGTGGTGGAAGCCTGATGAGTCTGAACACTATCGATATCTCGGGCCTGGATCCGCGCTTAAAAACCTGTTCCATTCGTGTGGCCTGCGATGTGACCAATCCACTCATTGGTGATTCCGGCGCTTCGCGCATTTTTGGCCCACAGAAAGGGGCAACGGAAGAACGCATTCTCGAACTGGACCGTAATCTGTCACACTATGCCGACATCATTAAAAAATCGCTGCGGGTCGATGTGAAAGATGTGCCTGGTTCCGGTGCAGCAGGTGGAATGGGCGCAGCGTTAATGGCTTTTTTAGGCGCCGAGCTGCGCAGCGGTATCGAGATTGTGACCCAGGCGCTCAATCTGGAAGAGCATATTCACGACTGTACGCTGGTGGTGACCGGCGAAGGGCGAATCGACAGCCAGAGCATTCACGGCAAAGTGCCGGTAGGCGTGGCGAATGTCGCGAAGAAGTACCACAAGCCGGTCATTGGTATTGGCGGTAGCCTGACGCGCGATGTAGAGGTGGTACATCAATATGGTATCGATGCGGTGTTTAGCGTATTGACCAGCATCAGCACGCTGGAAGAGGCCTTCCGTGGGGCATTTGATAATATTTATCGCGCCTCAAGAAACATCGCTGCCACGTTAGCGATAGGAATGCGCAGTGCGGGGTGACATTGCCCCGCAAACCCTCTATACTGCGCGCCGAAGCTGACCAGACAGTCGCCGCTTCGTCGTCGTCCTCTTCGGGGGAGACGGGCGGAGGGGAGGAAAGTCCGGGCTCCATAGGGCAGGGTGCCAGGTAACGCCTGGGGGGGAAACCCACGACCAGTGCAACAGAGAGCAAACCGCCGATGGCCCGCGCAAGTGGGATCAGGTAAGGGTGAAAGGGTGCGGTAAGAGCGCACCGCGCGGCTGGTAACAGTCCGTGGCACGGTAAACTCCACCCGGAGCAAGGCCAAATAGGGGTTCACAAGGTACGGCCCGTACTGAACCCGGGTAGGCTGCTTGAGCCAGTGAGCGATTGCTGGCCTAGATGAATGACTGTCCACGACAGAACCCGGCTTATCGGTCAGCTTCACTCTTTATAAAACCCCGCCTCGGCGGGGTTTTTGCTTTCTGGGTGGCCAGATGAATGACCGTCCACGACGCTATGCTCAAAAGAACGCGGCTTATCGGTCAGCTTCACTCTTTATAAAACCCGCTTCGGCGGGGTTTTGCTTTCTGAGCCGGTTGTTATGCCTGATGGCGCTGCGCTTATCAGGCCTACAGGGATGGCAGGAACGGGTTTTGTAGGCCGGATAAGGTGTTTACACCTCCATCCGGCAGACGTTTTCCCTGTCGCGTTATGATTGGCTTAACACGATGCTGGCGTTTATTTTCTCTTCATCTACTCTTTATTTGACCTTTATTTATGCGCTGAACGTCTTTTATTTGAGGGAATACGTTGTGGGATATTTCTAATTTTGTGATGACCAACACAAAACGCTGCGCGATACGTTTTTATCGAGAATAATCGAACGCAATCGATCGCCATCACAAAATTACTTGCTAATAAAGTGAGCAAAATCAGTGTTAATATAATGTTACACATGATAACCGTTTGTATTTTTTAGATTGAATTTTAATAAATGCAATGTTTCTTTACAAACAAATATGGCGAAAAAATGTGATGCATGACGTTATTTAATCGCCACCATCATTAAAATATAATTAAATTTGATAAGTTGTTTATTAAATTTAAGCGCCATCTTGCCTGATAATCGCTCTGTAATTGATTGAAATATAGCCTTTCGCGGTTTTAAGAAATAGCAGACAAAATGATGTCGTTATAGCCATAAAAAATCGTTATCCCCCCATCTTTTTTTGATTAAAGTCAGGGTAAAGTGAGATCGATATTTGGTATCTATCTGATTAGTAAGAGATTTCAATTTTAATAATAGTCTTACAAAATGTAAGTCAAGGGGATTTGTGAGTGGTAGCACATATCCTTGTTCGCTTAATTTGGTACACTTCCTGCCGTCAATAAAGTAATTAGCGCAGGTCGATATGAATACTATTACGCTCCCTAAAACACAGCACTTAGTGGTCTTTCAGGAAGTCATTAGAAGCGGTTCTATCGGCTCAGCTGCAAAAGAATTAGGTTTAACTCAACCCGCTGTCAGTAAAATCATCAATGATGTTGAGGCTTATTTTGGTATTGAGTTAGTTGTACGTAAAAATACTGGTGTGACATTGACTCAGGCAGGTCAGGTGATGCTCTCATGGTCTGAATCTATTACCCGTGAAATGAAAAACATGGTTGATGAGATGAACAGCATGACGAGCAATGCGGTCGTTGATGTGTCGTTTGGCTTTCCTTCACTGATTGCCTTCACCATCATGTCCGGCATGATTAAAAAATTCAAAGAAGTGTTCCCGAAAGCGCAGGTTTCTATGTATGAAGCTCAGCTCTCCTCCTTCTTACCGGCGATTCGTGACGGACGTCTGGACTTCGCCATCGGTACGCTGAGTGATGAGATGAAACTGCACGATCTGCATGTTGAGCCGCTCTTTGAGTCAGACTTTATCCTGGTTGCCAGCAAGTCCCGAACATGCACCGGCATCACCTCGCTGAGCGCGTTGAAAAACGAACAGTGGGTGTTGCCACAAACGAATATGGGGTACTACAGCGAACTTCTTACCACGTTACAGAATAATGGCATCAGCAGTGAAAACATCGTTAAAACAGACTCTGTCGTTACGATTTATAATCTTGTTCTCAATGCTGATTTCTTAACAGTAATTCCCTGCGATATGACCACACCGTTTGGCTCAAACCAGTTTATTACTATCCCGGTAGAAGAAACCTTACCCGTCGCGCGTTATGCCGCCGTGTGGTCGAAAAATTATCGAATTAAAAAAGCAGCATCTATTTTGGTGGAATTAGCCAAAGAGTATTCATCATATAATTGTCGGAGACGAAGGCAATTAATTGAAATTGATTAAAGATTGAATTTGTTTTAACACGAAATCAACGCCATCTGTCTATATCTGACAATGGTCACGGCTATCTATTTACTTTAATACCCAGGTAAGAGGTTCTAATGCACATTACATACGATCTCCCAGTTGCAATTGAAGATATCCTCGAAGCGAAAAAAAGACTTGCGGGGAAAATTTATAAAACGGGAATGCCTCGCTCTAACTATTTTAGTGAACGTTGCAAAGGGGAAATTTTCCTCAAATTTGAAAACATGCAGCGTACCGGTTCATTTAAAATCCGTGGTGCTTTTAACAAACTCAGTTCATTAACTGAAGCTGAAAGATGTAAGGGCGTGGTGGCTTGCTCTGCAGGTAACCATGCGCAAGGCGTTTCTCTCTCCTGCGCTATGCTCGGAATCGACGGCAAAGTGGTGATGCCGAAAGGCGCACCAAAGTCTAAAGTAGCGGCAACCTGCGATTATTCTGCAGAAGTTGTACTGCACGGCGACAACTTCAACGACACCATCGCTAAGGTTAGCGAGATTGTGGAAACTGAAGGCCGTATCTTTATTCCACCATATGATGACCCGAAAGTTATTGCTGGTCAGGGCACTATTGGTCTGGAAATTCTGGAAGATCTGTACGATGTCGATAACGTGATTGTGCCAATTGGCGGTGGTGGACTGATTGCTGGTATTGCGGTGGCAATTAAATCTATTAACCCGACCATTAAAATTATTGGCGTGCAGTCTGAAAACGTGCACGGCATGGCGGCTTCTTTCCACGCTGGAGAAATAACCACGCACCGAACGACCGGCACCCTGGCGGATGGTTGTGACGTTTCCCGCCCGGGTACTTTAACGTATGAAATTGTTCGTGAGTTGGTGGATGACATTGTCCTGGTCAGCGAAGATGAAATTCGCAACAGCATGGTGGCATTAATTCAGCGAAATAAAGTTGTGACTGAAGGTGCCGGCGCGCTGGCATGCGCAGCATTATTAAGCGGGAAATTAGATAGCTATATCCAGAACAGAAAAACAGTCAGCATTATTTCTGGCGGTAATATCGACCTTTCTCGTGTATCTCAAATTACTGGTTTAGTTGACGCTTAATATACTTCGTTGAGGATAGGATATGAGTACTACTGATAGCATTGTATCCAGCCAGACAAAACAGTCGTCCTGGCGCAAATCGGACACCACCTGGACACTGGGTTTATTTGGTACAGCCATCGGCGCTGGGGTGCTGTTCTTCCCTATCCGCGCAGGTTTTGGCGGACTGATCCCCATTCTGATCATGCTGGTGCTAGCATACCCCATCGCCTTCTATTGCCACCGTGCGCTGGCACGCCTGTGTCTTTCCGGTTCTAACCCTTCCGGCAACATCACAGAAACGGTTGAAGAGCATTTTGGTAAAACGGGCGGCGTGGTTATCACGTTCCTCTACTTCTTTGCGATTTGTCCGCTGCTGTGGATTTATGGCGTCACCATTACCAACACCTTTATGACCTTCTGGGAAAACCAGCTGCAGATGCCAGCGTTAAACCGTGGTTTCGTGGCGCTCTTCCTGCTGCTGTTGATGGCATTCGTCATCTGGTTTGGTAAAGATCTGATGGTTAAAGTGATGAGCTACCTGGTATGGCCGTTCATTGCCAGCCTGGTGCTTATTTCTCTGTCCCTGATCCCATACTGGAACTCTGCAGTTATCGATCAGGTTGATCTCAGCAATATCGCACTGACCGGTCATGACGGCATCCTGGTTACCGTGTGGCTGGGTATTTCCATCATGGTGTTCTCTTTCAACTTCTCACCGATTGTTTCTTCCTTCGTGGTCTCCAAACGTGAAGAGTATGAGAAAGATTTTGGTCGCGAGTTCACCGAGCAGAAGTGTTCTAAAATCATCTCTCGCGCCAGTATGCTGATGGTTGCCGTGGTTATGTTCTTCGCCTTTAGCTGCCTGTTCACGCTGTCTCCGGCAAACATGGCGGATGCGAAAGCACAGAACATTCCAGTACTGTCTTACCTGGCAAACCACTTCGCTTCACTGTCCGGTACGAAGTCCACCTTCGCGACCGTTCTGGAGTACGGTGCTTCAATCATCGCACTGGTTGCTATCTTCAAATCTTTCTTCGGCCACTATCTGGGCACGCTGGAAGGTCTGAACGGTCTGGTGCTGAAGTTTGGTTACAAAGGCGATAAAACGAAAGTTTCTGCCGGCAAACTTAATACCATCAGCATGATCTTCATCATGGGCTCCACCTGGGTTGTGGCTTACGCCAACCCGAACATCCTGGACCTGATTGAAGCAATGGGCGCGCCGATTATTGCCTCTCTGCTCTGCCTGCTGCCGATGTATGCCATCCGTAAAACGCCATCACTGGCGAAATACCGTGGCCGTCTGGATAACGTGTTTGTTACCGCGATTGGTCTGCTGACCATCCTGAACATCGTCTACAAACTGTTCTAATCCTTAAGCTCAGGATGAGCGGAGTAGTGAAATGAATGAGTTTCCGGTAGTACTGGTTATTAACTGTGGTTCGTCTTCTATTAAATTCTCAGTGCTGGATGCAGCAAACTGTGAAGTTTTAATGGCGGGGATCGCAGACGGTATTAACTCTGAAAATGCGTTCATAGCAATTAATGGAGGAGAGCCAGCTAAGCTGGCTCACCACAGCTACGAAGATGCATTAAAAGCAATTGCCGTTGAACTAGAGAAACGTAATTTAATGGACAGCGTGGCCTTAATTGGCCACCGCATTGCCCACGGCGGAAATATCTTTACTGAATCAGCAATTATTACTGACGAAGTTATCGATAATATTCGCCGGGTATCGCCATTAGCCCCGTTACATAATTATGCGAACCTGAGTGGGATCGAATCCGCTCAGCACCTTTTCCCGGGTGTGCAGCAGGTTGCGGTATTTGATACCAGCTTCCACCAGACGATGGCTCCTGAGGCCTATCTGTACGGTTTACCGTGGAAATATTTTGAGGAGTTGGGCGTTCGTCGTTATGGCTTCCACGGCACGTCGCATCGCTATGTTTCTCAGCGAGCACATGAGCTTCTCGAACTGCAGAGTGATGACTCCGGTCTGGTTGTGGCGCACCTGGGCAACGGCGCGTCAATCTGTGCGGTACGTAATGGACAGAGCGTTGATACCTCAATGGGCATGACGCCGCTGGAAGGGCTGATGATGGGCACACGCAGCGGCGACGTCGATTTCGGCGCCATGGCGTGGATTGCCAGCGAAACCAACCAGACGCTGAGCGACCTTGAGCGCGTAGTGAATAAAGAGTCCGGTTTACTGGGTATTTCCGGTTTGTCCTCTGACTTACGTACGTTGGAAAAAGCCTGGCACGAGGGACATGAGCGTGCGCAGCTGGCGATTAAAACGTTTGTACATCGTATTGCACGCCATATCGCTGGACATGCCGCATCGCTGCATCGTCTTGATGGGATTATTTTCACCGGCGGAATTGGTGAGAACTCGGTATTAATTCGTCGTCTGGTTATTGAACATCTCGCTGTTTTAGGGGTGAATATTGACAGCGAAATGAATAGCCTGCCAAATTCCCATGGCGAAAGAATTATCTCTAATAAAGATGCTCGTGTTATTTGTGCGGTAATTCCCACAAATGAAGAGAAAATGATTGCGCGTGATGCCATTACCTTAGGCAAAATTAATACACCAGTAGAATTTGCATAATTAATTTTCAGCAGAGAGATTATTTTTCATGAAGGTAAATATCGATACCAGCGATATGCTGTATGCCGAAGCCTGGAATGGCTTTAAAGGTACGGACTGGAAAGAAGAAATTAATGTCCGTGATTTTATTCAGCACAACTATACGCCTTATGAAGGGGATGAATCTTTCCTCGCCGAAGCAACGCCTGCGACCACTGCACTGTGGGAAAAAGTCATGGCGGGCATCCGTATTGAAAACTCGACGCACGCGCCGGTTGATTTCGATACCAATATTGCTACCACGATAACCGCGCATGATGCGGGTTATATTGAACAAGAACTGGAAAAAATCGTCGGTCTGCAAACGGATAAGCCGCTCAAGCGTGCTCTGCATCCGTTTGGCGGCATCAACATGATCAAAAGCTCTTTTGATGCTTATGGTCGTGAGATGGATGCTGATTTTGAATACCAGTTTACTGAACTGCGTAAAACCCATAACCAGGGCGTATTCGACGCCTACTCTCCGGATATGCTGCGCTGCCGTAAATCCGGCGTGCTGACCGGCCTGCCGGATGGTTACGGTCGTGGTCGTATCATCGGTGACTACCGCCGCGTTGCGCTGTACGGTATCCGCTATCTGGTGCGCGAGCGTGAACTGCAGTTTGCCGATCTCCAGTCGAACCTGGAGTGGGGCCAGAATCTTGAAGCCACGATTCGTCTGCGCGAAGAGCTGTCTGAGCACCGTCGTGCCCTGCTGCAAATGCAGGAAATGGCGGCGAAATATGGCTGTGATATCTCCCGTCCGGCGCGTAATGCGCAGGAAGCGGTGCAGTGGGTGTACTTTGCTTACCTGGCTGCGGTGAAATCGCAGAACGGCGGCGCTATGTCGCTGGGCCGTACCGCATCGTTCCTCGACATTTACATTGAGCGCGATTTCAAAGCGGGAATTTTAAACGAGCAGCAGGCGCAGGAGCTGATCGACCACTTCATTATGAAGATCCGTATGGTGCGCTTCCTGCGTACGCCGGAATTCGACACCCTGTTCTCAGGCGACCCAATCTGGGCGACCGAAGTTATCGGCGGTATGGGGCTGGATGGCCGCACGCTGGTGACGAAAAACTCGTTCCGTTACCTGCATACGCTGCACACCATGGGCCCGGCGCCTGAGCCGAACCTGACGGTGCTGTGGTCTGAGCAGCTACCAATTGCCTTCAAAAAATACGCCGCTCAGGTGTCTATCATCACCTCGTCTTTGCAGTATGAAAACGACGATCTGATGCGTGCCGACTTTGACAGCGATGACTATGCCATTGCCTGCTGCGTCAGCCCGATGGTTATCGGCAAGCAAATGCAGTTCTTCGGGGCGCGTGCCAACCTCGCCAAAACGTTGCTGTACGCAATCAACGGCGGTGTGGATGAGAAACTGAAAATCCAGGTCGGGCCGAAAACTGCGCCGCTGATGGATGACGTGTTGGACTACGACACGGTGATGGAGAGCCTGGACCACTTTATGGACTGGCTGGCCGTGCAGTACATCAGTGCGCTGAACATCATCCACTACATGCACGACAAGTACAGCTACGAAGCTTCGCTGATGGCGCTGCACGATCGTGATGTCTATCGCACGATGGCCTGTGGTATGGCGGGTCTGTCCGTGGCGGCGGATTCTCTGTCGGCTATCAAATACGCTCGCGTGAAACCGATTCGCGATGAAAATGGTCTGGCGGTTGATTTCGAAATCGAAGGCGACTATCCGCAATACGGCAACAACGATGAGCGCGTAGACAGCATTGCCTGCGACCTGGTCGAACGCTTTATGAAGAAAATTAAGGTGTTGCCAACCTACCGTAACGCGGTGCCGACGCAGTCTATTCTGACCATCACCTCCAACGTGGTGTACGGACAGAAAACCGGTAACACGCCGGACGGACGTCGCGCAGGTACGCCGTTTGCGCCAGGGGCGAACCCGATGCACGGCCGCGATCGCAAAGGTGCGGTAGCGTCGTTAACCTCGGTCGCCAAACTGCCGTTCACCTATGCCAAAGACGGTATCTCGTACACCTTCTCCATTGTGCCGGCAGCGCTGGGCAAAGAGGATGGAGTGCGTAAAACCAACCTGGTCGGCCTACTGGACGGTTACTTCCACCATGAAGCGCATGTGGAAGGCGGTCAGCACCTGAACGTTAACGTTATGAACCGTGAAATGTTGATGGATGCTATTGAGCACCCGGAAAACTATCCGAACCTGACGATCCGCGTGTCTGGCTATGCGGTGCGCTTTAACGCGCTGACCCGCGAACAGCAGCAGGATGTTATTTCACGTACTTTCACCCAGGCGCTCTGACGCCGGAGGGATTATGAGAAAAGTTATTGCAACCGAATGTGCGCCAGGGGCGATTGGGCCTTACGTACAGGGTGTGGATCTGGGCAGCATGGTATTGACGTCAGGTCAAATCCCGGTGTGTCCGCAGACCGGTGAAGTGGCTGAAAACGTATCCGATCAGGCGCGTCAAAGCCTGGAAAACGTGAAAGCGATCGTCGAGTCCGCAGGTTTGAAAGTGAGCGATATCGTGAAGACGACCGTTTTCGTTTCCGACCTGAACGACTTCGCCACCATTAACCAGGTGTACCAGCAGTTCTTTGATGAGCACAAGGCAATCTACCCCACACGCAGTTGCGTGCAGGTCGCCCGCTTACCAAAGGATGTGAAGCTGGAGATTGAAGCCATCGCCGTACGTGGCGATACGCTGTAATCCCTTGCGGGGCGATCTCAGGATCGCCCCGATCCTTAATGAGTGTGAAACCTGGTCTTCACTGAACGGCAATCCGAGGGTGTGGATATGATTAGCGCATTCGATATTTTTAAGATTGGCATTGGACCTTCCAGCTCCCATACCGTGGGGCCAATGAACGCAGGTAAAAGCTTTATCGATCTGTTGGTCAGCAGCGGGGAACTCCCCAAAGCTACGCATATTGTGGTCGATCTTTATGGATCGCTTTCCCTGACCGGAAAAGGTCATGCGACAGATGTCGCCATCATGATGGGACTGGCCGGTAACAGTCCGCAAAACGTTAATATAGATTCTATCGCTGGTTTTACTCAGGAAGTGGCCCGTACCGGACGTTTACCGGTTGCAGAGGGCACGCATGTTGTCGATTTTTCCCCAGACGAAAATATTCTCTTTCATACCGAAACGCTGCCGCGCCATGAAAATGGCATGCGTATTACCGCGTGGAACGGCACCGAGACACTATTAAGCAAAACCTATTACTCCGTCGGCGGTGGTTTTATCGTTGAAGAGGAGCAATTTGGTCAGGCGCATGATGTTGAAGCACACGTGCCCTACAATTTTCATTCCGCCAGCGAACTGCTGAAACTGTGTGAGCGTAACGGGCTGTCCGTTTCCGGTCTGATGATGCAGAACGAACTGGCGATGCGCAGCAAAGAAGAAATCGATGCTGGCTTTGCCGCCATCTGGGATGTCATGCACGCCGGGATTGAGCGCGGCATGAACACTGAAGGCGTTCTGCCTGGCCCGCTTAACGTTCCGCGTCGCGCCGTGGCATTACGTCGGTTACTGGTTTCCAGCGATAATCTGTCCAGCGACCCGATGAACGTTATTGACTGGATCAACATGTTCGCGCTGGCCGTGAGCGAAGAAAACGCCGCCGGATGCCGGGTTGTGACGGCACCGACCAACGGAGCATGCGGGATTATCCCTGCGGTCCTGGCCTATTACGACAAGTTCCGCCGTCCGGTGAATGCGAACTCCATTGCTCGTTATTTGCTGGCCGCGGGGGCGATAGGTGCGCTGTATAAGATGAACGCCTCTATTTCTGGTGCCGAAGTCGGCTGCCAGGGTGAAATTGGCGTAGCCTGTTCAATGGCGGCAGCCGGGCTGACCGAGTTGCTTGGCGGTAGCCCGTCACAGGTTTGCATTGCGGCGGAAATCGCCATGGAGCATAACCTGGGGCTGACCTGCGATCCGGTCGCCGGACAGGTGCAAATACCGTGTATTGAACGCAATGCGATCAACGCGGTAAAAGCCGTCAACGCCGCACGTATGGCGCTACGTCGCACATCTGAGCCACGCGTTTCGCTCGATAAAGTGATCGAGACCATGTATGAAACAGGCAAAGATATGAACGACAAATACCGTGAAACGTCACGCGGTGGCCTGGCGATTAAAGTGGTTTGTACCTGAAGTTAAAAGCCGAGCCTGATGGCGCCCAGCTTTCAGGCCTACGGTTTGCGCGCGTTGTAGGCCGGATAAGGCGCAAGCGCCGCCATCCGGCAATGAATGAATTAATCAACATAGCAGAATAAAAAAGGTGCACTTTAGTGCACCTTTTTTGTTGTGATCGGCTTCAAAATTAGAAATTACATTCTTTATGTGAGTTTAAAAGAGAAAATATTTCTTAACTTTTAGAAATTACAGGGGTTTGTTTGTGAAGTTTTTCTCTGACCCTGCGCGTATGATTTCTTCATTACTCCAATAGCTCGCCTGCACCTAAGTACTGCGTATCGCATTGAAGCAGTACGAAAAAAATATAAAAACCTCTACCTACACATTGAGCGGAAAATTATGGAAACGGCAACGAATAGTAGCGTAATACTCGACGCATCTGCTCCGGCACGTCGGGCGGGAATGACCGAAAGCGAATGGCGCGAAGCTATTAAATTCGACAGCACGGATACCGGCTGGGTCATTATGAGTATCGGTATGGCAATTGGCGCGGGGATTGTTTTTCTTCCTGTCCAGGTAGGATTGATGGGGCTGTGGGTGTTCTTGCTCTCGTCTATCATCGGCTACCCAGCCATGTATCTGTTCCAGCGCCTGTTTATCAACACGCTGGCTGAGTCTCCAGAGTGTAAAGACTACCCGAGCGTGATCAGCGGCTATCTGGGTAAGAACTGGGGCATCCTGTTAGGTGCGTTGTATTTTGTGATGCTGGTTATCTGGATGTTCGTTTATTCCACCGCCATCACCAATGACAGCGCCTCTTATCTGCACACGTTTGGTGTGACTGAAGGTTTACTGTCCGACAGCCCGTTCTATGGCCTGGTGCTGATTTGCATCCTGGTGGCCATCTCGTCGCGCGGGGAACAAATGCTGTTTAAAATCTCCACCGGCATGGTACTGACCAAGCTGCTGGTTGTGGCAGCGCTTGGCGTGTCGATGGTGGGGATGTGGCATCTGCATAACGCAGGTTCACTGCCGCCAATGGCGTTACTGATCAAAAATGCGATCATCACGTTGCCGTTTACGCTGACCTCGATCCTGTTTATTCAGACCTTAAGCCCGATGGTTATCTCATACCGTTCACGCAACAAATCCATTGAAGTGGCACGCCATAAAGCCCTGCGTGCCATGAACATCGCGTTCGGTATTTTGTTTGTTACCGTCTTTTTCTACGCCGTTTCCTTCACGCTGGCGATGGGCCACGACGAAGCGGTTAAAGCTTATGAGCAGAACATCTCCGCTCTGGCGATTGCTGCGCAGTTTATCAATGGTGCGGGTGCTGGCTGGGTGAAAATCGTCAGCGTTATTCTGAACATTTTCGCCGTTATGACCGCTTTCTTCGGCGTCTACTTAGGTTTCCGCGAAGCGACTCAAGGGATCGTGATGAACGTGCTGCGCCGCTACATGCCGGCTGAGAAAATCAACGAAACCTTTGTTCAGCGCGGCATTATGATTTTTGCCATCCTGCTGGCCTGGAGCGCAATTGTGCTCAACGCGCCGGTACTGAGCTTCACCTCTATTTGTAGCCCTATCTTCGGCATGGTGGGTTGTCTGATCCCAGCCTGGCTGGTCTACAAAGTTCCTGCACTGCACAAATACAAAGGCGCTTCCCTGTATCTGATTATTTTCACGGGCCTGCTGCTGTGCGTTTCTCCGTTCCTGGCATTTTCCTGAGATATTTGAGCAAAGGTTGTTGTTATGTTTGAGACTACATTGAATCCATTATGGGATAGTTTTATCCGCGCAGTGCAGGAAGAAGTTAAGCCTGCGTTGGGCTGTACGGAACCTATCTCTCTGGCTCTGGCGGCGGCTGTCGCCTCCTCTGAGCTGGACGGCGCGGTTGAACGCATTGATGCGTGGGTCTCACCGAACCTGATGAAAAACGGCATGGGCGTTACCGTGCCGGGTACCGGAATGGTCGGGTTACCTGTCGCGGCGGCGCTGGGGGCGCTGGGGGGAAATGCCCGTGCCGGTTTAGAGGTACTGAAAGATGCGTCGCCACAAGCGATCGCCGATGCGAAAGCGATGCTGAGCGCTGGCAAGGTTGCGGTGATGCTGCAGGAGCCTTGCGAGGACATCCTCTTTTCCCGTGCGAAGGTTTACAGCGCTGAAGGATGGGCGTGCGTGACTATTGTTGGCGGCCATACCAACATCGTACACATCGAGACCAATAAGGGCGTAGTGTTCACCACAGAACAGAATGCTCAGGCAGAGGAACAGGAGTCACCGTTGGCGGTATTGTCTCACACCTCGCTGGAAGAGATTCTGGCGTTCGTGAATGCGGTACCGTTTGAGTCAATTCGCTTTATTCTCGACGCGGCAAAGCTGAACGGTGCGCTGTCTCAGGAAGGGCTGCGCGGTAACTGGGGCTTGCACATCGGAACCACGCTTGAGAAGCAGTGCGCACGTGGCCTGCTGGCGAACGATCTCTCAACGGCTATTCTGATCCGTACCAGTGCGGCGTCGGATGCGCGAATGGGCGGGGCGACGCTGCCGGCCATGAGCAACTCCGGCTCCGGTAATCAGGGCATTACCGCGACTGTTCCGGTGATGGTGGTGGCCGAGCACTTTGGCGCGGATGAGGAGAAACTGGCACGTGCGCTAATGTTGTCTCACCTGAGCGCTATCTACATCCATCATCAGCTTCCACGTTTGTCTGCACTGTGTGCAGCAACCACGGCGGCGATGGGGGCAGCAGCGGGGATGGCATGGATCGTAGATGGTCGCTACAACACCATCGCGATGGCGATCAGCAGCATGATTGGCGACGTGAGCGGAATGATATGCGATGGCGCTTCAAACAGCTGCGCGATGAAAGTCTCAACCAGCGCATCTGCGGCGTGGAAAGCGGTGCTAATGGCGCTGGATGATACTGCTGTAACCGGTAACGAAGGGATTGTGGCACATAACGTGGAACAATCTATCGCTAACCTGTGTGCGCTGGCGTGTCGTTCGATGCAGGAAACCGACAAGCAGATTATTGAGATCATGGCCAGTAAGGCACATTAATCTGTAGGCCGGGTAAGGCATTGCTACCACCCGGCATAAGTCTAAGCCGCCTGTTCAGGCGGCTTCTTCGTCTTCCAGCCGTAGCTCGGCATCGGCCACAATCGCTTCCAGCTCTGTCAGCATTTCTTCATAGCCGAAGGTAACTGTTTCCTGTTTTTTCGGTTCAACCTGCGGCTGGCGTTTTTTTGATGATTTCTTGCTCAATAGTCGTACTCCATTGTTTTCCCTGACTATACGGGCAAATCTATCAGCAAAGCGCGCAGCGGGGTATCGGCGACTAACGTTATGTTAGTTTCGTCACGAATAAATGCCCCATCGCCACAGGTGAGCGCTTCTTTTTCGGCGCCAGACGTCACCGCATGGAACCTGCCGTGAATCGACTGTAAATAAGCACGTGGCCCATGTAACTGAAAACTCAGCGATTCACCTTGCTGCAGCTCAACGTGGTGCACCCATACCTGTTGGCGCAGATGCAGGCTGCCTTGTTCACCGTCCGGCGAGGCCAGCAGTTGATGCTTACCGGTACCCAGCGTGGCCTTCTGTACGCAGGCATTTTCACGCTGCGGGCAGGCGTCCAGCCAGAGCTGCATCCGGGTTAACGGTTTGTCTTTGCTGATATTGTGTTCGCTATAGCTAATCCCGGGTTGTGTCGCGAGCAGTAAAACTTCACCTGCTTTGGCCTTGATATGGTTGCCTTCGCTGTCGCGGTATTCTGCTTCCCCTTCGAGGATCAGATTAACGATATCCACCTTCGGATAGGTCCGTGGCTGGAAAGAGGCCCCCGGTGCCAGAACTTCCTGGTTCAGAACACGCAGCGAGGCATAACCCAGCAGTTTAGGATCAAAATAGTGTCCAAAGGAGAAGGTATAACGGGCCTGCAGCCAGCCGTAGTCTGCTTGCCCGCATTGTTTGGCTGTACGGGTAGTAATCATAGTTCTTGACCTCTCTTTACTTCCTTTTATGTTAAATGGCTAGACGCTGCATTGTTAGCCAGATATTCTGCCCGGTATGTTCAAATTTCCTGAATGAGAACGAAATGGCCAAAGAAAGGGCTTTAACGCTTGAAGCGTTACGCGTTATGGACGCAATAGACAGGCGCGGTAGTTTTGCTGCAGCGGCAGATGAACTGGGACGCGTTCCTTCCGCACTTAGCTATACCATGCAGAAGTTGGAGGAGGAGCTGGACGTGGTGCTGTTTGACCGTTCAGGTCATCGCACAAAATTCACTAACGTTGGGCGTATGTTGCTGGAGCGTGGGCGTGTACTGCTGGAAGCTGCGGATAAACTGACCACCGACGCTGAAGCGCTGGCTCGCGGTTGGGAAACGCATCTGACCATTGTTACCGAAGCACTGGTGCCGACGGCGGCGTTTTTCCCGCTGATCGACAGGCTTGCCGGGAAGGCCAATACCCAGCTTTCCGTTATTACCGAAGTTCTGGCCGGGGCGTGGGAGCGTCTGGAGCAGGGGCGGGCGGATATCGTGATTGCGCCGGATATGCATTTTCGCTCATCCTCAGAAATCAACTCGCGCAAGCTGTACTCGCTGATGAATGTCTATGTAGCGGCTCCGGATCATCCTATCCATCAGGAGCCGGAACCGTTATCGGAAGTCACCCGCGTGAAATACCGTGGGATCGCGGTGGCGGATACCGCCCGTGAACGTCCGGTGCTGACGGTTCAACTGCTGGATAAGCAGCCGCGTCTGACGGTGAGTACGATAGAAGATAAACGTCAGGCACTGTTGGCTGGATTGGGCGTGGCGACGATGCCGTACCCGCTGGTGGAAGAGGATATTGCCGCTGGTCGGCTGCGGGTCGTTAGTCCGGAATCGACAAGCGAGATAGATATTATTATGGCCTGGCGTCGTGACAGCATGGGTGAGGCGAAATCCTGGTGTCTGCGGGAAATCCCCAAGCTGTTTGCGGGTAAATAGCCTGACTGTTACGCCGGATGCGGTGCAATTGCACCTAATCCGGCCTACAAAAGGGTGTATGATGTCAGGACAGTTGTTTAGGGTCAGCGCCGAAGCGGTTGCTCCCCTGAGTCCCGTTTTGACAGTTGAAAATGATGATCACCAACCAGCCTACGATCGGGATCAGCAACACCAGTAACCACCAGGCTGAACGATCGGTGTCATGTAAACGCCGGAACTGTACCGCCCACCACGGGATAAAGACCAGAACCCCATAAATCGTCGTTAATATGCCTTCTCCCCCGGCGCGTTCCCAGCCAAGCATTCTGTCCAGAATACCCAGCACGAACGTGAAGATGATGTTGACTAGCACAAACATCCAGTATTCTTTACGACGTGCGCGGCCACCAAAACCAAAGTAATTCTTTAATACGTTTAAATACCAATCCATTTTTGCCTCGTTCTGCATTCAATTACTTGTTTTTAAAGCAATCAAATTAAGAATAGCCGTGAATGAAATGATGGTAAATATTTGCGGTATTAATTATTTAGCCCCCAGATGGGGGCCTGTGTAAATCAGGAGAAACGCTCGTCACGCCCGTGGGGTTCGTTGAGGTCCTGCCACGGCCCAACAGAAATAATGCCAGTCGGGTTAATGGTTTTGTGGCTACGGAAGTAGTGATTGCGGATGTGATCGAAATTGACAGTTTCCGCAATGCCCGGCATCTGGTAGATATCGCGCAGGAAACCGTACAGATTCAGATAGTCACTAATCCGGTGTTTATCGCACTTGAAGTGCGTCACATACACGGGATCAAAGCGCACCAGCGTGGTCCACAGGCGAATGTCGGCTTCCGTTAGTTGATCGCCGGTCAGGTAGCGATGTTGCCCAAGGATCTGCTCCAGTCGTGCCAGAGATTGAAAGACTTTATCCACGGCGTCGTCGTAGGCTTCCTGACTGGTGGCAAATCCGGCTTTATACACGCCGTTATTAACGTTGTCATAAATCCAGCCGTTCAGCTCGTCGATTTTGCTTTGCAGGGCTGGTGGATAGTAATCGCCGGCTTTCGCGCCCAGCGCATCAAACGCGGTGTTAAACATGCGGATGATTTCTGCAGATTCGTTGCTGACAATAGTGTGGTTCTTTTTGTCCCACAGTACCGGAACGGTCACCCGACCGCTGTAGTGTGGATCGGCGTGTAAATAGAGCTGATAAAGAAATTCGTGCTGATACAGGGTATCGCCGGTTGCCGCCGGGAAGTTGTCGTCAAAGGTCCAGCCGTTTTCCAGCATCAACGGATGCACAACGGACACGGAAATAAACGGTTCCAGCCCTTTGAGTTTGCGCAAAATCAGCGTGCGATGCGCCCACGGACAGGCCAGAGAAACGTAGAGATGATAGCGGTCTTTTTCGGCAACAAAGCCACCTTCACCGGTTGGGCCAGGCGCGCCATCCGCGGTGAGCCAGTTACGGAAAGCCGATGCAGAACGTTGAAATTTTCCACCGGTTGATTTGGTATCGTACCAGGTGTCATGCCAGACGCCGTCAATCAGTTGTCCCATTTTATCGCCTCCTCAGATAGCAAAAGCGAGGAGATATCTCCTCGCTTTTTGATGTGTTCAGTATAGTTTGATTACCACTTTTTATTCAGTACGCGGTCAATACTAAATGCGCCTGGACCGGTGATAGCCAGCAACAGGAAACCGCCTGCGATGGTCAGGTTTTTCATGAACATCAGGGAGTTCACACCTTCCGCAAAGTTGCTGTGGAAGAGGAACGCTGTCAGCAATGTGAAGCCTGCGGTGAACAGCGCAGTTGTACGGGTCAGGAAACCGAACAGAATTGCCAGACCGCCACCAAACTCAAGCAGAATCACCAGCGGCAGCATAAATCCTGGGACGCCCATGGCTTCCATGTACTGTTGGGTACCCGCATATCCGGTGATTTTTCCCCAACCTGCGGTAATAAACAGGATTGGCATCAGAATGCGCGCTACCAGTACACCAACATCTTCTAATTTCTTCATCATACTCTCCAGGAAACCACTCAGGCGGCTTATTGTGTTTTTTTGTGCATCGACGCTGCAGAGCGCGTCGTTGCTGTCGATGGAGAGAATCATAAACGTGCTTAATGAGAATTGTTAGCAAGGAAAACTGTCAGTATTTTTCAAAAATTTTGAGGTTGGGGGAGAGGAAGGGATTAGCCGCGCAGTTGCTGCTGTCTGATGGTCGATTTCACCAGACGCCAGATACTCCAGACGCTAAAGCCGCGCTTAGCCCAGCGTACCAGCAGATTCGGGTTACGGATGGTGCGAACCGCCATAATACTGCTCCCGACTAACACCCAGCCACGCAGATTCAGTAGCGTCTTCCAGCCACGATCGTAGACCTCGGTGGCTTCCAGCCAGTCGCGGCGAGTAGCAGACAGATCCAGCCGTTGCTGCTGGATCTGTCCAAGCAGTTGCGCCTTACGTTGTTGACGTTCGACTTTGCTGCTCATTATGCATCATCCTCCAGGGCTTGCCTGTCATTAGCGAGTTCCTGGCGTGTATGGCGTAGCAGCGTTGTTTTACGCGCTTTACGCAGCGTCCATATCCCGCCAATCAGCGCTAACAGCAACAGCACAACGGTGGTGGCAATCATGGCGTTCAGGCGGTATTGAGGGTCAATGGCCCAGATGATAAGCACCATCAGGCTCATCAGGCCAAACGCCGCGAACAGCATAGTTAGCCCAAGCATAAGCAGGATCTGGATGAGGTTGGCTTTTTCCTCTTCCAGCTCAACGACGGCCAGCCGTAGCCGCGTCTCTACGATCTCAACGAGAATCGTCAGGATCCGCTGTCCAATACCCAGTACGCCTTTGCCTGGACCTTGTGCGTGTTGAGAATCAGCCATTATTAACGGCGCGACAACAGTACACCAAGCACCACACCGACTGCAGCGCCAATGCCGACGCCTGTCCATGGGTTTTCGCGCACGTAGTTATCGGCTTTAGCCGCGGCCTCACGGGTCTGTTTGGCAATCACATCGCTGGTTTCACTCAGGCGATGGCGGCTCTCGCGCAGCGCATGTTCGGCTTTGCTGCGAATTTTACTCATCTCTTCCTTCGACTTATCGCCAGAGGAGCTAAGTACTTCTTCAAGCGTATCCGCAAGAGATTTCAGCTCAGCGCGCAGGTTTTCCGTAGCATTATCTTTCGACATAGTTTTCTCCAGTTGAGTGGCTAGTTACCGTACTTAGTAATCGCGGGTCTCGAGTTCTTTCAGCTCTTTCTGAGCTTCAGCAAGCTTATGCTCGCGCTTTGCTACCTTATCCGCATCGCCTTTTTGCTTTGCCTCGGCTAAGTCACGTTGACGCTCGGCAATCTCATTTTTCTGCTCGGCGATTTTTTTCTGATGGTTGGCGCGCAGTTTGCTGTCAGTACAGTTTGCCCTGACTTCGCTCAGCGCTTTGTTCAGCCCATTGATACGGCTCTGATTGTTGTGTTTTTCGGCATAGCTAATCTCCCGCTGAATGTCTTGTTCTTTTTCCTGACAGAGGGTGTTGGCGTAGCTGCCGGCACTGAGAGCGAAAAGGCTAATTGCCAAAGCGATGCGGTATTTCATTCTTGACCTTCCATTGTGATTCGACCTCGTGGTGTAGGGTCGATGCTCCAGAATAATAAAACGTTGGGTCATAAGCCCAGTTTATTAATCATAGGCGCTAAACGGTGAAATCACCAAAGTAAGTGATCTAATTCAGATTCCTGGAAATTAACCAAAGCGATGTGGCGTATCACGTAAGCGGGATAACCACTGAACCGCCTGATTATCATCATCCTGCTGAGCGATAACGAAACCGTGCGGTAGCGTTCGATCCAGTACGACCTTAGCCGCTGCGCTCTGCGCGCTGGAATCAAAGGTAATCAGCAGTGCGTCATTTTGCGGAGTGATGCTTTTAAAACGAATGCCGTTGGCATCCAGGTGATGCCAGATAGAGAAGCCATCAGGCATGCTGACTCCCTGGTTTACGGCACGAATGGCAAGCGTTGATTCCTGCTGGCGAATGACCGACCAGGTCAGGAGCAACGCGCCGATGAACAACATAAAAGTGGTGGACCAGGCAAGTCGTCGGAGCGTTATGCATGATTTCAGCATAATTTACCCTCGGTTCCCGTATTTCTTTTTCCAAAGAACAACCAGTGAACCTGCCAGACCAAACACCAGTAACACCACGGGAAGCAGCATCAGACAAGACATCAGCTGATCTTCATATTTGAGAAACACCGGTGTTTTGCCCAGCAGATAACCCAGCGATGTGAGAATAAGGACCCAAAGCAGTCCGCTCATCCAGTTGAAGAACTGAAAGCGCGCATTGTTCAGGCCAGACAATCCTGCGATGGTCGGCAGTAATGTTCTGACAAACGCGATAAAGCGGCCGACCAGCAGTGCAGACAAGCCATGCTTATGGAACAGATGATGCGCACGCTGATGATAATGTGCAGGAAGATGAGATAACCAGTTTTGCACGGTGCGGGTATTACCCAACCATCGACCTTGTATATAGCTGAGCCAGCAACCAAGGCTGGCTGCGGTGGTGAGCAGCAGTACCGTTTGCGGAAAACCCATCGCGCCTTTGGCAATAAGTACGCCGACCAGTACCAGCAAACTGTCGCCAGGTAAAAAGGCTGCTGGCAGCAGTCCGTTTTCCAGAAACAAAATAGTAAAGAGTACAAAATAGAGCATGCCAATCATGGAAGGATTGGCCAGCGTTTCAAAATCCTGAGCCCATAAAGCATTTAGTAATTGAGTCAGTAGTTCCATTCAATATTCCTGGAGAATCGGTTGTCGTCATGCCGGTTTTTGGGATTTTGTAACACCACGATTTTATTAATATTTTTTACATGACTTGTGGTCTGTTACAAACTCACGGCCTGAACTATTCCCTGTAAAGTTGTGAAGTTAGCAAGCTCTTAAACACAAAAATTCAAACAGCATCTAATTGTAACAAAGGTCAACGTAGTCCGTTATAGAAATTACGGTTGTTGAACTGTGATTTTGCTTATCGCAATGGAGGGAGGCGAGAGGATTTACACAGGCTGACACTTTATACCTAACGCTTACCAAGTGTCAGAAACAGGCGCGTGGTCGCGCCTGCATTGATAAGATTGTTTATTTTGCGCTGTTAGCCGCTGTATCGAGGTGAACGACCGGATTTTCGGTAAATAGATAACGGTCCGCGTTGAACTCAAAATCATCGCTGGTTTCGTTAAACAGCATCTGCTTCGTGTTCTCAAGATGCTGCCACATCGCCAGTTTGGCGGCATGAGGATCTTTGCGAATCAGCGCCCGCAGGATCTGGTCATGGTCATCACACCAGTTATCAACCGTGCGCAGATCGATGTGGTCGTGTAATTTCTTCCAGTAGGGGTTGTGAATACGCTGAGTCCACATTTTTTCAACAATCGCGGCCAGAGCAGAGTTCTGCGTTGCCAGGGCGACCTGCACATGGAACTGGAGATCCCACTCGGAGTCACGAAAGCTTTTTTCGTTACGTGATTTCTCCTGAATCTCCATCAGCTTCATGATGTCCTGTTTGGTCACCTGGGTGGCGGCAAACTCGGCAATGTTACTCTCAATGAGCTGACGCGCCTGGAGCAATTCAAAAGGACCGTAGCTGGCGAACTCCAGGTTTTCATCTGGCGCGACATAGTGCCTGGGTTGGTTGGAAATGACGTGGATCCCCGATCCTTTGCGCACCTCAACGTAACCCTCAACCTCGAGCATGATAATTGCTTCACGAACCACGGTACGGCTGACATTTTTTTCATCGGCGATAAAGCGCTCGGCGGGGAGTTTATCACCCACCAGATAGACGCCCTGCTCAATGCGTTCTTTCAGATCAGCAGCCAGTTGTTGGTACAAACGTCGTGGTTCGGTGATTTCCATATGCGCTCCAGGTATGATACGGCAGACTATATTTGTTATACCACTTTTGCGATTACGGCTCCACTCGCGGCGATAAAAAAGCCGCCAGATAACTGGCGGCTTCGCATTATATACCCTTGTTATGTTGCATCGGGCTAATTTTGCGGAGCGGGATCGCCAGTCTGTGATCCTGAATCGACCTCGCTGGCCGATTTGTTCTGCAATACCGTCCAGATGACTAACGCACCGAGCAGGTCGAATACCGCCAGTACGGCGAACAGCGGGCTAAAGCCGATGGTGTCAGCCAGTGCGCCAACAACCAGTGCAAACAGCGTACTTGCAAGCCAGGCGGACATACCGGTCAGGCCGTTTGCCGTTGCCACTTCATTACGACCAAATACGTCAGAAGAGAGCGTAATCAGCGCGCCGGACAGCGCCTGGTGAGCAAAGCCGCCAACGCACAGCAGGGCGATAGCAATATATGGGCTGGTGAACAGGCCAATCATCCCTGGGCCAATCATCAGCAATGCGCCCATGGTGACGACCATTTTACGTGAAACGATCAGGTTAACGCCGAACCAGCGCTGGAACAGCGGCGGTAAGTAGCCCCCAACGATACAGCCCAGGTCAGCAAACAGCATCGGCATCCAGGCAAACATCGCAATCTCTTTCAGGTTAAAGCCGTAGACTTTAAACATGAACAGCGGGATCCAGGCGTTGAAGGTACCCCAGGCCGGCTCTGCCAGGAAACGTGGCAGCGCGATGCCCCAGAACTGGCGGTTACGCAGGATCTGACCGAGCGACATTTTTTTCGAGGTCGCATTTTTATGCTGTGATTCCTGACCATTCAGAATGTAATCACGTTCTTCATCAGACAGTTTTTTCTGGTCGCGCGGGTGTTTGTAGAACACAAGCCAGCACATCGCCCAGATGAAGCTCAGCGCACCGGAAATAATGAATGCCATCTGCCAGCTGTGCATGACGATTGCCCAGACCACCAGCGGAGGAGCAATCATCGCACCGATAGAAGAACCGACGTTAAAGTACCCTACGGCAATTGAACGTTCTTTTGCCGGGAACCACTCAGAGCTGGCTTTCAGACCCGCAGGGATCATTGCGGCTTCAGCAGCACCTACCGCTCCACGCGCCAGCGCCAGTCCACCCCAACTGCCAGCCAGTGCGGTCGCGCCACAGAAAACGGCCCACAGAACGGCGAACATCGCGTAACCCACTTTTGTGCCGAGCACATCGAGCACGTAGCCGGCAACGGGTTGCATTACGGTGTAAGCAGCAGAATACGCTGCGATGATATAGGAATACTGTTGAGTGGAGATGTGTAACTCTTCCATCAGAGTTGGCGCAGCTGCCGCCACAGTGTTACGTGTCAGGTAACCCAGCACGGTGCCAAGCGTCACCAGTGCAATCATGTACCAACGTAACCCTTTAATTTTACGCATGTAAAACCTCATCGTTTTGTTATGTCCGCGAACGAGCGGTCATCTTCCAGTTCAGGGCGGAGGATGTTCTTTTACGAGGGGGACCGAAAAAAAGCCGGTACTCCCCGAACTTTGCCATGTCAATAATTGTGCTAATTCGGTTTCCGTACCGGTCAATCCGATGGTTATACATCGGTAACTTGCATTCCGTCGGCTTATGTATCGCGACGGCCAAAAGATAACTTGTCATACAACTTTAAAAGGTGAGTGCCATCACAAAAGTGTGAATCTTCGTGTGGTCATTATTTCGATTCAGCAAAGCCAGCGCTGGCGCGGCTTGACGCCTGGTTTACCTCTTTGAGAGTAATTTTTTTGTCACCATTTGTTGATCTAACTCACGAAAATATCTTCAGTGCATGGAAATTGGTGTGATAACTTTGTCAACATCAAAACATAAGCAATCTGACGCACTCGCTGAGAGGAAGACGATAATGACCCCGTTTATGACTGAAGATTTCCTGCTGGACACCGAATTTGCCCGCCGTCTGTACCATGATTACGCCAAAGACCAGCCGATCTTCGATTACCACTGCCATTTACCACCGCAACAAATCGCTGAAAACTACCGTTTTAATAATCTGTATGACATCTGGCTCAAGGGTGATCACTACAAATGGCGTGCGATGCGTACCAACGGCGTCGCTGAGCGCTTGTGTACCGGCGATGCGTCCGATCGCGAGAAGTTTGACGCATGGGCAGCTACGGTTCCGCACACTATCGGTAACCCGCTGTATCACTGGACCCACCTCGAATTACGTCGTCCGTTTGGTATTACAGGTAAGCTGCTGTCTCCGGCAACGGCTGACGAAATCTGGAACCAGTGCAACGAGCTGCTGGCGCAGGATAAGTTCTCCGCACGCGGCATCATGCAGCAGATGAACGTGAAAATGGTTGGCACTACCGATGATCCGATCGACTCTCTGGAGCACCATGCGGCCGTTGCTAAAGACGGCAGCTTTGATGTGAAAGTGCTGCCGAGCTGGCGTCCGGATAAAGCCTTTAACATTGAGCTGGCGACCTTTAATGACTATATGGCGAAGTTGGGCGAAGTGTCCGATACCGACATTCGTCGTTTTGCAGACCTGCAGACCGCGCTGACCAAACGTCTGGATCACTTCGCGGCTCACGGCTGCAAAGTCTCTGACCACGCGCTGGACGTGGTGCTGTTTGCCGAATCTAACGAATCTGAACTGGATAGCATTCTGGCGCGTCGCCTGGCGGGTGAAACCCTGAGCGAGCATGAAGTTGCCCAGTTTAAAACCGCCGTGCTGGTGTTCCTTGGTGCGGAATATGCTCGTCGCGAATGGGTACAGCAGTACCACATCGGCGCGCTGCGTAATAACAACCTGCGCCAGTTCAAACTGTTGGGCGCGGATGTCGGTTTCGACTCCATTAATGACCGTCCGATGGCCGAAGAACTGTCCAAACTGCTGAGCAAGCAGAACGAACAGAACCTGCTGCCGAAAACCATTCTCTATTGCCTGAACCCGCGTGATAACGAAGTGCTGGGCACCATGATCGGCAACTTCCAGGGCGAAGGTATGCCGGGCAAGATGCAGTTCGGTTCCGGCTGGTGGTTCAACGATCAGAAAGACGGGATGGAACGTCAGATGACGCAGCTGGCCCAGCTCGGTTTGCTGAGCCGCTTCGTCGGCATGCTGACCGATAGCCGCAGCTTCCTGTCATACACGCGCCATGAATACTTCCGCCGCATTCTGTGCCAGATGATTGGCCGTTGGGTTGCTGCAGGTGAAGCACCGGCAGATATCCAGTTGCTGGGTGAAATGGTCAGAAATATTTGCTTTAACAATGCGCGTGATTACTTCGCCATTGAACTGAACTAAGGCCTGGGTGAAGGTATGCAATACATTAAGATCCATGCGCTGGATAACGTCGCGGTAGCGCTTGCTGATTTGGCTGAAGGAACCGAAGTCACCGTTGATGGGCAGGCGGTAACCCTGCGTCAGGCGGTCTCTCGTGGCCATAAATTCGCTTTACGCGATATTGCGAAAGGCGAAAACGTCATTAAATACGGTTTGCCAATTGGCCATACGCTGGTGGACGTTGCGGCGGGTGAGCATATTCATGCTCACAACACGCGCACCAATCTTAGCGACCTGGACACGTATAGCTACCAACCTGATTTTCAGGCGGAAGTTGCACAACCGGCGGATCGCGATGTGCAGATCTACCGTCGTGCCAACGGTGACGTCGGCGTGCGCAACGAACTGTGGATCCTGCCGACGGTAGGCTGCGTTAACGCCATGGCGCGCCAGATGCAGAACCGTTTTCTGAAAGAGACTAACGACGCCGAAGGAATCGACGGCGTGCATCTCTTCAGCCACACCTACGGCTGTTCACAGCTCGGCGACGACCACATTAACACCCGCACCATGCTGCAAAACATGGTGCGTCACCCGAATGCGGGTGCGGTGCTGGTGGTCGGCCTTGGTTGTGAAAACAACCAGGTTGATGCCTTCCGCGAAACCTTAGGCGAGTACGATCCTGAGCGCGTTCACTTCATGGTCTGCCAACATCAGGAAGACGAAGTGGAAGCGGGGATTGAACATCTTCACCAGTTGTACAACGTGATGCGTAACGATAAGCGTGAGCCGGGTAAACTGGGTGAGCTGAAGTTTGGTCTGGAATGTGGCGGCTCTGACGGCCTGTCCGGTATTACCGCCAACCCGATGCTGGGGCGTTTTTCTGACTACGTGATTGCCAACGGCGGCACCACCGTACTGACCGAAGTACCGGAAATGTTCGGCGCCGAGCAGCTGCTGATGGACCACTGCCGCGATGAAGAAACGTTCGGCAAGCTGGTCACCATGGTCAATGACTTCAAGCAGTACTTCATTGCCCACGACCAGCCGATCTACGAGAACCCATCGCCGGGCAACAAAGCGGGCGGTATCACCACGCTGGAAGATAAATCTCTGGGCTGCACGCAAAAAGCGGGCTCCAGCCAGGTGGTGGACGTACTGCGCTACGGTGAACGCCTGAAAACACACGGTCTGAACCTGCTGAGCGCGCCGGGTAACGATGCGGTGGCGACCAGTGCCCTGGCGGGCGCGGGCTGCCATATGGTGCTGTTCAGTACCGGTCGCGGCACGCCGTACGGTGGTTTTGTACCGACGGTGAAAATTGCCACCAACAGCGAGCTGGCGGCGAAGAAAAAGCATTGGATCGACTTTGACGCCGGACAGCTGATCCACGGTAAAGCGATGCCTCAACTGCTGAGCGAGTTTGTCGATACGATCGTTGAGTTCGCCAACGGCAAGCAAACCTGCAATGAGCGGAATGATTTTAGAGAGTTAGCGATATTTAAAAGCGGCGTAACGTTGTAGTAAATACCTGATGGTACCTGCATACAGGTCTGCACAAACCGTAGACCTGATAAGCACAGCGCCATCAGGCACAAACCGTTGCCGGATGGCGGCGAACTCGCCTTATCCGGCCTACGAGATAGAATTGGGGTTGCTTGCATGACCGCGTATTGGCTGGCCCAGGGCGTAGGTGTCATCGCCTTTCTGATCGGTATTACCACCTTTTTCAATCGCGATGAGCGCCGGTTCCGGCTGCAACTCGCTGTCTATAGCGCCACCATTGGGGTACATTTTTTCCTGATGGGCGCCTGGCCTGCGGGAATGAGCGCCGAGCTTAATACCATCCGCACACTCGTCTCGATGCATACCCGCAAACTGTGGGTGATGGCCGCTTTTATTATCCTCACCCTGGTTCTCGGACTGGCGAAATTACAGCATGCGATGGAGCTGTTGCCGATAGTCGGCACGCTGGCCAGCACCTGGGCGCTGTTCCGCTGCCAGGGATTAACCGTACGCTGCGTAATGTGGTGTGCAACCGCCTGTTGGGTTATCCATAATTTCTGGCTGGGATCGATTGGCGGGACGATGATCGAAGGGAGTTTTCTGGTGATGAACGGCCTGAATATTATTCGCTTCCGGCGGATGCAAAAACGCGGAATTGATCCGTTCAAAATTGAAAAAAGCGTACAAGAAAAGAACCCCTCCGCCCGATGACGGAGGGGAACAGCGATTAGCCGCGCAGGGCGCTATTTGCCAGACGTTCGTCCTCAGCCTGGCAGGCCGCAGCGGTAAACAGGACGTCTGTAGAAGAGTTCAGCGCCGTTTCACAGGAATCCTGCAATACGCCGATGATAAAGCCAACGGCTACCACCTGCATGGCGATGTCATTCGGGATACCGAACATATTACATGCCAGCGGGATCAGCAGCAGAGAACCGCCCGCCACGCCCGATGCACCGCAGGCACACAGCGAAGCCACCACGCTCAGTAACAGCGCCGTTGGTAAATCAACCGGAATACCCAGTGTATTCACCGCCGCCAGCGTCAGTACGGTAATGGTGATCGCCGCGCCAGCCATATTGATGGTGGCGCCCAGCGGGATAGACACCGAATAGGTATCACGATCCAGATTCAGCTTCTCACACAGCGCCATGTTCACCGGAATGTTTGCCGCGGAACTGCGGGTAAAGAAGGCATACACGCCACTTTCACGCAGACAGGCCAGTACCAGCGGATACGGGTTACGGCGAATTTTCCAGAAGACCAGCAGCGGGTTGACCACAAACGCCACCAGCAGCATACAGCCTACCAGAACGGTGAGCAGTTGGGCGTAGCCCCAGAGCGTAGCAAAACCGGTGGTTGCCAGCGTAGAGGAGACCAGACCAAAGATACCGATTGGCGCGAAACGAATGACCAGCTTCACCATAAAGGTGACGGCGTTGGACATATCATTGACCAGATTTTTGGTCGTTTCATTGCCGTGGCGCAGCGCAAAGCCCAGACCAACGGCCCATACCAGAATACCGATATAGTTGGCGTTCAGCAGGGCATCAATTGGGTTAGAAACCATGCTCATCAGCAGGCTACGCATCACTTCAACAATGCCGGATGGCGGCACAATATCGCTGGCGCTGCTGGAAAGATGCAGCGTGGATGGGAAGGCGAAGCTGAAGACAACGGCCGCTAACGCTGCAGAAAATGTTCCGAGCAGGTAGAGGAACAGGATTGGGCGGATATTGGTTTTTTGCCCGTGCTGGTGGTTGGCGATAGAAGCCATTACCAGCATCAGAACCAAAATTGGCGCGACGGCTTTTAATGCGCCGACGAACAGCGTACCCAGCAAACCAACGGCCTCTGCCGCAGGTTTTGACACCAGTGCCAGTAAAATCCCCAGTACCAAACCGATCAAAATTTGTTTAACCAGGCTCCCTTGCGCCAAACGCGAGAATAGCCCCGATGAACGTTGCGTAGTCATGTCGTGATCCTTTCATTGTGTTGTTGCCTTACCTTTGTGCGTTCTGTTGACGCATCTTTCTGGATGGGGCAAATGTTTGCATGGCTGAGTATAAGGAAAGAACGGGGTTCTGGAAGCGAAATATCCCGGATTCCGCGTTGAGATCATATTTTATAACTTTAACTTAACATTATTTTGACATGATAAACAAAAAGCCCGACGCACGCAGTGTGCTGTCGGGCTTTTCAGCTAGCAGATGAAACTTATTGTATTTGCTGCTTTTTATCGTGCTGGTGGTTGACCCACGCGTTAACAACCAGCGTCACAAACAGAATGCCAAATACCACGCCTAACGAGATAGCGATCGGGATATGGTAGAAATCGACGATCAGCATCTTAATACCGATAAACACCAGAATGACCGACAAGCCGTACTTCAGCATGGAGAAACGCTCCGCCACGCCCGCCAGCAGGAAGTACATCGCACGCAGACCCAAAATAGCAAACAGGTTCGAGGTCAGCACGATGAACGGGTCGGTGGTAACGGCAAAGATAGCCGGAATACTGTCGACGGCAAAAATCACATCGCTCAGCTCAACCAGAATCAACACCAGCATCAGCGGCGTGACAAACAGCAGGCCATTTTTACGCACGAAGAACTTTTCATCTTCGATGGTATCGGTCATGCGCAAATGGCCGCGCAACCAGCGCACCAGCGGCCTGTCGCCGATACCGGAGGCATCTTCTTTCGCCAGCGCCATCTTCACGCCGGTAAACAGCAGGAACGCGCCGAACACGTACAACAGCCACTCAAACTGGGTGATAAGCCAGCTGCCGGCGAAGATCATGATCGTACGCAGAACAATGGCACCCAGCACGCCATACACCAGTACCCGACGCTGCAACGCAGGCGGCACGGAGAAGTAGCTGAACAGCATCAACCAGACAAAGACGTTATCTACCGCCAGTGATTTTTCGATCAGATAGCCGGTCAGGAACGCCAGCGCCTGCGGATCGGCAACGGCGCGGCCCTGGGTTTCTGCCAGGTACCACCAGAAGGCGGCGTTAAACAGTAACGACAGCGTTACCCAGACGATTGACCAGGCCGCAGCCTGCTTCATTGACATCGTATGTGCGCCACGACGCCCCTGCAACAGCAGGTCGATGGCCAGCATAATTACCACTACGACAGCGAAGCCACCCCATAACAACGGTGTGCCGACAGTATTCATTGTATTTCCCCATGCATAAAAAAACGGCCAACGCCGAATGGCATTAGCCGCTGCTTTTTATGCATAGACCTTGCCATTCGGCAAGGTCTCACTTACAACAACAAAGGAATACGGTGGCGTATTCCTTTGTTATCGCCCGGCGACCGGATGTGGTTTTTCACACATCGTAATGACGATCAACCGACAACGAAGTTACTCCCCTTTGCGGGTTACAAAATATTACAGGCCATGCATTCAGTCAATGGCCTGCAACATTCGTTTTACACACCTTTACGCAGTCAGCGATGTTTCCGCTTCGTCTGCCGGGAAAACCACGCCGGTCTGGCGGCGAATCTCCGTTTGCAGTTTGGCGGTGATAAGGCTGACGGCCAGTGCCGGGTGATCCACTTCGCCGGATTCAACCAAATGAGCAAAAGCCTCTGCCTCATACAGCATAGTATTGATGTGCTGAGGCGTCGTCAGATCCTGCGTTTTCCCTCCACGTGGAACGAAGCACACTTTCTGACACTCGGAGATATGCTCAATGACCAGCGATCCCGACTCGCCCTGAATTTCACTGGCTAATACCGAATCGCTTACTTTTGAGTGCTGGAGCGTGACGCTGAAATCGCCATAATTCAGCACCACCACGCCGTGGGCATCTACGCCGCTTTCCAGCAGGCTGGCGCTGGCCTGAACGCTCTGCGGTTCGCCCCACAGCGCAACCGCCGAGGCCAGGCAGTAAAAACCGATATCCATAATCGAGCCATTGGAGAACGCCGGATTAAACGTGTTTGGGTTTTCACCGTCCAGATAGCGCTGATAGCGCGAGGAGTACTGGCAGTAATTGATAAACGCTTTCCTGATTTTTCCAACTTTTGGGAGCGATTGCTGTAACAGCAGGAAGTTAGGCAGGTAGGCGGTTTTAAACGCTTCAAACAGCACGACCTGATTTTCACGCGCGCAGGTGATAGCGGCTTCAGCTTGCGCCAGGTTGGAGGCCAACGGCTTTTCGCAAATAACATGCTTTTTGTGCCGCAAAAACAGCTCAGTCTGCGGGAAATGCAAAGAGTTTGGACTGGCGATGTAGACGGCGTCGATCGCCTCGCTTTGTGCCATCGCGTCCAGTGAGGTAAACAGATGTTCGACAAGGTAATCGTTGGCGAAGGTCTGCGCCTGCTCAAGGCTACGGGAATAGACTGCGGTTAACTTATATTTGCCGGTTTCATGGGCGGCATCGACAAACTGGCGGGTGATCCAGTTTGTGCCAATTACTGCGAAACGTATCATAAAGGCCTTCAGGCTGCGAAAAGGGATTCTTTCGTCAATTTAGCATGCCCTGAAGACAAAGCCAGTGCGCGACTACGCAGTTTGCTTTAACGATTGTTGCGTTAACCACAGGCGGGTATCGAACTCCAGTTGGTGATACTGAGGCTCCATATGACAGCACAGCTGGTAAAACGCTTTGTCGTGCTCTTTTTCCTTCAGATGCGCCAGTTCATGAACGACGATCATACGCAAAAAGGGTTCGGGGGCATTGCGAAACACGGTGGCGACGCGGATCTCCGCTTTGGCTTTGAGCTTACCGCCCTGCACGCGAGAAACGGCGGTATGCAGCCCCAACGCATTCTTCAGAACGTGGATCTTGCTGTCATACATGACTTTATTCAGCGGCGGGGCGTTACGCAGAAACTGATTTTTCAGATCCTGAGTATATTGCCAGAGCGCTTTGTCGGTCGCGAAGTCATGCGTACCCGGATAGCGCTTCTCCAGCACTGCGCCCAGGCGTTGCTCAGCAATCAGCGTTCTCACTTGAGAAAGCAAATGTTCCGGGTAGCCCTGGAGGTAAGTTAGTTGGTTCATTCATGTCCACGCAAATCATAAAAGTGTATACTCACGCACCCTTTTCAGGGATACGCCGAAATTTTACCATTCAGGAGGGCCGATGAGCCACATAGACAACGGTTTCCGTTCGCTGTCACTTAAACGTTTCCCGGAAACGGATGACGTTAACCCGCTGCTGGCGTGGGAAGCTGCAGATGAATATCTGCTGCAACAGCTGGACGATACCGAGATTAGCGGCCCGGTGCTGATCCTGAATGATACCTTCGGCGCGCTGGGCTGTGCGCTGGCGGAACATACGCCGTACAGCATTGGCGACTCCTATCTCAGCGAGCTTGCCACGCGCGAGAACCTGCGTCACAACGACATTGCCGAGTCGAGCGTCAAGTTCCTCGACAGTACCGCTGACTATCCGCAGGCGCCGGGCGTGGTGCTGATTAAGCTGCCAAAAACCATGGCGCTGCTGGAGCAGCAACTGCGTGCGCTGCGCGAAGTGGTAACGCCAGAAACGCGCATCATCGCCGGGGCAAAAGCGCGTGATGTACATACCTCGACGCTGGAACTGTTTGAAAAAGTGCTGGGTTCAACCACCACGACGCTGGCGTGGAAAAAAGCGCGTTTGATCAACTGTACGTTCAGCAAACCTGAGCTGGCCGCTGCCTCACAAACGCTAAGCTGGAAGCTGGAAGGTACCGACTGGACTATTCATAACCACGCCAACGTCTTCTCCCGTACCGGGCTGGATATCGGCGCGCGCTTTTTTATCGAGCATCTGCCGGAAAACCTCGAAGGGGAGATTGTTGACCTCGGCTGCGGTAACGGTGTTATCGGTATGACGCTGCTGGCGAAGAACCCGGAAGCCAGCGTGGTATTTGTTGATGAATCGCCGATGGCGGTGGCTTCAAGCCGTTTGAACGTGGAAAGCAACATGCCTGAAGCGTTGGATCGCTGCGAGTTTATGATTAACAACGCGCTGTCTGGCGTCGAACCTTTCCGCTTTAACGCCGTGCTGTGCAACCCACCGTTCCATCAGAAGCATGCGCTGACGGATAACATTGCCTGGGAAATGTTCCACCACGCCCGCCGCTGCCTGAAAATCAACGGCGAGTTGTACATTGTGGCTAACCGTCACCTCGACTACTTCCACAAACTGAAGAAGATTTTCGGCAACTGCGAAACCATCGCTACCAATAATAAATTCGTGGTGCTAAAAGCGGTCAAAACCGGTCGCCGCCGCTAATTGCGTGTGCCGGATGGCGGCTAACGCCTTATCCGGCACACGAAAAACATGACGTTATATTTCCAGCGCCAGTCGGGTGCCCTGCGCAATAGCGCGTCGGGCATCCAGTTCCATCGCCACATCGCAGCCGCCGATCAGATGCACCGTTTTACCTGCCGCGTGCAGCGGATCGACCAGTTCACGGCGCGGCTCTTGTCCGGCGCAAATCACCACGTTATCCACGTTAAAGATCACCGGTTCGCCGTTCAACACAACGTGTAACCCATCATCATCAATCTTCTGATAGCTGACTGCCGGGATCATTTTCACGCCGCGTGAGAGCAGGGTGGCGCGATGGATCCAGCCCGTCGTTTTACCTAAACCTTGTCCCGGTTTGCTGGCTTTGCGCTGCAGCATCACTATCTGGCGCGGGCTGCGGGATAAGTGCGGACCTTCCGGGCGTAAGCCGCCGGGCTGTTGCAGGCTGGTGTCGATCCCCCATTCTACGCAGAACTCCGCAATGTTCTGGCTGGTGGGGTCACCGGGCTGACTCAGATACATTGCAGTATCAAAACCGATCCCGCCGCAGCCCACGATCGCCACGCGTTTACCCACCGGCGTTTTATCGCGCAGAACGTCGAGATAGCTCAGTACCTTAGGATGATCGATCCCCTCGATCGGCGGCATGCGTGGCTCGATCCCGCTGGCAAGGATCACTTCGTCGAAGGTGTGCAGATCGTGTGCGCTGACAAAGTGATTCAGCTTCAGCGTCACGCCAGTCACGTCGATCATCCGGCGGTAGTAGCGCAGGGTTTCATAGAATTCTTCTTTGCCGGGGATCTGTTTGGCGATATTAAACTGCCCGCCAATCTCGCCATGTGCGTCAAACAGCGTCACGTGATGCCCGCGCGCTGCGGCATTAATGGCGAAGGCGAGGCCCGCAGGACCCGCGCCGACAACCGCCAGATTTTTCGGCACAGCTGCCGCAACGATCGGCATTTTGGTTTCATGGCAGGCGCGCGGATTGACCAGGCAAGAGGTGACTTTGCCGACGAAGATCTGATCCAGACAGGCCTGGTTACAGCCGATACAGGTGTTGATCTCATCCGCGCGTCCGGTCTGCGCTTTTGACAGCAGTTCGGCATCGGCGAGGAACGGTCGGGCCATCGACACCATATCGGCATCCCCACGGGCCAGAATGTCGTCGGCGACCTGGGGATCGTTAATGCGGTTGGTGGTGACCAGTGGGATTGTCACATGCCCTTTCAGCTTACGCGTCACCCAACTAAACGCGCCGCGGGGTACCGGGGTTGCGATAGTGGGAATACGCGCCTCATGCCAGCCAATACCGGTGTTAATAATGGTGGCCCCGGCGGCTTCTATCGCCTGCGCCAGCTGGATGGTTTCGTCGAAGGTTCCGCCGTTTTCCACCAGATCGAGCATCGACAGGCGGAAGATAATAATAAAGTCATTCCCGGCACGCTGGCGTACCGCTCGCACCACCTCAACGGCAAAACGCATGCGGTTGGCATACTCACCGCCCCATTGGTCATCGCGCTGGTTGGTACGCAGCGTCAGGAATTCGTTGATGAGATACCCTTCCGACCCCATCACTTCCACGCCATCGTAGCCCGCTTCCCGTGCCAACTGTGCGCAGTGGGCAAAATCTTCAATCAACTGCAGCACTTCATCGTGTGTTAATTCATGTGGCGTAAAGCGGTTAATGGGTGCCTGAATTGCAGATGGTGCCACCAGATGCGGCTGGTAGCTGTAACGCCCGGTGTGCAGGATTTGCAGGGCGATTTTGCCGCCTTCATCATGCACTGCATCGGTAATGACGCGATGGTGTGCAAGCTGGCTGGTGTCATTGAGCATCGCGCCGCCTTCCATCCCTACACCGGAAAGCGCAGGCGCAATGCCTCCGCTCACAATCAAAGCCACACCGTGACGGGCGCGCTCGGCGTAGAACGCGGCCAGCCGTTCTGCACCATCGGGATACTCTTCCAGTCCGGTATGCATTGAACCCATCAGCACGCGGTTTTTAAGCGTGGTGAAGCCTAAATCGAGCGGAGCGAACAGCGACGGATAGCTCATAAAGGTGTCCAGTATGTAAAATTATTGTTATGTGGTCGGATGAGTTAATAATTTAGCCGTCGCTGCGTAAAAGGGAAAAGGGGAATGCCGTGATTGTGATGGGATTCAAAAAAGGAGTGGGGCCGGAGAATGAATTTGCCGGATATCGGCGCAAGCACCTAATCCGGCCTGTGAAAATGTGTCCTTTGTAGGCCGGATAAGCGAAGCTCCATCCGGCGTTATGTCACAGATTACTGTTTTTTAAGAAAATCGTTATACAGCATATAGAGATGCGCCGCGCTCCAGGAGAAGTTCGGTGCGCCCTGCTGTGCGCCGGTCAATGGGTTATAGTTTTCCTGAATCGGACCGTCAGCGGTGAGGCCTTTGGCGTGGCTGAAGAAGGTATCCGCCAGTTTTAACGCGTCATCGCGATAGCCGTAACGTTCCATCCCTTTTAGTCCGAACCAGAACTGATCCACCCAGACGCGCCCGCGCCAATATATATCCGCACCAAAGGCCGGGTTGGTTAGCGCCGCCGTGCCAAGTGGGACAAAGGTGTTGAACTCTTTAGGGTCGAGCATCACCTTAACCACCGCGTCCGCATGGGACTGCGTTGCCGCGCCGTTAAACAGCGGTGACCAGCCCTCCGGCCCTTTGCCACGTTCGACGATCGGTTTACCCGCACAGCCATTTGCCAGTGGGGTTTCTTCGATCCTGACGTCATAAAAGAATTGGGTGTCAGGGTCGAACATGCAGGTATTGATGTAATCCGCGAGTTTTTGCGCCAGCTGGCGGTAGCGTTGCGCCTCTTCATGTTTGCCGAGCAGGGTCGCCATCTGCGCCAGATAATGGTTGTCGCTGTACATGTAGCTGGCCTGATCGACTGATTCCTGCAACAGCGAGTAACCCAGCAAATCACCGTCTTTACTGCGGTTTTCGGCAAATTTCACCACCCAGTCGCTGCGTTTACCGCCGCCCGCGACGTATTTATCCAGTTGATCTTTATCGATAAAACCAAAGACTGCCGCATCGTCGCGACCGGACTCCCACGAGGCGGCAACCTGCGCTGGGATCTCCAGGCTGTCATACTGGCCCTTGTCGATCACGGTGGCGTAGTTGTTAAGCCCGGAGAGCGTTTCTTCCTTGTCGCCTTTTTTCACCGTAAACAACATTTCGCCGCGGTCGGTATTGTGGGCTTTATCGCGGGTAGCGCCGTATTCCGGCACGCCGTTGCCGTTATGATCGCGGTTACGCAGCCACCAGTCGTGATAAGCAACCAACTTTGGATACATCTCTTCGAGCCAGGCCTTGTCTTTGGTGACGTTGTAGACCTCCATCACCGACCAGGCCGCCAGGCTGGGCTTGGTGTTGCGCTCGTTCCAGTTACCACCGTCGCCGCCGCGTTCCGGGCTGAGATTCCAGGCAATCAGGTCGGGAATGAATCCGGCATCCTGTGGGCGAACCGGGTCGCCGGGTTTAACCTGCCATGAAAAGACGGCGCGAATATTCTCTTTGGCGATCTCCGGGTTAAAGTGCGCCATGGCGAAGGCTTGCTTCCAGGTGTCCCACGGCCAGGTTTGGTTGCCGGAGAACCAGCGGCCGGTGACCGATGGCGTCACGGTATTGTGTTTTACCACACCGCCTGGCGAGCGCCAGTTACCGTTCAGCGTTTCAATCGCTTTTACCGCGACCCGGGTTTGTTCCGTTGTGGCATCCGGGTTGGTTAAGCCTTTTTGCAGATAATCTGCCCAGCGCTTTTGTGATGCAGCAAGATACCAGGCCGGGCGCGCCAGAATATCGCGGATCTGTGGCTGCTCTTTCGCGACATCCTCGGCGGTAAGCAGGTGAGAATAAGTAGTATAAATAGTCGTCGAGCCGTTGATATGGGCCTTCCCCGTGAAGCGATGACCGTTAACCGTGGTTTTCATGGAGACGGATTTATGCACCTGATACTCCGACTCACCGGAGGTGAGCAGATCCCAGGTTGAGCGCACTTTGCTAAAGGTGACTTTCAGGCCATCGTGAGTGGCGGTGATTTTGCGCTGATAGCCAGGAAATTCGCCATCAATGGTTTTATCCGACAGCGCTTTTCCCTCTTTGGCTTCCAGTTTCTCCAGCAGTTCACCATCCCATACCAGATCAAGCGGTGTATTACTGGTGATTTTGGTTTCCAGCAGCGAGGTACGCGGACTGGCAAAACGCAGCGTCATCTCTATTTGCACATGCTTGGATGACAGCTTTTGCACCAGCGCGCCGGGAATGCTGTAGGCCTCAAGCGCGAAATCGACCTTTTTACCGTGCTGGTACACCGTCAGACGGTCAAAATTATTGGCCATAAAGTTGATGTACTCTTCGGTCAGCAACGCCACGCCTGGAAAACCACCCATCGTTGCAGGGCCGTCCGGGAGCAAATGACCGTGCCAGGCGCCGAGATCGAAAAAGGGATTAAAGCGCTGGTGGTCGTCGTGATCGTAGTCATGCATGTAGCCCGGCGCGCCGGTGCGATTAATGATGTTTTTAAAGTCGTTAGCACTGGCGGCATGTACGGAGAAGTTCATCAGCAGGATGCAGGCCAGCGGCGTAAGAATAGGTTTCATGTTCATGGTATTCCGGTCCTTGTTACCAATAGAAATATTGCATCAGGAAGATTTGGTCGCTCGGGTCGCCGGATGCATTCTGCATATAGAACCGACTGTCGAAGGCGGTAGCGAAACGGCCGCCGCCGTATTCATACCAGATACCAAACTGCATAAAGGAAGTGGTTTCGTCCTCGGCGCGATCCGGTCGGTGTTTGGCGTAGCTATAAGCGGTGGAGAGGTAAACGCCTTTTAGCGCTTCATACATCGCGCTGACCATGTAGCCGGTTTCGGTGCCGGACACATCCAGTCCGTCGGCTCGGCCCGTGTGGTGCCAGGCGCGGGCGGCGAAGTTGGGCGAAAGGATGCCGGTCAGGAACAGTTGTCCGGTACCGTCAGTTATCTCCAGGCCGTTCATCCAGGTTACGCCTTCGGTCAGGTCGTACTGGATGTAGCCGTTCATCATGGCCGGATAGGTATATTTATCGTCGTAACGATCGTATTTACCAAAGTGCAGCCAGGCTTTGCTCTCGTCGTGGTGTCCGGCGGGCGTTGCTGTCACGCTGTAGCGCAAAGGACCGGTCAGGTTTTGCACCTTAATGGCGGTCATGATGTCGCGAGTGTTGGGAATGACGTAGCCCAGGTCTGGAGTGAAATCCCCCCACCATTGCAGGTCATCCAGCGAAGAGTCCTGGCGCAGGCTGAGCATCAGTTCCGTTCCATCATTGGTACGATAACCGCCGT